>CALLKX010000007.1 GCA_938083085.1 uncultured bacterium
TACGTGCTGGACTGGAACCGGAACGGTCGGGTCAGCAAGCTCGAGCGGCTGAAGGACTGAGCCTGTCCCGGCTCCGGGGGGCAGGGGGCTCTGACGCCCCGGGACGCCCCGGGACGCCGCAGCGCCGAGGATCCCACCGCCTGAGAGGGGATGGCTCCACTGAGCGGCTGGGCGGCTGAGCGGCTGAGCGGCTGAGCCAAGGAGCCACGGAGCCAAGGAGCCAAGGAGCCAAGGAGCGATGGGGCCCTGAGCCCGCGATCGCCCTGCGCGGCTGGAGCCAGCCGCTGCCCGGAGCTGTTGTCGCCTTGGGCGGCGGGGGGCGTGGGAGCGCTGCCGGGCGCTCCTGCCCTGGGTGCCACTTCAGCAGAGGGTCCGTCAGGGCACGTGCCGCTTTGGCAGGCGTGGGTGCGAATCATCGATCATGGGTCCGCGAGGGCGGTTTCTGCGCTCCCGAGCTCCGCTGCCGCCCCGTTGGCACGCGAGTTGTTCTTCATGGTGCTCGGAGTCAGGAGACCCCGACGGGGCTGGCCAATCCGCGCGCTAGCCCCTCTCTGAGGAACACGACCATGAGCAACAGCAAGATCATCGGCATCGACCTCGGCACCACCAACTCGGTGGTCGCCGTGATGGAAGGCGGCGAGCCGACCGTTATCACCAACCTGGAAGGCGCTCGCACGACGCCCTCGGTGGTGGCCTTCCAGAACGACGGAACGCGCCTCGTGGGCGCCCCGGCCAAGCGCCAGGCCGTCACCAACCCGACCAACACCATCGCGTCCATCAAACGCTTCATGGGCCGGCGCCACCACGAGGTCGGCGACGAGGAGAAGCAGGTGGCCTACAAGCTGGTCGGCGGCCCCGACGAGCTGGTCAAGGTCGACGTGGGGGAGAAGCAGTTCTCCGCCCCGGAGATCAGCGCCATGCTCCTGCAGAGCCTCAAGGAGGCCGCGGAGCGCTACCTCGGCGAGACCGTAGACCGCGCGGTGATCACCGTCCCCGCGTACTTCAACGACGCCCAGCGCCAGGCCACCAAGGACGCCGGCGCCATCGCCGGCCTCACGGTCGAGCGCATCATCAACGAGCCGACGGCGGCGACCCTCGCCTACGGCACGGACAAGGACAAGGAAGGCAAGGTCGCGGTCTATGACCTCGGCGGCGGCACCTTCGACATCTCGGTCCTCGACATCGGGGACGGCGTCTTCGAGGTGCTCGCCACCAACGGTGACACGCACCTGGGCGGCGACGACTTCGACGAGGCCCTGATCTCGTACGTGGCTGAGGAGTTCAAGAAGGCCCAGGGCATCGACGTCCGCCAGGACCCGATGGCTTTGCAGCGCCTGAAGGAGGCCTGCGAGAAGGCCAAGATCGAGCTCTCCAGCGGCACGAGCACCGACATCAACCTGCCGTTCATCACGGCGGACGCGTCGGGGCCGAAGCACCTGCAGCAGACCCTCACCCGCGCCACCTTCGAGTCGCTCACCATCGACCTGGTCCAGCGCAGCATCGAGCCGTGCCGCAAGGCCCTCGAGGACGCCGGCCTCAAGCCGTCGGACATCGACGACGTGCTGCTGGTCGGCGGCTCGACCCGGATCCCGATGGTCGTGGAGAAGGTCAAGGAGTTCTTCGAGCGTGAACCCAACAAGGGCGTGAACCCCGACGAGGTCGTGGCGCTTGGCGCGGCGATCCAAGGCGGGGTCCTCGGCGGCGACGTCTCCGGTGTCCAGCTGCTGGACGTCACGCCCCTGAGCCTCGGCATCGAGACCATGGGCCAGGTGATGACCGTTCTCGTCGAGCGGAACACCACCATCCCCACGTCGAAGAGCCAGGTCTTCTCGACCGCCGCGGACAACCAGCCGTCGGTGGACATCAAGGTTTTCCAGGGAGAGCGCGAGTTCACCAAGGACAACCGCCTCCTCGGCAACTTTGTCCTGACCGACCTGCCGCCCGCGCAGCGGGGCACGCCGCAGATCGAGGTCAGCTTCGACATCGACGCCAACGGCATCCTGCACGTGAAGGCGCTCGACAAGGGCACCGGCAAGGAGCAGTCCATCAAGATCGAGTCGTCCTCGGGTCTGTCCGAGGAAGAGGTCGAGAAGATGAAGCGCGACGCTGAGGCCAACGCCGAGCAGGACAAGGCGCGCCGAGAGGTCGTCGACCTGCAGAACGAGCTGGAGCAGCTGGTGCACAGCACCCGCAAGCAGCTCGAGGACAACAAGGACAAGCTGCCCGAGGACGACGTCAAGGAGATCGAGGCTGCCCTCGAGGAGCTCGAGTCGAAGCGGAACTCCGAGGACAAGTCGGCGCTCGAGAGCGCGCGCGACGACTTCGCGAAGAAGGCCCAGAAGCTCGGCGAGATCCTCTACGCCCAGGCCCAGCAGGAGGCCGGCGCGCAGCCCGGCCCCGACGGCGCCGGGGGCCCCGAGGCCTCCGCTGGGGCCGAGGACGACGAGCCCGTCGACGCGGACTTCGAGGTCAAGAGCTGATCCCGCAGGTCACGGCCTGACGCTCAGCGCAGGGCCGAATCTGTGACAAGCGAGCCCCGGCTCCGGCAATCCGCCGGAGCCGGGGCTCGCTTGTCATGTGGCCTCGGGCGCCGCGGCCTGTGGGCTCTGGCCGGGATGGAATTGCGCCACGATCTCTTGGCGCGTTCTCCGCTGATCGCCGCTCGCGCAAGCTCCCTCCGTCGTGCCTGCCCCACCTGCGTTGCCGGTGGCGGGCGGCCCTGTTGGCGCCCCTGTTGGCGCCGCGGCGGGGACGACCGTGGTTCATCACGCGGGCCAACCGGTGTCTTGGCCACGCGCGCCGGGACGATGCACTCGAGGGAAAGGGACGCGCCGTGCCGGTACGCCGTCCCCGGACCGTCGCCTACTCTTCCGAGCCAGCGGGGGCGAGAGAGCGGTCGGCGGTCCCCAATCGCCTCCTCTGTCCCCAGCGCTCAGCGCGAGGCCTCACGGCGGCTGTTGATCCTATTCAAGGTGCGCCGCAGCGAGACCGTCGCGTGAACTTGGGGTGGGAGGCCGCGTCCGGTAGGACGCGCTACTGGAACGTCACCGCACCAGCGTCTGTGAAGTTGGACGTCGTCTGGCCAGCGCTTGCATCTCGGTGCCAGGCTTGGAAGTGCCAGGTGTCCCCCGGTTGTACGGAGACGGATCCCGTCGGCTGCGGCATTGCATTGAGGTCTACGCTGCCGAAGAAGAAGCCGTCGGGCCCGGAGTTCAGGATCCCGCCGCCCACCTTGCGGCCGACGCTGCCGATCAGGCAGAGGGCCCCGTCGCTGTTGTTGATCGGGAATACGAAGCCAGGGGTGGTCGAGGCGATGAAGTAGCCAAAGGCGTTCGGCGGGAGCTGCCGGGCTGCGATCTTGAAGTCGTTGAGGAAGACCGTCTCATTGCCGAGAAGCGTAATGACGCCAGCTTGCCCGGTGGAATTCGCTACGGCGGGGGAGCAGAAGCTCGTGCCAATGGCCTCGCAGGAGTCGAGGGTGCCGTTGCCATCTGCGTCGATGGAAGGGTCTGCGGCGATCTCGCACACATCGAGGGTCCCGTTTCCGTTGCAGTCACTCTCCAGCCCAGTGGAGATCTCGAAGGAGTCCGCGAGGCCGTTGCCGTTGCAGTCTTCGAAGCCCGTGCTCGCCTGCCAGGCGAGGGTGTGGTCGAAACGGCTGGCCGTGATCGCGTCAGCGCTCCCGTTCCCGTCAAGGTCACCCGAGGTGACCATGTAGGGGCCGTCTGCGGCTTGGGTGAGGATCTGTGCCGCGGAGAAAGAGCCCCCGTTGTTTTCGAACCAGGAGAAGGTGTCGTCGAAGATGCTCGCCGCAAGAACGTCCATGTCGCCATCCGCGTCAACGTCGGCCGCGTGGACGGAGCGGGCGCCATCGGCCGAGTCTGTGAGGACGTTCTGAAGCCCTGAGAACCCGGTCCCCAAGTTCTCGTACCAGGAGATCTTGTCGTCGGCGAAGCTCGCAGAGAGCACATCGATGTCGCCGTCGCCGTCGAGATCAGCTGCGTCCACGGACCGGACGTTGCTGGCGTTCGAGGTGATTGTCAGGGGGCCAAGAAAAGCGCCGCCGCCGGCGTTCTGATACCAGACGACGGAGTTCTGGAGGCTGTTCCCGCTCACCACGTCCACGGCCCCATCGCCGTTGAGATCGGCGCAACGGACAGTGACCGGTCCGAGCCCAAGATCCCCGATGATCACCTGGGCCCCGAAATTGCCGCCCCCGAGGTTTGGGTACCAGGCCACGCGGTTGTCCTGTTCGCTTGCGGAGACGATGTCCACGGTGCCGTTCCCGTCGAGGTCACTGACGTCCAGGGCCTTGGGGAGACTCACGCTGGTGGAGACGACCTGCTTGGGCCCGAACAGCCCGGCCCCGAGGTTCTCGTACCAAACGATGCTGTTGGACCCTTCCAACGCAGCCGTCACGTCCGCATCGCCGTCTCCATCCAGGTCGGCGGCGCAGGTCCAGCGGATGGTGCTCGCGTCACCATCGATCATCAATTCCGGGCCGAAGGTCCCACCACCAATATTCTGGTACCAGGAGAAGGTCGAGTCAGAGCTGCTGGCACACAGGACATCAAGGTCCCCGTCGCCATCAACGTCGGCCGACCGGACGCACGCAGGAAAGTCCTGGGTGGTGGAGATGGCCTGCGAAGCTCCGAAACCTTGCGCCGTTGCGCTCGCAACGCCGAGGGTGGAGAAGATCGAGTACAGGACGATTGCCTTGGGATGAATCATTGGGACCTGGCAGGGGGTGGGGTGATGGCGCGGTAGACGTGCATACAGAGAGCGACGACCAATCGCGTGACCGCAATTCAGACTATCGCGACCCAGGAGCCTGAAGTGCGCGGCGGCAGGGGGCTTGGCGGAGGTGGTCGCCTGGTGCGTCGAGCCAAGGTCAAGCTCGAGCGAGCGGGCCCGGGCTTCGGCGCTCCGCCAGCGCCCGGACTCGCTTGCGAGAAGATCGCGGCGCTGGCTGGTGCGGGGGGCGGTCGGCGGTCCTCGAGGCGTTGTCCTTCCGCCGCCTGGCGACTTCGGCCGCCTGTTGCGCCGAGGCATCGGGCCGTGATCGGACCGAGGCGAACGCTCCCCGCGGAAGAGGTGCCGGCCGAGAGCGGCCTTGCTCCTCGGCCCCCGAAGCTGAGCCCTCCGCGCCCAGGGATCAGTGCCCAGAGATCAGCGCCCAGCGATCAGTGCTCAGAGGCCATGGCGTTCAGGTCGAAGGGCCAGGGCTTGGACGCCGGCGCACAGGTGCTCGCTTACTCAGCGATCCGGTGGGGTGGGCGGGCCCCGCCAGCCCTCAGGACCCTGGGGGCTGGGCGTCATCCTGGATCGGTCCAGCGCCACGGGGGCAACCAAGGCGGGCTCATTCACCTCGTTCCCGCGGTCCGCGACCATGGTCGGTGGCAACTCTGGCGGCCGGTAGCCGACGGGAAGGGCTCGCTCTGCGCGGTGACCGAGAGCCTCCGGTTGATCCTGGGGGAGGCTAACGGGGGGCGATGACTTCGTAGCCGTCCCGCTCTGACTCGTCGCCTCGTCGCCCAAACCGTTGAGATCCTGCCCAAGCGGGAGCGTGATCGTCATGGTGGGGAACCACATGATCGCCAGCCCCATGAGGGGGAGGGTCAGTAGGTAGGAGAGGGACTTCATCGAGGTCGAAGGCGTTTAGGAGGCTCCTTGTCGGGGCGCCATTCTTATGTGTCTGGTTTTCAGCCTCCGGGTTGGTGAAAACCCTTAACTTCGTGACTGGTCTCTGATTCCCCCCCCCCGGGGGACCTCCTGTTCACCATTGAGACATCCATCTTCAGCGCCACGTTACAGGGTGTTTCCCGGCGCTCGGCGACCCATGCGCCGCTGGTCGAGGGCGGTCGCTGCTGGACCAGGCAGATGGGTCCAGGAAGCGTCCCTGTGGGCCCTCGAGGCAGGCCGGCGCGCCATGTCGCTGGCCCATGCCATCTCATCGGAGGGCGGGTTAGCTGCTCCCAGCCGTGCCGGGAGCGGCTACCGCGCGAGGTGGCCGAGCAGGTCGTACTGGTCGATGTCGAAGCGCGAACCCTGGCCGTTCCACTGGATGGTGCCCATGTGAGAGCGGTGGGTGCCTTCGGCGCGGTCGTCTGCGTAGAGGCGCAGGGCGGTGGCGACGCTCGGGAAGGCGAGGTCGGCCCAGGGGATGTCGTCGAGATCCACGAGCTTCACCTCGCTGGACTCCTCGCCGGGGCCGAAGTGAGTGCCCACCAGCCGGGCCCGGTAGACCATGTAGAGCTGGCTGATGTGGGGGATGTCGAGGGCAGCGTGCAGGCCGAGGATCTCGACCTCCGCGTCGGACTCCTCCAGGGTCTCACGCGCCGCGCCAGCCGGGGACGACTCGTTGCACTCGAGGTAGCCCGCGGGGAAGGTCCAGCGGCCCAGGGCCGGCTCGATGGCGCGCTTGCAGAGGAGCAGCTGGTCGCCGGCCTCCACGATGCAGCCCACCACCACGTTGGGGTTCACGTAGCGGATGTGCCCGCACGACGTGCACACCGCTCGCTCGCGGTTGTCGCCCTCGGGGACGCGCAGCTCGGTGGGGGAGCCGCATTCGGTGCAGAAGGAGCCAGCCATCAGACGCGGAGGAAGATCCGCCGCCGCCAGAGAGCGTAGAGCAGTCCCCACTGGAGGGAGAGGGCCAGGAGCGGAATGAGGGCCTCGGACATGCGCCCGGTCTCGAGGGCGCG
>CALLKX010000008.1 GCA_938083085.1 uncultured bacterium
ACGGGCGCTGTCATCGCGCCGCAGCACGTGTTCTGCGCGCCGGACGGGAGCGTGATCCTCTCGGTGCCCTACGGGATCTCGGTCTCGGAGCTGGAGTGGTGCTTCCACGAGGCCGCGGCGATCCAGGCGGGCGTCGAGCTCTCTGACAGGTCGCACCCTGGGCGCCGGCCCCGGCGGCTGATCGTTGGTGACGTGGCGCAGCTCGGCGGGGCGGACGGACCGGTCACCCGCGAGGAGGCGCTCGAGCTCATCTCCACCCTCAAGAAGGGGGGCAACGGCGGGGAGCAGCGAGAGATGATCCGGCGGCTCGCGACCTCCGACGAGCCCGAGGCGAGGGAGTACGTCCTCAGCGTCTTGCGCGCAGGCGGCAGCACCGGCCGAGGTGGGGGCGGCGGTCGTGGCGGGCGCGGCGGTGGCGGCGGCGGCCGGGGCGGCAACTCGGATCGCGAGCGGGGTCAGCTCCTGCGCTGGATCGGGGAGCAGTCGCCGGCCAGCTACTGGGAGGTCTGCATCGAGTTCGCGGACAGCGGGGCGGACGAGGTCAAGCAGGAGGCCATCGTGGCCCTCGAACAGCTGGGCGCGGAGGACTCGCTCTCGGTGCTGATGAAGGCCCTGCGGCGAAGCGGGGCCGAGCCCGAGCGGCAGAAGAACGTGCTCCGCGCCATCGGGTCGGTGGCCCGCGACGACCGCAAGGCTCGCGCCGCGCTGCTCAAGGCCTCGGTGAACCGCAAGCAGCCCCTGATCCGGGCCAACGCGCTCATCGGCCTCGGCTGGCTGGACGCGGACGAGGACGTGGCAGAGCGCCTGAAGGCGGCCGCCATGCCCGCGGTCCACGGGGGCCTCGCCAAGGTCGACGCGGAGGACGTGACCGAGGAGGAACGCCTCGCTGCGGTCGTCGCAATGGGGATTTCCAGGCAGCCCGAGTGGAAGCCGTTCCTCGAGCAGCTGGCCGCCGCCGAGGCGGAAGAGCCAGACCTGAAGGAGGCCGCCCAGGCCAGTCTCAGCGTCCTCAGTGGCAAACCCTACGCCGGGCTCCGCTCATTCCTGGAGACCGCTGGCTCCGACGAAATCCCCCGGGAGCGCCTCTTCGGGCGTGGGGGCGGCCGGCGCGGAGAGGGGCGGCCTGAGGGGCGACGTGGTCGCGGCGAGGGCGAGGAGAGCGAGGGCGAAGAGGAAGAGGGCGGCCGCGACTGACCGTCGCGTCCCCGGCCGCCTCATGGGCGAACGCCGGGTGGTCCGCTGATACCCTGACTTCCCAAACGGAGCGGCCGATCCGCTCACCCCGCTCTGAATGCGCGCAGGCGCCCCGACCCATGACACCGTTCACGCTGCCCGAGTCCCTCCTCCAGAGTCCCATCTCAGCGACACCTGCACTCGCGGGCGCCTCGACCCTCGGCGCAGCCCTTGGCGACGAGCCCACCATCGTGGTGTTCGTCCGGCACCTGGGGTGAACGTTCTGCCGGCGTGACATCGAGAACCTGCGCGCCCGCGCTGCGGACCCGGCCTTCCCGCCGGCGCTCGTGGTGCACATGGGCACCCCCGAGGAGGGGGAGCGGTTCTTCGAGAAGCGCTGGCCGGAGGCGCGTGCCGTCTCCGACCCGGACAAGGTCCTCTTCGATGCCTTCGGGCTGGAGCGCGGTTCGCTCATGCAGGTGATGGGGCCGGGAACCTGGGCGGCGGGCTTCCGGGCCCGCGCTCACGGCGTGGGACTCCCAAAAGGAGACCCGCGGGTGCTGGCCGGCTCCTTCCTTGTGAAGGGCGCCGATGTGCTGGAGTCCGACCTCGCGACGACGTCGGCCTCGACGCCGGATCTGAGCCGGCTCGCGCGCGCGGCCGAGGCTCTTTGAGCTATCGCGGCTCCAGGCTCCTTGCGTGAGACCTGGGCTGGCCTCACGCGAAGAGCCTCACCCGGACCCTCGGGCCCCGGTCACTGGAGTCGGTAGTAGCGGACGACCTTGTCGGCCGAGTCGCCGTCACCGTTGAGGTCGCCCCCGGCCATGAACTCGTCGGTCAGGAAGCCTCCGAATCTGGCCTGCCCCACCTGGAAGTAGCTGGCGGGCGTCGGGGCATTGTCCGCCGTGGCGAAGTACGTGCTCGCAAAGGCGCCGGTCAGGCTGAAGCGCTGGAGGATGAAGTCGGTGGCGTCCCCGTCGCCGTTGAGGTCCGTGTTGCCCTGGGCGGCCTCGGAGATCCGGTGGACGCCGATGTTCTGCTTGACGCGGAGGCCGGGGCTCGTCGCGGCGACCGCGAAGGCGACGCCTGGGAAGGTGAGCCTGTTGCCTGAGACGACGGTGGGGATCGTGGAGATCGAGTCCACGAAGTCGCCGTCGTTGTTCCCGGTGTAGCCCGGGCCGAGCCCCGCGAGGAGGCTCTCCTCGGTGATCGCTGCGAAGAAGCGGCTGGAGTCCTCAGGGTCCGGCTGGATCCAGGTCGTGCCAACGGGCGTCGTGAAGGTGGAGCCGTGATCAAAGTTCCAGGCCTCGCCACTGGCGGAGGGCTGGTGGGCGGCCACGAGGTTCTGGTCGAGGCCCGGGTCACCATCATGATCGCGCCCGTCGGCCGCCTCGTCCACGACGATGGCCCAGGTGTCGTCGAGCGCGATGACGCCGCCGGTTCCACCGGCGATGTTGCCTCGCACGGCGTGCAGGCGCCCGGGGCTGGTCACGGGCAGGGGGGGGGCGAGGGGGTCTGTGGCGGCCACCCAACGGAAGATCCCGTCGATGGAATCGCCGTCGCCGTTGAGGTCGCAGCCAGGGCCGCTGCCCTCTTCGACCTCCGGCGAGACCGTGCCGACGAACTGGTCGATCATCGCATAGGCCTGGTTGTCCCCGACGAGCCCCGTGTTGACGGCGGGGGTCCCGGTGATCAGGTCACCGAGCTGGAACCAGTGCAGGACCGCGTCGGTCTCGTCGGTGTCCGGGACGGCCGCGCAGTTGGCGGGCTGCCAGTTGGCAGTGAAGTCCGCCGGGTCGTTGAGGTTGTCATTCTGGCTGGCTTCATCCACGAGGAAGGCCGCGAGCCACTCGCCTCCGCCGATCACGGGCACCGCGTCAGCGCTGCTGCCGGTATCGAAGGCGAGCCCAACGTTCACGATCTGCGGAGTCAGCGCGCCAGCGTCGACCACGGCGAGGATGTTGTTGTCCACCGCGTCTCCGTCGCCGTTGAGCTCGCCCTCAACGGTCTCGTCTGCCACGAGGAACACGAAGCCCGAACTCTCGCTCTGTATCGAGTAGGAGACCCCGTCGTTGTTGGGGTCGGTGCCCGTGAGGACCATCAAAGGCGCCGCCGGAGCAGCCCCCGCGGCGTCGACCGCCGCCAGGTAGAGGTTGGACTCCATCAAGGCGGTGGGGGCCGTGGTGGAGGGGTAGAGGAGCCGACCCGCGGCGCTGACGAGGCCGCCGCTGAGGCTCGTGGGGACCTCGTCGTAGAAGATCGGGTCCGGGGTGCCGACGGCGTGGTAGAGGAGGACCCGATCGGTCAGGTCCGCATCAAGGTTCCAGTCACGACCGTCCTGGGCCTCGTCCACGAGGATGAACAGCGTCTCGTTCACGAAGATGACCTCGATCGCGGCGACGTTGAGGACCTCGGAGATCCGGGTCTTCGTGTTGTGCCGTACCGCGATGGAGTCGAGCGTGTCGCCGTCCCCGTTGAAGTCCGTGCCGGCCCCGGCGCCCTGGCCCGCCTCTGAGAGGCGATAGGCCAGCCAGTCGTTATCCGCGCGCAGGGGCTCCGTGTTGCTGGCGGCCGCGTGCTCCGTGTTGCGGAGAACGAAGGCCTCGGAGGGCTCCTCCTCACTGGAGCAGCTCGCCCCGAGGGTGCACGCGAGGGCGGCTCCGAGCCACAGGGAGCGGGACGTCGTGGGGCGAGAGGGCAGAGGGCAATTCACGATGCTCATGTGGTGGCTTTGGGTCGACAGGTGGGGCAGAGGCGGCCTCGGCCGGCGCTCTGGGAGGCATTGTGCATCAAGAGGACTACCCGCGCAGGTCTTCCAGTTCCTCCCAACGGGCGAAGACTTCTTCGAGTCGCTCCTGGGCGGCCTCCCGCTCTGTGCTGAGCGCCTTGGGGCGCCCCGGGTCGGCCCCGGGGGCGTAGAGGTCGGGGCTCCCGAGGGAGCGGTCCAGCTCGGCGACCTGCGCCTCCAGCTTGCCAACCTCTGCCTCGACCTTCACGAGCTCCTTCTCCTGCCAGGGGGAGAGCCGCTTGGGGGCCGGCGCGTCCGGGGTCGCCTCCCCGGCGGCCTGCTGCGGCGCCGTCTGGGTGGGCTTCTGGCCCACCCCCTTACGGGCACGCTGCGCCGCAAGCCGATCGGCCTCACGCTCCGCCGTGATCTGGGGCAGGAGCTCGGCGAGGCCGCCGTGGTGAAGCCGCACGCCCCCCTTCCCATCCAGGTAGAGCAGGTGCGTCGCCACGCGGTCGAGGAACCAGCGGTCGTGGCTCACGACCACCGCGGCGCCTGGGAAGAGGGTGAGGGACTCCTCGAGGGCGCGGAGGGTCGTGAGGTCGAGGTCGTTCGTGGGCTCATCGAGCACCAGGACGTTGCCGCCCTGCAGGAGGAGCTTGGCGAGGAGGACGCGCGCGCGCTCTCCGCCAGAGAGCGTCTTGACCAGCGAGTCCCGGCGGCGTGCGTCGAAGCCGAACTTGTCCAGGAAGCTCTCGACGCGCACGGTGCGGTCGCCGACCGCGACCACGCCCTGAAGCCCGGCGACGTTCTCGGCCACGGAGGCCTCGGGGTCCAGCTCCGTACGCTCCTGGTCGACCCCCATGAACGAGACGGTCGCACCGACCTCGCGGTGTCCACCGTCCGGGGCCTCCTGCCCGAGGAGCAGGCGCAGGAAGGTGGACTTCCCGGCCCCGTTGGGCCCGATCACCCCGAGGCGCATGCCCGGCCCGAGCTCCAGGTCGAAGGGGGAGAGGATGGTGCGCTCGCCATAGCTCTTGGTGACCCCCTCGAGGTGGACGACCCGTGCGCCGAGCCGCGGCCCCGGGGGCAAGCTGAACTCGAGGTCCTCGGGGCGCAGCTCGGGGGCCGCGTCCACGAGGTCGTCGTAGCGCTGGATCCTGGCCTTGGACTTGGTGGTCCGGGCGGGGGGGCCGCGGCGGATCCAGGCGGTCTCCCGTCGGAGCACTGCGAGCCGGCCTGCCTCGGCGCGCTGCTCTGCGATGAGGCGGGCGGCGCGCTGTTCGAGGTAGTCGCTGTACCCGCCCTGGTAGGACCAGAGCTTGGACGCGTCGATCTCGACGATTCGGTCACAGACACGCTCGAGCAGATAGCGGTCGTGGGTGACTAGGACCAGGGGGATGCGGGTCTCGAGGAACCAGTCCTCGAGCCAGTCGGTGACGAAGGCGTCGAGGTGGTTGGTCGGCTCGTCGAGGAGGAGCACGTCCGGTCGTGACACCAGGAGGCGTGCGAGCGCCACTCGGCGCTTCTCACCGCCGGAGAACGACCCGCACTTGGCGTCGGGGTCAGGGATGTCCAGGGACGTCAGGGCCTCCTCGATGAGGTGCTCCACGTCGTGCCCACCCGCGTCCTCGAGGCGCTGCTCCAGCCGCTCGAGTCGAGCCAAGAGCTTCTCCATGGCCCCGCCCTCAGCGCTGGCGAGCTGCTCGTGGACCGCCGCGAGCTCGGCCAGGATCTTCTCCCGGCCGGCGAGGCCGATGCGCACCGCCTCGCGGGCGGTGAGCTGCCCGTCCAGCGCCGGCTCCTGCTCCAGGAACCCGACGCGGCGGCCGGAGCGCAGGGTCACCACGCCCTCGTCGGGCAGGTCGACGCCGGCGAGGATCCGCAGCAGCGAGGACTTGCCGGATCCGTTGCGCCCCACGAGCCCCACCCGCTCGCCCTCATCAAGCTCGAAGCTGATGCCCTCGAAGAGGGTCCGGTCGTTGAACCCCTTGGTTCCGTTCTCGAGGGCGATGAGCGTCATGGGGGGCACGGTCCTCGCTTCGCGCCCCCAGGTCAAGGCCAAGGGGTGTGGCTCTCGTGAGGTTCTCCAGCGCCGGGGAGGCCATCCAGAGGTGATACTCCACGTCGCGGCGCTCGCCGCACCTATGCGCCCCACAGCGGCGAATCCAATCAACGCCCATGAAGTACTCCCTCCGCCCCTCGATCCACATGACGTGGCGCGACCTTTGCTTCATGCACTGGAGGGTCGACGCGGAGGCGCTGCGGCCGTGGATCCCGGAGTCACTGGAGATCGACCAGTTCGGTGGAGCCGCCTGGGTGGGCGTGGTGCCCTTCGAGATGAGGGACACACGGATCGCGCCGCTGCCGGCGGTTCCGGGCGCGCGGCACTTCCCGGAGTTGAACCTGCGGACCTATGTGAGGCACGGTGGCCGGGCTGGGGTCTGGTTCTTCAGCCTGGACGCGGGCTCCAGGATCGCGGTGCGCGCGGCGCGGCAGACGTTCGCCCTGCCTTACTTCGACGCAGGGATGTCCATCACGCGAGAGCCTGAGGGCTGGGTCCGGTTCGAAAGTCAGCGGCTGGACCGCTTCGGAGCGCCGCCCGCGGCGCTCGACGTGCGCTACCGCCCCAGTGGACCGGCGGTCTCGGGAGAGCCGGGCTCGCTCGAGCACTTCCTGACCGAGCGCTATTCCCTGTTTGCGAAGCGAGGTTACGGCGTCCGAAGGAGCCTGCGCGGCGGCCTCGTGCGAGGCGATATCGAGCACTCGCCCTGGCCGCTGCAGGCGGCTGAGGTCGAGGTGGGGCGGCTCGACATGTTCAGGGTCGCCGGCCTGGAGATCCCCGATGAGCCCCCCGTCGCGCACTTCGCGGGTGAGGTGAGCGTCCGTGCCTTCCCGCCCCGCAAGGTTGGCCCCTGAGCTTGGCCGACGCGCGAGTCGAGCGAGCAGGAGGAACGCCCCCGAGAGGAGCTGCTTGAGGCTGCGCTGGGGATCTCTCGGAAGCGCCTCGCCCGCGAGCCTTCCTCGTCGAGACGCCGCCTTGCTCGCACGGCTGCCTGCCCGCTGAGGGCCCTGTTCGTCAGCGCTTGAGCTTCACGTTCGGGGAGTCGCCGTCGATCTGGAGGGCGGTGGTCTCGCCCGCCTTGACCTGGACACCGGCCACGTCGACGCCCTCGATCCAGAGCCGGTACTGGCCCGCGGGCGTGGGGCCAAAGTGGAACCGGCCGCGGGCGTCGGTCACGCAGAGCGGCGTCGAGCGGGTGCCAGCGGCGCCGCGCGCGTTGAGCTCCTCGCCTATTGGCGCGAGCATGAGGACCCGGCCGGCGGACCCACGATCCTCCCATGTCCCCTGGATGCTCCCTGTCGCACCGCTGAGCACCAGTGTCGAGGGGGCCTCGGCGCCGGCACCCGCAGAGAGGGTGATCCGGTCCGCCAGGTTCTCGAGCGCCATCACCTCGACCGTGGGGCCGAGGGCCCCGCGGATCGAGAGGCGACCTTTCTGGTCCGTGAGAGCCCGGAAGGCCGGGAGCCGCGTGCTCGCCACGAGGACCTCTCGGTGGCCCGCCGGCTCCCCGTCGGGCGTGACGACCGTGAGCTCGCAGGGCGCCTCGGGGGCCCCGGGGGATCGAGGGTCGCCGGCGTAGACGCGGTCGAGCTGTGCGACCCCTGGCTCGCTGCGGAGCGGAGCCGCGCCGGGGCCGACGGAGAAGGGTTGGGAGGTGAGGAACTGGGTCCCCTGCTGGGCGAGCCGAATCCACCCTTGCTCCACCTCGGGGAAGCGGAGTTGACCGCCGAGGTCCACCGGGAAGACCACGAGCACGGGAGCGCGCTCGACGCCGGGGCGGGCCCCGGCGGGCGGCTTCTGTTCCGCGCCCCGCGCCAGGCGACCGGGCGCTTGGGGCCCGAGGGAGGACAGGGAGGTCGGGGCGTCGACCGCGCGCATCAGGTGCTTGGGGAGGCGTGGACGGGCGCCGGGGCGACCGTCGCTGTCGCCGCCCACGCTGATCGGGATGACGGAGGGCATCCGGAGCGGGGACGATTCGAAGTCGACGTCAGCCACCACCAGCTCTCCATCGGGCGCGAGCGCCTGCAGGCGCTGGAACTGGATCGTGTCGAAGGGAGCCAGGAACATCGTCTCCGGCCCATCCTCGAGGCGGACCCGCGCCGTCGACACCTCGCCCGCGGTGACGCTCACGAGGAGCGGCGAGCCGTTGCGCAGCGTGGCTGCGCCCAGCGCCCCCTCCCGGGTGACATAGAGCGTCCCCCTCCCGGCGGCGGCACGCAGGCGACCCCGCGGTCCGGTGAAGGTGACCGATCCTTGGGCCTTGCGGTGGCTGGCGGGCTCGGGGCGCGCGTCCGTCCAGGTGGCGTGGAAGCGGTCGCCGGCCTGCGCGCCCACGACCTCGACCTCCACGGTCCCGGTCCGCTCCAGGACGCACACGGCGGGACGACGGAAGTCGATGGTGGCGAGGCGCTCCACGTCTTCCTCTCCCGGCTCCAGGGTGCGCTCTGCGTGGACGTAGGCCACGGCCCAGTCGGGGTCGGCGGAGCGGACATCGAGAACCTCCGGGGCGTCGTCTGCTGCCCAGCGGATCCACCCGTCATCGCCGCTGCGTTCGCCGCCCGAGAGCCTGGCCGTGAGGGAGGTCCCCGGGAGCCGATCCACGAGGGTGAGCTGGATGCCGGGGACAGGGGCGCCGGACGCGTCGACCACGAGGAGGCCGGCGGAAGGCGCCTGGGTCTCCGCCGTGGCGGGGCCCGCGGACAACGGGCCGGCGAGCTGGACACTGCTCAGCGCGAATAGGGCCCCAATCGTCAGGGGCCGCAAGAGGGTGGCCAGGCCGGCGCGCCAGTCGCGGCGGCGGCGTGTCCTGGGGGTGGCGGTGGGCGGGGTGAAGCGTGAGCTCATGATCGCCTGAGATTATCCGAGTGACGGGGAGGTGTTTCGGGTCTGTCCGTGGCTTCTGGGCGGGTTCGCAGGCACCCTCGTCGCCCGCGGGCCGCCCTGGGTGCCCCGCGCCCCATGGAGAGTCACTGGAAGCGAACGTACTGGGTGGTGTGGACCGCCAACCTGATCACCTCGATCGGGATGATGAGCTTCCTGCCGTTCTTCCCGAGCCTCCTCGAGGAGATGGGGGTCGAGGGCGAGGCCTCCATCAGCCGCTGGGCGGGCCTCTGCTTCGCTGCTGCGCCGCTCTCGGCCACGATCTCGGCGCCGCTCTGGGGGGCCATTGGAGACCGCTTTGGGCGGAAGGTGATGGTGTGCCGTGCGATGCTCGCCATCGCCGTCTTCGTTGGGGGGATGGGCTTCGTCAACACCCCGGCGCAGCTGCTCGCCATGCGCTTCGGTCAGGGGCTGTTCTCGGGTTTTATTCCGCCGAGCATCACGCTGGTGAGCGTCGTCGCCCCGGAGGACCGGCAGGGGCGCGTCGCGGGAAACCTCTCCACCGCGTTGGCGGTCGGTGGCCTCTTCGGTCCCCTGCTCGGTGGATTCCTCGTCGCCCTCCTGGGCTCTTACCAATCGGTGTTCTTCGTGGTCGGGTCCCTGGCCTTCATGGGGGCGGTCATCGTCTGGCTGGGCGCGGTCGAGGACACCTCGAAGCGGCAAGCCAGGGAGGAGCGTGACGACGCTCGGAAGGGAGCGCGCGGGGTCCTGCGCTCGACGGCGGGCGACATCGGTGACGTGCTCAAGATCCGGGCGTTGCGCTCGGCGGTCCTCGTGGTGTTTGCGCTCCAGTTCGGCCTCGGTGCGGTGAACCCGACCCTCGAGATCTACGTCGAGGAGCTCTTCGCCGGTCGCGTCCTCGAGGGGACGTATTGGGAGGCCCTGACCTCGGCGGCCGGGACCGATGGGCTCGGACTCCACGACCGCGCGGTCGCCCTCGCCACCAGCGTTTCCTTCGCGGTCATGGCGATCGCGAACCTGCTCAGCCTCTCCATGTGGGGCCGGTACGGCGACTCGATCGGACACCGGCGGGCCCTGATCCACTGCGCGATCCTCTCGGTCCTGGCGATCTCTATTCAGGCCGCCGCGCCCTTCTTCTCCCTGCTGCTCATCGGCCGCTTCGTCATGGGGATCGGCATGGCCGGGATCGGGCCGCTCGCCTTCGGGTTGGCTGCCGGTGAGGCCAGCGTGGGCCGCCGCGGGGGCGCGTTCGGCGTGGTCTTCTCCGCTCGTACGCTCGCGGTGGCCACGGGGGGCATGATCGGAGGGGCGCTCTACCCCGTCCTGGGGGCCAGAGGGGTGATGGTGATGTCGGCGCTGCTCCTGGTCGCTACGCTGGGGATGTTCCTGTTCGCGCGGCGGGCTCCGGACGCGAGCTGATGCAATTCCCAGACGAGACCCCGCACCGGCTTCAGCGCGCCGAGGCTGTTCTCCAGCGCCGTACCTCCCGGCTCGTGCTCATCCTCGAGCGTCCGTGGAACGACGAGAACGTGCAGGCGGTGCTGCGGACCGCCGAGTCCTTCGGGATCCAACACGTCTGGACCATCAAGCACCCTCACATGCGCGGCCGTGCGCAGCGCAAGGTCACCAAGGGCAGCCACCGGTGGCTCACCCGGCGGTTCTTCGGCGAGATCAGCGAGTGCGTCGCGGCGGCCCGCGAGGAGGGACTCGAGCTCTGGGCCACGGATCTGGACGACGGCGCCCTCGAGCTCAAGGGGCCCGAGGTGCTGCGTCCCTTTCCCGATCGCGTCGGCCTGATCATGGGGAGGGAGATGGCGGGGATCAGCGACGAGCTCCGCGCCGCGACGGCGCGGCAGCTCTACCTGCCGATGCATGGCTTCACCGAGTCTTTCAACCTGTCAGTGGCGGCCGCGCTTGTGATCCAGCGCTGCTTCGACGCCGAGCCGGGGCTCGTCGGAGCCATGGGAGACCAGGAGCGCAGCGAGCTCCGCCGCAAGTGGTTCGGGCGGCTGGCCGGAAAGAACGACTCGAAGCGCGAAGCCTTCGTGAAGATGGCGGAGGCCGGGGTCCGGCCGCTCGAGACGACGCGTCCTTCCAGCGAGAGCCGCACGCCTCGCATCAAGAAGTCAATGGACGGCTACTTCGACTGATCCTCGTCGAGTTCCGCGAGGACGCGGCGGGCATTGTCGCGATCCTGGCGGGCGCGTGCCCCCAGGTCCACGCCGCGGCGCTCGCCCATGAACTTTGCGGCGCCGCGCATGGCGTGCTCGTGCGAGTCGCCGCTGGCCAGACGGCGCGCCAGGTCGGCGCGTAGCGCGGTGAAGTACTCAAGCTCCTCCTCGATCGCCGCCAGGGCCGCCGCGGGACCGTCGATCAGGTCGTTATGTGCGGGGACCACGCGCTCGATTCCCGCGGACCGGACCAGCTCGCGTAGCCGTCGATGGGCGGCCTCGAAGGAGGCGGCCTCCCAGCGGCAGTAGGGGAGCCCAGGGGACACGAGGTAGTCCGCGGTCAGCAGCGCCTTGAGCGCGGGGACGTGGACGACGCTCGTGCAATTGGAGTGGCCGGGGAGGAACTCGAGCTCGAGGTCGAGGGCGCCGACCCGCACGGTCAGGTGGTCATCGAAGGCGCGGTCCACGGCGGGGTACCGGAAGCCCGCGTCCTCCACGCCGAGCCGCTCATCCACCTTGGCCTTACCCGCGAGGATGCGCTCCCGGGGGCCGGCCTCCTTGTTCGCGACGGCGCTGGGCGCGATCACCTCCGCGCCCTCGAAGGCCTGCCAGCCTCGAATGTGGTCGTGGTGGCTGTGGGTGAGCACGACCTTGGTCACGCGGCGCCCGCCGGACTCCAGCGCGCTGCGGAACGCGAGGACCTCCTCGGGGGTGATGCCGGGGTCCACGGCGCACGCCTCGTCGCCCGAGACCACGCCGATGGAGTTGTAGCCCCAGAGCCCGCAGCGCTGAACCACCAGGCCGTCGGCTCCCGGAGCGGTGTCGACGAGGAGCGTCATACGTCGAAGATATCCTCGTCGCCGTCGGCCTCGTCGTCATCGTCGGGCAACACCCACGCGTCGCGCACGGCGTCGAGGACGTGCCGCTTGATCTCAAGGGGTTCGAGCTGGCTCCAGCCCAGGGCCTGGCCCGCGTGCTCTGCGTAGAGGGGGAGGTGCTCGGTCCCGAACCACAGCTCGGGCGTGGCTCCCTTCTGGGGCTGATGACGCCAGCGGTGACCGTCCGCGCGCTCGCCTTCGAGGCCATTGAGCAGCGAGGCGAGGGCGGCGAGGTCGGGTCGGGCAGACGCGGGACGGCTGACGATGTCGAAGAAGGAGCGGGTCCCGAGGACGAAGCGTGCAGACGTGCCGGCGACTCCGGCGCCGAGGAGCAGGGCGCGGTCGTGCCGGCCAGAGCCCAGGAAGGCGTGACGGCCGGGGTCGAAGGGGGGGGATTGGGGAGCCGTGAGAGTGGCGCTCCAGACGCCGAGGTCCATGTAGACAAGGTCATCGAAGAGCGCGTCCTCCAGCGCCGCGCGGTCCCCTCGGAGCTGGTCGAGGGGCTCCTGCCAGCGTTGAGCCTCCGCCTCGCCGTCTGCGAGCATGGCGGCTAGCAGGTCAAGGGCGGCCTCGATCAGGCGCTCACGGTCTCCGGTCCAGCGGCGGCCCAGATCCTGCAGGGCCATGTCCACGGCGAAGGCCCGGTCAGAGCGCACCTCGAAGAGGTCTCCGCAGGCGGCGATCTCGTGGAGCAGGGCGCGATGAGGGCGGGCCACGTCAGGGCGGCTCAGCACCAGGAGGGCGCAGATCCCGTCCGTGTCGTAGTGGTTCAGTGCCAGGGCCTCGCAGCCCCTTGAGAGCTCGCTGCGGCGTCCCTCCTCGAGGTCGAGGAACGCGAAGGCGATCTCCGTGGAGAGGTCACGGCGTAGCTCCTTGGGCGTTCGGTTACCCGGCCAGTGGGCCAGGTGTAATCCGTGTGCCGGCGCGGCTCCGAACGAGCCGTCGACCATGATCACGGGCTGGTCGCCGACCTTGGACGGGCCGGCGACGTAACGGATCGGGAGCATCGGGAGCCCTCTCAGGGGCGGCCGTCGCCGCCGTCCTCTCCGCCCTTCTTCTTCTTCTCCTTCTGGCGCTCGAGCGCACCCTTCAGGCGCTTGCGGTTGTCGCGCGCGTCGCGGAGGGCGATCTTGACGATCTCCTCTTCGCCGTCGGCGAACTCCCCCTTGGCCTGCATCTCCAAGGCGAGCTTCTCGGCCTCGTCGTACATGGCGATGGCGAGCTCGGGATTGCGCTGGAGGCCGTAGTGGAGGATCACCGCGCCGTCGTTGAGGTACTGCGGCTTGCGGTCGAGCTCGAGGGCCTTCTGGTAGGCCTCCCAGGCTCGCTCGTAGTACTCGTTCGGCGAGCGCTCGGGGTCCTCGGCCTTTGACTGCCGGACGAAGTCACCGGCATCGCGGCTCATGAGGCCGACGTCGTTCCAGAGCAGCGGGTCAGACCGGTCGGCGATGAGCCGCACCTCGGCGAGGTCGGCCGCGGCCACGAACTTCTTCGAGTCCCACAGGCGGAAGAGGAGCCGGCCGGGGTAGGCCTTGTTCTGGGCGCTCGAGTTCACCATCTGGGCGAAGCTCCCCGCGTCGGCGTCCGCGTAGCGCCGGAAGGCGCGCCCGGACTCGAGGTCGTGCTCCTTCCCGCGGAAGTACTGCGACAGGCCGATGTACCAGTGGGCGTTGGAGTACGCGGGGAACTTGGCGACCGCGGCCTCGAAGGAGGCGATGGCCGGTTCGTAGCGACCGAGGGAGTACTGTCCGTACCCGAGCCACCAGAGGAGGCCGGCGTCCGAGCTGAGGTTCTTGCCCCAGCGCTTCTCGAAGGCCGCGGCGCCGGCGCTGAGGGCGTCCACGAAGGGGGCCACGGTGCCGTCCTTGTCGGCGAGGCTCCCGAAGAGCTGGCCGAAGTCAACCTGGGTGGGGTCCCAGCCCATGGCCGTCGAGTACGCAGCGGCCGCTTCGTCCTTCTTCTCCAGGAAGAGCAGCCCCACGCCCAACTGGAGGTGGACGTCAGCCTGCTGCTGGGCCATGACCTTCTTGTCGCCGAGCGCCTTCGCGGCCTCCTGTGCGTCGCGGATGCCCTGCTCGATCGCGCGGGCACCTGCGGCGCGCGTGGTCTCGTCGCCCATCAGCGCGGCCCCGCGCGCGATGCGGATCTTCGCGGCAAGGTTGAGGGTCGCTCCATCGCGGGAGACCTCGAGGGCTCGGTCGATGGAGGAGGAGGCCGTCTCCATGTCGCCCATCCACCTGGAGGAGGCGGCGAGGGGGAGCCACGCGTCGGGGTAGGGGGCGCCGCCCTTGGCCATGACCTCCTTGAGGTACGCGGCGGCCTCCTGGTAGGCGCCACCTGCCTGGGGGCTGCCCTGGAGCTCGAGCCGCCGCCCGAACTCGTAGCGGGCGATACCGATGAGGTATTGGACATCGACTCCGCCGCGCCCTTCGGACTCAAGCTCGATGACCCGGTCGAACGCCGTGTCGAGCTCGCCCTTCGCGATCCGTGCGCGCAGGACCCAGACCTCGGTGTCGACCTCGCCGCCGTTCTTGTCGTTGGCCTCGCGGAAGGTGGCCAGGGCGGCGTCGACGTTGCCTGCGATGAGCTCGGCCTTCCCGCGCCGGATGAGATCCGCGACGTCGTCGACGGCGATGGCGGGAGCCAGCGCGAGCGGGGGCTGGGGGGCCGTCTCTAGCGGGGCGCAGGTGGCCAGGAGGGTGAGTTGAAGCAGCATGTCGCCGGAGGCTTGGGGGGGGACGAAGACGGGGGCGGGGCGCGGTGGGGCGCCCGCGGAAGGGTGGCCTGGACGGCCCAAAATACCCTCAGGGTCTGTGGGCCCAGATGGTTCTGGCCTCGATTTCGTCGAGGGAGGTCGGGCGGACGCCAGTCTCGATCCACTCATCAAGCTTCGGGAGGACCTCGATCCGCAGCCAATCCCTGGAGGGGGGGCCGATCTCCAGGGCCTTCAGGAACCACTCGCGGGCTGGTTGGGGGTGGCTCCGAAGGGTCATCTCGAGGATGCCCATGTTCTGGTGGGCGTCCCCCCAGGCCTCATTGAGATCGAAGCGCTCACGCTCGCCCATCTCCGCCTGGATCTGAACCGTGCCGTCAGCCACGGCATCGAGGAGGTAGCGCTCCGCGGCCTCGGCGTCGGTCCGCAGGTAGTAGGTCATGATGAGGCCGGTGTCATTCACGACCCGAACATCATCGGGCGTCATCGCTGCGGCGATGCAGTAGGCGGCCCAGCTGCGCTCGATGAGTTCCTGGGCACGGGCCCGACTGTGGGCTGCTGCCGCGCGGTCCTCGTCGGACTCCGCTCGGGCGAAGCGCGCGGTCGCGTCCATCTCGCGGAGCACCGCGGCGTCGCGGTTCACGAAGCCCACGTTGTTCGCGAGGTTGGGGTTCTCCGGTCGGGCGGAGAACATGCGGTCGGCGAGGCGCGCCCCGCGCTCGAGCCCCTCGAGGCTGGTGGGGTCCGACGTCGCCCTCCGAACGAGGAAGTCGAGACCAGCGAGCGCCGAGGGCAGACGCTTCGAGCCGTCCGCGCCTGAGAGGAACAGGTCCAGGCCGGCTGCCTGCCCGCGGCGAGAGGCCTCTGAGCCCAGGGGGCGGAGGTCTTCGGCGGAGAAGAACAACGCCTCGGCGTCCTTCTCCTCCTCCAACCGGTAGAGGCACCAGCCGAGCGCCGTTCGGCTGAGGATCTCGTAGTTGATGCAGGCGTCCGTGAAGCCGGGCTCGCGGTCTCGACAGGCCTCGAACAGGCGCTCTGCATCCCGGAACCCTGCGGCGCCAGCGCCTCTCTCGTCCGCCGAGGTTTCGAATTGGTTGAGCGCCAGATAGAAGGTCTCGAACGCGCTGTACCAGAAGCCCAGCGCGTTCTCAGGGTGGCGCTCTCTGAACGTGGCGTAAGCCCCCAGGATCGCCTCGAAGCGGGCCTGGAGCGCCGCCTCGGCGTCCGCGCCAGCGGCCTCGGCCTGGGCCTGGGTCAGGTCCCCGAGCTGGCGCACGAAGGCCGTGTGGATGCCCTCGTTATCCGGCAGGATGGCGAGCGCCGTCCGCATGGTCTGCAGGGCCTCGGGTCCGCGCTCCTCCCAGAGGAAGAGGTTCGAGAGCTGCTCGTAGCCCCAGGGGGCGGTGGGGGACTCGCCGATGGAGCGCTCGATGGCCCTGCGGGTCTCGTTGAACAAGCTGGTCCGCAGGCGCAGCGAGCCGGGCGCCCCGTCCGTGGCCTGCCGGTGCTCCACGTAGCGGCTGAAGGCCGCCTCGCCCCAGGTGCGAGCGAAGGGCTGGTCCACGTCCAGCCCGGTGGAGCGTCCGGGGACCGCGTCGATCCAGTTGACCGCCGCCCGCGCGTCGTCGAGGGCCTGCTGGTTCTGGCCGAGCATCCGAGCGGCGCGGCTGGCGCGGAGGGCCGCGGTGACGCCTGCTCCCTGCTCGGCGGCGAGCTCGAAGGTCTCGAGGGCCTCCTCGAAGAGCGAGGCGTAGCGGGACGAGGCGCTCGCCGCGGCGAAGGCGGCGCGGCCGCGGAGCATGAGCATGGCGGCCTTGCGCTCCCGGCTGACGAGGTCGAGCTCGAGGGCCTCGTCGATGGCGTCCAGCGCGGCGAGGCCCTCACCCGCCTCCAGTCGCTGCCGCGCGGTCCGCTCGCGCTCGTCCACGAACAGCTCGTTGACGAGGCGGCGGGCGGCGGGCATGTCTCCGCGGCGAAGCGCCTCCACGGCCTCCTCCAGCCTGGGGTCCTGGGCTTCCTGCACGTCCTGGCCGGCGGCGAGGTTTGCCGTGTGAGGGGGGGCGGCGGCGCTGACGTCGAGGGCTACGGCGGCGCCCATGGCGATGAGCGCCGCAGCGGAGAGGGAGGGCGTGTTGGGGGAGGTCATGGGGACCGGAGGGGCGACGCGGCGCGGGGGAGCAGTGGAGAGTGGGCGCTGGGAGGGAGCGGGGAGGCCGGCCGGTGCCCCCAGGCGGGGGGGCGCGCGGCGGGCCTCTCGCCCGGTTGGGGCGAGGCTCCGAGGGGGCCTGGCCCTGGGGAGTGGCTCCCCGTCGGTGTTTTGTAGCCCCGCGAGAGCCCAGAGTCACCTGGGACCGGCGGCCCTGCCCCCTATAGACTAGGAGCGACCAGCGGCAAGGGCCCCTGCCCCCCGTCGGTTCAAGGTCCGCAATGCCCGGGAAGAACTTCGGGGCTCGAGCGTCCCTCCACGGTCGCCCGGAGCCTAACCCGCGGTCCCCCCCGGCCCCTTCACCCCGCCCCTCGACCTCGATGTTCGATCGCCGACCGCTCTCCGGAGCCCTCCTCCTCGCTGCCCTCGGCCTCGGCCTTGTCTCGAGCTGTGACAATCCCACCTGCGTGTTCGTCGATGGGTGCACCGGTTCGAACGGCGGGAATGGTCCCGGCGGCCTCGGGAACAACGGAGCGACCTTCCCCGCGGACGGCGCGTTCATGTCTGCGGGCGCGCCGACCCTCGTGGCGGCGGCTCCCCAGATCCAGGACCTCCACCCCCGGAGCCCGTTGTTCCTCGAGTTCTCCGAGAGCCTCAGTCCGGACGGCCTGAGCGAGGCTTTCCGGGTCCTCGATGTGGTCTTCCAGCAAGAGATCCCGCTCGCACCCGCGGGCCTGGTCGGCAACGGGCGCGTGGTGGCGCTGACCCCCGCCGCCGGGTACCTGCCGGATCGTCAGTACCAGCTCCTCTATACCGCTGAGGCCAAGATCACTGACCTGAACGGTGAGCGGCTGGTCGTGAACGCGAACCAGGTGCTGCTTGACTTCGCGGTCGTGGACGCGGCGCTCATCCCGGAGCCGCGCCTGCTGTACTCCTTTCCGCCGGACCTTTCGACGCTTCAGGGAGACGCCAGCGAGATCGTGATCGGTTTTGACCGGCGGATGGAGACGTCGACCTTCAACGCCGACACGTTCGACGTGCTGATCGACGGGATCCCGCCGGCCTTTGACCCGGCGCCAGAGGCGCTCCCTCTCGGAGCCTCGGGCCTCGGCTTCGGAGTGACCCAGGTCTGGCAGTGGATCTCGCGCGACGCCGACGGCCGGGTGGTGCCGCTGGGCGCGGATGTCCGCGTCCAGGTCAAGCTGGCCCAGGGGGCGGATGAGCTGAACTCCGAGGAGGGAGATCCGCTCCCGGAGTCCGAGACCGAGTTCCAGACGCTCGGTCTTAGCCTCGCTGCCGACGTGCAGAAGGTGGCCGGTGCGGGGAGCCCGGATACCTTCAGCGCCGCCGACGTCTTCGGTGGCGCGCCGATCGTCGAGGTCTCTCTCAGCCAACCCGCGCCGAGCGGCGTGACCGCGGAGGCCTTCCTCTTCGGGACGAGCCCCGACAACGGGGAGCTGCTCAAGGCGACCGTGGTCTCGCTGGACTTTCCGGAGGGCACGTCCGCCCTGACCTTGACCGCGAGCCAGCTGGGCATGATCGATGGCCTTGGCGACGCCGAGTTCGCGGACGGTGACTTCGAGTGCGCGGTGCAGCTCCGCCGCTTCGGGTCACCGACCGGGGCGCGGCTCTTCGACGGGGACCCTGGCACCGACGCCGCGGAGCGGGCCTACTTCGACACGGTGGCGCCCATCCTCCTGGGCCTCGGCGCCGCGGGCGCGGACGTCTCGACCTTCCTCGGGGACCTGCGGGACCTTGCGATCGTGGGCCGTGCGAGCGAGCCTGTCGCCTTCGCCTTCGTGGACGCTGGTGGCAGCGGGACCAACGGTGGCAGCCTCGCCGATCCCCCCGAGAGCGCCTTCTCCGGGCCCGTGGACACCTCCGGCGAGGCGCTGTTCGTGGCCGCGGCGGTCCCCCTCGGCGCGTTGAACCCCAGTAGCGGAGGCGTGAACTACGACCTCTCGATCTTCGATCGCGCGGGTAACTCGACGACCGTCGCCGCCTCGGGGATGTTCGTCCAACGAGGCGTCGTCGGACCGGGCACGGACCCCACGGGAGGCAGCGTTCAGGTGCGCGTCTACGACCGCCGTTCACTGCGGGGCGTGAACGACATCACCGTCTACAGTCACGCAGAGAGCGGCGGAGCCGTGACCTTCGTGGACTCGGATACGACCAGCATCATCGGGCTCGCCGTCGTGAACGGAGCGCCGGCTGGAAACACGGTCATCACCGTCGACGCCCCGGGCTACGACCTGTTCACCTTCCACGGGATCCCGCGCACCTCCCTCGAGGTGCTCCTCGACGTCTCGAGCGAGCCGGCAGCCGCGGTGCAGGGACAGGTGACCAGCGTCTTCCCGACCGGCAACTTCTCGGGGGCGACCACCAAGGTGGCAGACACGCGCGCGCCGCGCCTGCTCCGGCTGAGCGACGTCTCGCTCTGCTCCCCGAACTCCAACGCGACGCTCTTCGAGTGCAACTACGGACCGGTCCTCATCGAGGGCTCGGTGCTGGGAGCAATCTCTTTCCTGGCGACTCAGGACGACCTCCCGCAGTTCTCCTTCAACCCGATCACCTACCTCCGGGGCTACGGACTGACCGCCCCGCTCGTGCCGGTCGTGGCCGGGGACACAGCACTCGACGTGGACATCGCAGCGGGAGATCAGCTGGCCTTCTCTGCGCCGGGGCTTCAGCCCTTCGCGCTGCCACCCCACGTGCTGGACATCTCGGGCCTCGTCAACCTCGGCGCGGCCGCCGACCCTCCGAGCGTCACGGCCGAGGCCGTCGCCACGGGGCTTGGCGGCCCGCTGGTCGTCGGGCGTGCCAACCCATACCCGCTCGGCGGGGGAGGGACGACCTGGACGGCACTCGGAGCGGCCACGGGCCTCGCGAACACAGGGGGCGAGCTGGTGGCTCGCGGAGCCATCGACGGGGATCTGCTCCTGCGCGCCGCGGTGACCGACGTGGCCGGGAACGAGGTGTCCGCGCGACCGAGGCTCTCCACCAGCGGGAGCCAGCTGCTGCCCATCGACGTGCCGCGGCTGCTCTCTCCGAGCCCCGGCGGCAACGCCGGCCCCGCCGCGTTCAACCTCATCATCGAGGACACCTTGCCCGACAGCGCGGGCGGGGACGGCATCGCCGAGGTCCGGCTCACCTCCAGCACCGGGCGTAAGTGGCGACTCTGGACGCTCGACTCGCCGGACGCGAGCGGGGACCTGCTCCTCTCGGCTCCCGACATCGCAGCCCAAGGGGGGGCCGGCCTCGAGCCGGGGATCCTCTCCGCGGAGGTCACCCTCTGGGGCTGGGACTTTGATCGGAACGAATTCCTCTGGAGTGACATCGAGCGGGAGCATGAGCGGTCCGGGTTCGCGGCCGCCGTGACCTTCACCCTCGATTGACCCTCCCTGCCCGGCGTGCCGCTCCGGTCGGGCCTGGTCGGGTGTCCGGGCGCAGTGTTCCGGCTGAGTGTTCCGGTTGGTTGGCCCCCCAGGCTGGATCCCCAGGCTGGCCCCCCAGGCTGGCCCCGCCCTTCCTCGCCCCCTCGAGCGAGCGGTGGCGCTCCCGGCCATCCAGCGGGCTGGCGAGCCACCCCGGAGACGGCCGAGGGGTGGGTGAGGGCTTTGGAAGGGGCCCCGCGAAGCGGTCGAGGGACGCCTCTGTGGGGCCTGGAGGGGGCCGCGGCGCCGTTGGGCTACCCGCCACGGGCTCAACGAGTCACGGGAACGGGCACAGTAGGCTCGAAATCACGCGGTCAGTTCACGTAGCATCCAGCAATGCAGAGCGCGATTCGAACCCTCACCGTTGTTGCGGTCCTCGTCGGGGGCGGGGCCGCTTGCCAGACCACGCCGACCCTCAAGGGCTCGGGAGTGGAGACCACCTCGATCGGAGACCTCGCCACGGTCAATCCGGTGGACGTCGCGGTGCTCCCCGTGGAGGTCGCCCCGGGCGTGGTCGAGGCTCCCCTTGCCATGATCCGCGCCTCCTCGGCGAGGGCGTTGGTACGTCGCAAGTACTCACCCCTCGGCATGGACGTCGTGGACGAGAAGATCGCCATGGCGACCCCCCAGGGGTCCCAAGGTGGTGGCGTCCAGGAGGCGAGCTACGCTCCAGGAGCCCTGGGCGAGGACGCGCTCCTCGAGGTCACCGTGGAGCGCTGGGACATGCCGGACTGGGCGGCGCTCCGATCGATTGACGCGGCTCTCACAGCACGGCTGATCGATCCCCGCGACCCCACGGGTCCCGTCCTCTGGGAAGCTCGATTGGATCGTCAGTTCCGCTTCTCGCTCGAAGGCGGGACGGCCAGCAGCACCAATCGTGACCTTCGTCGGGCCTGCGACGACATCCTCCGGACGCTGATCTCGACCCTCCCCGGGAGGACGCTCGAGCTCGAGTTCGAGGAAGAGCGCACGGCGAACTAGGCCCGTCGAGCAGCGCTGGGCGGTCTCCGGCCCGGGCCCAGGACCCGCTTGAGGGGGCTCTGGTCCGCGGCTACCGCCCGGGCACACCCCTGCGTCGGGGCTCCGGTGGGGCCCGCCCTCAGGATTCATCGCGCGGGGGGCTTCGGGAGGGGCACCCAGGCGCCCTCAGGGGGCTTCCCATGCCCGACCCCCAGGGGAATGCGGTCGGTGGGCCGTCGCCGGCGCGCGGCGCGAGCGCCTTGGGTCGGCGGATCGGCCCGAGCTTCCATCGGAAATGGTGCCCGTGGGGCCCTCCTGGTGGCGTCGACCGCTATGGTAATCGCCCTCAGAGGCGCGCGATCTCATTCTCGCACCCCGCCACCGCAGTCATCGCCTCCCGATCGGGGGTGATTCTCCGGACGGGGCAAGTTCGCTCCACTGATCCCATGCGCCGCCTCGCTGTCGGGATCAGAGAGCACAGCTACCAGCTCTAATCCCATGGCTATTGCCACCGATCGAAAGGCCGAGATCATCAAGGAGTTCGCGAAGGCGGACGGTGATACCGGCTCCCCTGAGGTTCAGGTCGCGCTCCTCACCGAGGACATTCGCTGCCTCACCGAGCACCTGAAGGTGCACCGCAAGGACTTCACCTCGCGCCGCGGCCTGCTGATGAAGGTCGGCCGCCGCACCAAGCTGCTGCGCTACCTGCGCGACCGCTCTCCTGAGAGCTACGCGCAGCTCATCGGCCGCCTCGGCCTGCGCCGCTGATCCTCTGCCCGGCCGTCCTCATCCTCGGTTCAACGCCAGCCCTCTCAGCGCCCAGCATTCCTGGGCCGGGGGAGGCGTTCGACACCAAGAGGGCGTGGGCGCCGGTGCCTGGACGCGTGATCGGCAGCCGACGCCGCCGACGCCGAACGAGCCGCGCCGTGGGCGCGGTCCTCAGACGGCCTGAAGATCCGGTCGCAGCCCCTGGGCAGCGCTCCGGATCGATTCGTACAACCCACTGTTATTAGAAAGAAAGACATCGAGGCGAGATGAGCCTCACCAACATCATGAGCACGAAACCGACACGAGTCGAAGCAACGATCGCCGGCCGGAAGCTGACGCTGGAGACTGGCCAAGTGGCCCGTCAGGCCGGCGGCGCAGTGATCGCCACCCTTGGCGACACCCGCTGCTTCGCAGCCGCGACGGCCGGCAACGCCCGGGACGACATCGACTTCTTCCCCCTGGTCTGCGACTACCGCGAGAAGACCGAGGCGGCGGGCAAGATCCCCGGCGGCTTCTTCAAGCGCGAAGGGCGCCCGACCACCAAGGAAATCCTCACCATGCGCCTGATCGACCGCTCGATCCGGCCCATGTTCGCCGACGGCTTCAAGGCCGAGGTCCAGGTCATGACGAGCGTCATGCAGTACGACGGGGAGAACAACCCGGACGTCGTCGCCATGATCGCCGCGTTCACGGCCATCCGCATCGCGGGGATGCCCTTCGAGACGACCCTCGGGGCCGTCCGGATCGCCCACGTCGACGGCAAGCTCGTCGCCTTCCCCTCCGACTCTGATCGTCGCGAGAACAGCCGCCTCGACCTCGTCGTCTCTGGCCACGAGAACGGTCTCTGCATGGTGGAGTCCTCCGCCAAGGAGCTGACCGAGGCCGAGATGATCGACGCCCTGGCCGAGGCCGAGCGCGTCGTGCTGGAGATCATCGACCTCGCCAATGAGCTCGTGGATCGCTGCGCGAAGCCGGCCATGGAGTTCACCGCTCCGAGCGTGGACGAGGACCTCAAGGCCCGCGTCTTCGACTACGAGGGTGACCTCGCCGCGGCCATGAAGACCGACGGCAAGCACGAGCGTGGCGCCGCGATGAACGACGTGAAGAAGAAGGCCGTGGCGGCCGT
Organism: uncultured bacterium; assembly: GCA_938083085.1. GTDB lineage: Bacteria > Planctomycetota > UBA1135 > UBA1135 > Saltatorellus. Next base: position 23,001 of record CALLKX010000008.1, read on the forward strand.
CACGTCTGGTTATGACGGCGACGACATCAAGGGCTACACCAAGACCGCCAAGGAGTTCTTCGGCGATCTCAAGAAGCACTGCGAGCGTTCAGCGATCATCTCCGGTCGCCGCGTTGACGGTCGTAGCTGGGACGAGATCCGCCAGATCACGGTCGTTCCGAACTTCAACGAGCGCCAGCACGGTTCCGTGCTCTTCACTCGTGGCGAGACCCAGGCGCTGGTGAGTGCCACCCTCGGCACGCCGGACGACGAGCAGATCATCGACGGCGTGGAGGAGGAGTTCAAAAAGCACTTCTACCTGCACTACAACTTCCCCGCGTACTCGGTGGGTGAGACCCGCCGGATCATGGGCCCGGGCCGTCGCGAGATCGGCCACGGCATGCTCGCGGAGCGGTCGCTGAACCCGGTGCTCCCGGAGAAAGAGTCGTTCCCGTACACGATCCGCGTCGTCTCGGACATCACCGAGTCGAACGGCTCGTCGTCGATGGCCAGCGTCTGCGGCGGCTGCCTCTCGATGATGCTCGCCGGCGTCCCGCTGACCCAGCCGGTCGCGGGTATCGCCATGGGCCTCGTCCAGGAAGGCGACAAGAACGCGATCCTGTCTGACATCCTCGGCTCCGAGGACCACAGCGGCGACATGGACTTCAAGGTGGCTGGTTCCGGCGTCGGGATCACCGCTCTGCAGATGGACATCAAGATCAAGGGCGTCTCCCGAGATCTGCTGGAGGCTGCGCTGGAGCAGGCCAAGAAGGGCCGGATCCACATCCTCCGCAAGATGCTCGAGGCCGTCCCGGCCCCGTCCTCCGAGGTCAGCCGCTTCGCGCCGCGCATGGAGACCATCAAGATCCCGAGCGATCGCATCGGCTTCCTGATCGGCCCCGGCGGTAAGAACATCCGTCAGCTGCAGGCCGACTACGGCGTCAGGATCTCCATCGTCGACGATGAGGGTCACGTGCAGATCTACGGCACCGACGCTGACAAGACCCTGGCCTGCCGCGACGCCATCTCGGCGACCATGGAGACCCCGGAGATCGGCTCGAAGTACAAGGGCACGGTCAAGAGCGTGCGCGACTTCGGGGCGTTCATCGAGATCCTCCCCGGTGTCGAGGCGCTCTGCCACATCTCCGAGCTCGGCGAAGGCTTCATCGAGCAGGTCTCCGATGTGGTCAACGTCGGCGACGAGATCGAGGTCGTGATCATCAACGTTGATGACCGCGGGAAGATCAAGGTGTCCCACAAGGCCCTCACGCAGCCCAAGGAAGAGGGCAGCGACGGCGACGGCGAGGGTGCGAGCGAGGACCGCCCGCGCCGCGGTGATCGCGAGGACGGCGAGCGTGGCGGCGGAGGCCGCCGTCGCCGCCGTCGCGCTCCGAGCCGGTGATCGCCGTGGAACTCTCCCGGGCGGCCCAAGGCTCCAACGAGCCTTGGTCGCCGGACGGGTGAGGCCCGGTCCACGTGACCTGCGAGGCTGATCTGGCCCTCGAATCGCGCCCCTGTCTCCCGCAAGCGGAGGTGGGGGCGCTTCCTGTTGGTGGGGGGGCTGCCGGGTAGTGGTTGCTGGCGGGCTCGATTGGCCGGGCGTTTCAGGCGGGCCCGCGAGCCTTTGAGTAGGCCTTACCTTCAGGCTGCTTGGAATCTGCGGGTTTATGGCAACCTACCCTCCGTGCGACCGAAGAGGCACATGACGGATCCTTCATCTCGGGTTCGCGCGCCGTCCCTGCTGGGATGGCTTAGAATGCTCGCCCGCTGCCAGGCGGCCCCAGTACACGGTTGTTCCTTCCCTTGAAGTTCCTCTCATTCCTCATCGTGATCCTCGCTGGAATCCCCGCGAGCGCCGAGCCTCTCTCCAGTCGTTCCGAGAGCGGTGCCGAGATGGTGGTCATCGAAGAGATGGCCATTGGGGGTCGAGACGACGGACGTGGTACCCCGTATCACGTGAACAAGGCGGACAACATCTGTGGCCTCGACAGGCCCGCGCAACTCACCAACCCTGCACTGGTGAACTATGGCGCGCTTCTCTCCGCCACTCCGGAGGTCAAGAAGATCGCAAAGGACAAGATCGATCCCACGTCCGCTGAGGGGATCACGCTGACCGCCAAGGCGCGCTCAAGGGTCCTCAGCGCGTGCGAATCCGTTCGTCAGTCAGGCGGCTATTGCAGCGTCTGGAAGACGATCCGGCGCCGGGACAAGAAGGCGGTCGCCGACGTGACGGACGCCGTGAAGCGCCTCCTTTGACGGGGCAAGGTCGCGCATGATTCGCCCCGGGGAAAGCCCAGAGCACCCCGACGGTCGCGGTCGTACATCAGTCGCTCCGACGGTAGAGGAGCGTCTTTCTTGGGCGTTCTCGCTGCCCCGCGCCGGCGCATCTACCCTGGCTGGAGCCGTGCTCGGACCGCTCCTCCTGGTGCCCCTCGCGCTGGTCTCGTCGTGCCTCGGCGGAGGCGGCGACTCTCTGGAGCGCGACCGCAAGGCGCAATCCATGTTCGAGGACCTTCTGACCCGCGGTCAGGGTGCTCCTGCGGGCGTCGAAGCCTTCGATGAAGAGGCCGCCTTCGACGGCCCGGAGGCCGCCTACGCCGATGACCCCCGCTCTTCGAATCTTGGATCCTCGTCGCCCGCGCAGGGTGCAAGGCCTGGGGCCCCAGGCGCGGTGGGGCTGCCTCCCTCGGACGTCAGCTCGGCCGTTGAACCCGCCGATCGCTCGGGCGACTTGGCGTCCGTCGGGGAGCCTGCGGCCTCTGCGGCTGCAGAGGGAGACGAGCTTGAGTTCTTGAGCGGGCTGGTTGAGGAGGAGGTGCTGTCCGATCCGCCGCTCAATCCCTACCTGGAGTTCGGTCAGAACATCATCTGGTACGAGCTTCGTGAGGGGGATTCCGAGCGGCTGATCATGAAGCCGTACACCTTCCCGAGCGGTACGGGCTCGAAGATCTTCAGCCTCATCCAGAGCTACGGCCCCTTCTCGATATTCGCCGCGGTCAAGGATGGCGCGATTCCCGATGGGATGGGCCCACAGCCCGAGAGCTCGGTGCTGTTCGACCTCAGGGAGGGCTTCTCCGTGGAGGCCTACTCGGACCCGCGCGCGTCAGGGCTTCGCGCACCGCAGTCCATCGCGCTCAGCGACGTGCTGTTCGTGACGGCCGCTGCAGATCAGCTCTCGGAGGTCGAGCACTTCATTGACCTGTTCGCGGCCGACGTCCGGCAAATCGAGATCGAGGCCAAGATCGTCGAAGTGACCACCCGGGAGTCGCTGGATCTGGGCGTCACGCCGGTCAACTCCGCCACGCCGATCTTCGGGTTCCCGAACCCCGGGACCTTCGTCAACCAGATCGACTTCTCCTTCGCGAACAGCGCCGACGCCAGCAAGGCGCTCTTTCAGCTGGGAGCGGTCTTCGACGGCGTGACGTTCAACGCAGTGCTCGAGGCCGTCGCGTCGTTCGAGAATGTCTCCATCATTTCTCGACCGAAGGTGGCGGTTCGAGAGGGGGGCCGCGCTGACATCGTCAACGTCAAGAAGATCCCCTTCTACAACGTCACCGCGATCAGCGCGTCAGGCATCCCGACCACGTCGCTGCAGTTCCAGGACGTCGGCGTCCAGATGTACGTGGTGCCGCGGGTGATCGGCCGGGATACGGTCATCCTCAACATCGATATCGAGGCCTCACAGTCCACAGGGACCGCCGTGAGCTTCACCGTGGGCGACTCGGTGATCGCGGTCCCGGAGATCTCTCGCCGAAACGCCCGGACGGTGGTGCGGCTGAAACCCGGTCAGGCTGTGATTCTCGGCGGGCTCATCTCCGAGCGGACCGTTGAGCGGGAGACCAAGGTGCCCTTTTTGGGGGACATCCCGATCCTCGGGGCCCTCTTCAGGAGCAAGCTGACGAGCAAGGAGCAGACGAACGTCCTGTTCTTCATCCGCCCGCGGATCCTCGAGGGGTCCGACCTGAACAGCCGGTTCTGAGCCCGAGGGCCCGCTGGGCCGCCTCGTGCGGAGACTCGAAGCGGGCCGCTGGCTCGCTCGGGAATCGTGGCGGTCAGGGGACCGCGGAGGCGAAGTGTCGGGAAGAAGACACCCCTCGACGCGTATGATCTCACCCGCGCGGCGCTTCGCCCCGCAAGAGCGATGAAGATCTTCAGCAAGAGCCTCTCCGGGGCCCGGGACGCGTGCCGAGGCGCGGCGCTCCTGATGGCATTCCTGGTGCTGATCGTGATCATCGCGATCGTCTACCAGATCAACACGGTGACGCTCACGGACGAGCGGATCACGTACAACGAGATCACCAGGGCCCAGATGGACCTGGCGATCGAGTCGGTCCTCCTCCAGACCTACGAGGACCTCGCCGAGGACGCGCGCGCGGCGCAGGCCTCCGAAGGGGAGGACCCCGCCGCAGGGGCAGGGGATCCTGGGGCCGCCTCTGAGCCTGGCGAGGCGCCGAGGAACCCGGACACCGTCGACTCTCGCATGGACCGCTGGTACACGCCGCAGTCCACGAGCTTCGGTGACATCCAGCTGCGCATCTTTATCCGCGACGAGAACAGCAAGTACAACGTCTTGAACCTGCTCCAGCCGGACGAGTTGATGGCAGAGCAGGCCGCCCAGCGCGTGGCGAGGATTCTCGACTACGCGCGCGGCGGCACCTCCGAGGACATCTCGGGTGGTGACGCCGAGGAAATGGCGCTCGCCATGCAGGCCTACATGGTGGAGCGTTTGGGATCGGATCAAGCCCCCCAGCCGCGGCTCCTCACGACGGACCTCGAGAACGAACAGCAGTCCGTGCCCTTCACGTTCAGTGAGTTCCGGTCGCTGCCGGGATTCGAGGACGGCATGTTCGAGGACTTCTTCGGTGAGGACGACGAGCGTATCCACGCCATCACGTCTTACCTCACGGTCTACACCTCCCCGGTGGTTGGTGATGAGGAGGAGGCGAGCGGCCTCCCCGTTGGGAACGGGGGCTGGGGTGTGAACGTCAACACCGCGCCGTTCGCGGTGCTCTCGGGGCTCTTCTCCGGCCGTGAGTTTCCGATCTCGCTCTGGGAGGGGATCCGCGACTACAGGAACGAGGCCGAGGATCCACTCGAGGATGAGGAGGGCGAGGAGGGCGTCGAGGACGTCGAGCCGGAGCCCATGCTGGACGAGTTCGGGGAGGAGCTCTTTCCCAAGCAGATCTTCGACAGCCTCGATGAGCTGGACGAGATCTACGACTACGAGGCCCTCAACGAGGGGGAGAAGTCGACGATCTCCGAGGCCCTCGAGGTCACGAGCGACGTCTTCGAGATCGTGATCGCCGCCCGCATCTCCACCTCCTCTGACGTGAACCAGCGCCTTGAGTTCGAGTCCCGGCGCGAGCAGGAGGAGTACTTCCGGTCCGGTGAGCACCTCGTCCGGGTCGTGCGGTCCGTCGTCTGGCGGCGGCCAGTGGACGACGATGTGGTGATCGTCCCCCTCGTTCGATGGGAGGTCCTCGACAACGCCCCGCTCCAGGTGCTCGACTTCCCGGACGAGGATTGAGCGCAGATATGGCAGCCAAGAGGGAGCCGATTGATCCGCTGCGGGTCGAGGTCTTTCATCACCTGTTCGCGGCCGCCGCGGAGGAGATGGGGGTGGCGCTCCAGCGCTCGGCGTTCTCAGTGAACATCAAGGAGCGGCTCGACTTCTCCTGCGCGATCTTCGGGAGCGACGGGCGGGCTGTCGCCCAGGCGGCGCACCTGCCTGTGCACCTGGGGGCGACGCCGCTCTCCGTCGAGGCCGTGATCGCGACCCATGATCTCCGGCCGGGGGATATCGCCTTCCAGAACGACCCTTTTGGCGGCGGGACACACCTGCCAGACATCACCTCGGTGGCGCCGGTCTTCGCTCCCGGCGCGAGCGGCCCCGGGGACCGACCGGCCTTCTACTGCGTCTCGCGCGCGCACCACGCGGACGTCGGCGGCGCCTTCCCGGGCTCCATGGCGCCCGCCAGGGACGTGCACGGCGAGGGGCTGCGTCTGCCGCCTGTGCGCATGGTCCGTGGGGGGGAGATGGACGAGGACCTGCTGCGGGTGTTCCTCGCGAACATGCGGGTCCCGGCCGAGCGGCGCGCGGACCTCTTCGCGCAGATCGCGGCGAGCCACGCGGGTCAGGCGAGGCTGTTGGCGTTGATGGCCGAGCACGGCCCTGAGGAGCTCGGCGCGAGGGGACAGGATCTGATCGGCTGGACCGCCGACCTCACAGCGCGGCGGATCGCAGAGCTCCCGGAGGGGAGCTGGTCGTTCGAGGACGTCCTCGAAGGGGGGGCCGATGGCACGGGGGCGCTCCTCCCTGTCCGGCTCACGGTCACGAGCAGCGGGTCGGGGCTGACCTTCGACTTTCGGGACAGCGCGCCCCAGGCCCTCGACGGATCACCGGTGAATACCACCCGCGCGGTGGCCGTCTCCGCGGTCGTCTACGGCATTCGCCTGCTCATGCCCGGCGGCACGCCGACCAACGCAGGGCTGCTTGAGGGGGTCGAGGTGCTCACGAGGCCAGGCACGGTGGTGGACGCGACGTACCCCGCGCCTGTGGCCGCGGGGAACGTCGAGACGAGCCAGCGGCTGGTGGACATCATCCTGGGCGCCTTCGGCAAGATGCTGCCCGGGGAGGTCCCGGCGGCGAGCGCGGGCACCATGAACAACCTCTCGTTCGGGGGAGCCCAGCTCGGCGGTGAGGGCGGGTCATTCACGCACTACGAGACCCACGGCGGAGGGGCGGGCGCGGGGCCGAGGTTGGACGGCGCCCATGCCGTCCAGACCCACATGACCAACACGCGCAACACGCCGGTGGAGGCCCTCGAGAATGAGCTGCCCTTGCGGGTTCTGCGGCAGACGGTTCGCCGCGGGACCGGGGGCGCGGGGGCCCGTCAGGGGGGGGACGGGCTGGTGCGCCGCTTGAGCTTCCTGACGGATGTCCGGTTGTCCTGGCTTGCCGAGCGCCAGCGGCGAGGTCCGTTCGGGGTCGATGGCGGCGCCAGCGGCGCTCCGGGGGAGGCCTGGGTGCGGCGTCCCGGCTCCGAGTCCGACGAGCGCCTGACGCCGAAGGCCGCGCTGGACCTCCAGGCGGGGTCTGAGGTGGAGATCCGGACCCCGGGGGGCGGTGGGCACGGCGAGGCCCACCGGTCGCCCTCAACCACCCATCCCTAGGGGGGGCCGGCCGGCCTGCGGCCGGTTCAGCGGTTCGTGGGAGCAGTCGTGAAGGCGGGCTCGCTATCATCTCGGCCGACCACGCGCGGCATCTCGCCGTTTGCGCGTCGGCAGCCATCGTTCCTCCCAGCCCGGTCTCTGACCCGACGACTCATGCCTTCTCTCAGTGTCTTTGGAGCCCAGTGGGGCGACGAGGGTAAGGGAAAGATCATCGATCTACTCAGTGACCGCGTCGACGTCGTGGTCCGCTACCAAGGTGGCGCGAACGCGGGCCACACCGTGGTCGTGGACGGGGTCAAGTGGGTCCTGCACCTCATCCCATCCGGCATCCTCCACGAGGGCAAGGTCAACATCATCGCCACCGGCGTTGCGATCGACCCCATCAAGCTCCTGGAGGAGATCGACGGCCTCGAGGAGCGCGGCGTCAGCGTCGGGCCCGAACGGCTGCGGATCGCCGCTAACGCCCACGTGATCTTCGAGCAGCACAAGCGCATCGACGGGTTGTCGGAGCGCTGGAAGGGCGACGGCCGGATTGGCACCACCGGCCGCGGGATCGGCCCGGCCTACTCGGACAAGGCCTCTCGGACGGGCCTCCGGATCTGTGACTTGCTGGACGCCGAGCACTGCGCAGAGCGACTGCGGGCGAATCTGGCGGAGAAGAACGCTGTGATCGGCAAGGTCCACGGTGAGGAGTTGCTCGACGTGGAGGCCATCGTGAAGCGCTACGTCGAGGTCGGGGCCCGCCTGGCTCCTTTCGTCGCGGACACCGGCGCTGAGCTACGGCGCGCCCATCGCGAAGGGCGCCGGATCCTCTTCGAGGGGGCCCAGGGCGTGATGCTCGACATCGACCACGGCACCTACCCGTTCGTGACCTCGTCGAACACCGGCCCCGGCGGCATCCCCTCCGGCGCGGGCGTGCCGCCGCAAGCGGTGGGCCGCTCCATCGGGATCGCGAAGGCGTACTGCACCCGCGTGGGTGAGGGGCCGTTCCCGAGCGAGATGTTCGGTGAGGCGGCGGACCGACTGCGGGCCGCGGGTCACGAGTACGGCACCACCACAGGGCGGCCTCGCCGGGCGGGCTACTTCGACGCGGTCGCGGTGCGCTATTGCCTCGACCTCGCCGGCGCCGCGGGCTGGATCATGACCAAGCTCGACGTGCTCTCTGGCCTCGGAGACCTCGAGGTCGTCACGGCCTACCGCATCGGCGGCGAGGTCTTCAGCGAGTACCCCGCGCACCTGCCAACGTTGGACGGGGTCGAACTCATCACGGAGACCCTCCCGGGTTGGACCGAGGATGCCGCGTCAGCGCGAACCTTCGAGGACCTCCCCGCGGCTGCCCGCAGGTATGTGGAGCGGGTCGAGGAGCTGGTGGCGACGCCCATTGTCATGGTCTCGGTGGGGGCGGAGCGAGAGGCCGTGATCGACCGTGAGCCGATATTCGGTGCTGACTGGTCCGCGTCGGGCTCGACCCCGGAGGGTGCGCTGTCGTGAGCCCGTGGAGCGGAGGGCAAGACGGGGCCACCGGGCCGCCGCCGCCGACGCCGGAGGCCCTCGCGTTTCGCGAGTCGCTGGGCGGGGTCTTCCCTGACCACGTTGCCATCATCATGGACGGCAACGGCCGCTGGGCCCAAGAGCGCGGCTGGATCCGCGTCCGGGGCCATAAGGAGGGGACCGAGTCCGTGCGGGCGATCACGACGGTCGCCGCGGAGCTAGGCTGCAAGAGCCTGACGCTCTATGCCTTCTCTCGGGAGAACTGGAAGCGCCCTGACTTCGAGGTCTCGACGCTCATGCGCCTGCTGCGGCTCTACCTCCGGCGGGAGCTGCGCACCCTGATGGACAACGGCATCCGCCTCGTCGCTATCGGCCGCCTCACCGATCTCCCCGCGTACGCCCAGCGTGCCCTCCAGGAGACGATGGAACGGACAGCGGGGAACACCGGCATGGTCCTCCGGCTCGCGCTCTCCTACGGGGGCCGCACCGAGGTCGCCGATGCGCTGCGAATGTTCAGCGAGGACGTGGCGGCCGGGCGGCGCCGACCGGAAGACGTGGATGAGGAGACCCTCCGCGAGTACCTCTACGATCCAGGGACGGGGGACCCCGACCTGATCATTCGGACGGCCGGCGAGATGCGGCTCTCCAACTTTCTGCTCTGGCAGGCGTCGTACGCCGAGTTCTACGTCACCGAGGATTGTTGGCCCGACTTCCGTCGCCCGCAGTTCGAGGACGCGCTCCGCGCCTTCGCCGCGCGGAAGCGAAAGTTCGGTGCGCTCCCCGCTGACGCCGATGACCCGGTGGACCTGGAGGGGATCGAAGCCGAGCTCGAGCTCAACGCGGCGCCCGAACCTACCGAGGGGGGATCGTGAGCGCACCAGGTGCTGATGCAGCCGCCGCGAAGCGGGCGAAGCTGATCCTGCGGACCAAGGTAGGGTCCACGCTGGCGCTCTCTGTCGCGGGCCTCCTCTGGGCGGCGTCGCTGCCCGCGGGGGTGTTGATCACGCTCGGGTTTGCCACCGTCCTCTCCCTGTGGTCGATCCTCGAGGCCGCGCGAATGAAGATCTTCGGGGGCACGCCTGCCGCCCTTGGAGCGGTCGCGGCGGTGGCCTTCGGAGCCTGGAAGATCCACGCGGAGCTCATTGCGCCGGATGTGCTGGGGCTCCCGTCGGCGGAGCAGGTGCTCACGAGAGAGCTTGGGCTGGCCTTTGTCTTCAGCGGCGTCGTCGCGATCATGGCCCGGGGCCTCGTCGGACTCAGTCGAGGAAAGCTGTCGTGGCGCCTCGGCGACCAACCGCGCTTCGTCGCGCTCGTCTTCCTGGTGGCTCTACCCCTGCTGGCGCTCGTGCCGATCCGCCTCGCCGGTGGCGCCGGCGGCCTCGCGATTTACCTCGTGCTGGCCAAGATCGGGGACATCGCCGGCTACTACGTCGGGAGCACCATGGGCAAGCGCCACCCCTTCCCGAAGCTGAGCCCTGGCAAGACCGTGGCGGGCTGCGTGGCCTCGCTGCTGGTCGGCATCGGCGCGGGGGCGGGCTTCGTCCTCTCCGGTGCGCTGGAGGGCGCGCGCTTCGGGATCATGTCCGGTGTCGTGCTCGGGTTGGTGGTGAACGTCACCGCCCAGGCCGGAGACCTCATGGAGAGCGGCTTCAAGCGCCGGGCCCAGGTCAAGGACTCCGGTACCACCTTCGGCCCCTCCGGCGGCATGCTGGACCTCGTCGACAGCCTCTTGCTCTCGGCGCCGCTCGTCGCCTTCCTCTGGCCGCTCTTGTTCGAGCTGCCCTCCTGACCACTCTCGCACCTTGCCCGAACTCACGATTCCGCTGCGCTCCCACGAGGAGGCGATCCTTGTCCTCGGTCCCTACGACCGCTACGCGCGCCTGCTCCGGCAGGACCTCGATATCGAGATCTATGCTCGCGCTGGGAACCTCCGCCTCAAGGGGGCGGACAGCGGTATTCGCGCCGCCTCCGAGCGGATCGAGCACCTGCTCGGGAAGGCGCGGAAGGGGCGTGACATGAGCGTGCGAGAGATCGAGGGCATCCTCCTCGACCGGACGCCGGTGACCACCGAGAACGCGACCGTGGGGGGCGAGCGTCGTGGCGCCAAGGACGCCGGCGGCTCCGGCTCATCGGCCTCGGGGTCCCGCTGGGGCGGGGCCAAGCGGCCCGCAGTGGTTCGCTTTCGGCCGCGCCCCGTGGAGCCTCGCAGCGAGAACCAACGACGCTACTTCGAGGCTATCGAGAAGAACGACCTGGTGTTCGGGCTGGGGCCCGCAGGGACGGGGAAGACCTACCTCGCCGTCGCCGCCGCGGTCCAGCGTCTTCGGCGCGGCAAGGTCCGGCGGCTGATCATCACGCGCCCGGTGGTCGAGGCGGGGGAGCACCTGGGCTTCCTGCCTGGCGATCTGCAGCAGAAGCTCAATCCGTACCTGCGGCCGATCTACGACGCCCTGCGCGACATGATCGAGCCCGACGATCTGGCTCGGATGGAGGAGGCTGGCATCATCGAGATCGCGCCGCTCGCGTACATGCGCGGGCGAACGCTCTCGAACGCCTTCGTCATCCTTGATGAGGGGCAGAACACGACCGCGTCGCAGATGAAGATGTTCCTGACCCGCCTGGGTGAGGGCTCGAGCATGGTGGTGACCGGTGACCCGTCGCAGAACGACCTGCCGCGCAATCAGCGCAGCGGGCTGGTCGATGGTGCCCGGCGGCTCCGTGGCTTCGAGGGGGTCGGCTTCATCGAGTTCGAGGCCGCCGACGTGGTGCGCCACCCGCTGGTGGCCCAGATCGTCCGCGCGTACGACCGCGACGGGCGAGGCGGGAACGGCGCGGCTGCCGAGCCCTCGACCGAAGAGGCTGAGGAGTGACCGGAGGGTCCGTCACCTGGACGGTCTCCAACTTGCCCGGCGACCTCGATGAGGTCGAGGCGCGAGCAGCCCTCGTGGCGGCGCTGGAGCACGGAAAGGCGCCAGAGCTCCGCGTGGACGTGATTCTTGTCGACGATGCCGCACTCGCGCGGCTTCACGGGCAATACCTCGGGGACCCAACGCGGACCGATGTGATCACCTTTGATCTGCGCGAGGACGGCGCGCCGGATGAGCACGGACCGGACGGGGAGATCTATGTGAGCGTCGAGCGAGCCCGCGAGATCGCCGCCGTACGCGGCGTCGGGGCGGCGAGAGAGCAGGCGCTCTATGTGGTCCATGGCGCGCTTCACCTCGTCGGCTTCGACGACCATGACCCCGAAGAACGAGCCTCGATGCGCGCCGCGGAGGCCGCGGTCATGAGCGGCCTCGGCTACGCCGACGACCTCGGCGAGCACGAAGTCTGAGGCCCTCTTGGGCGCGATCGGAGGGACGCGGGGCGCCCTCGCGCGAGTTTTCGATCCAAAAAAAGGTCCGTCTTCCTGCGGGCTCTTCGCCCGCAAATAACTGCCGCAGCAGGGCGCTAAGGGGCGATTGGAGGCTCTCTTGCGTAGGTGTACGTTGCGCTTGAATGACGCGCCGCGGGGCGACGAGGGAGGAACTGTTGAACGGGCTGGTCTCGTATCGGTACCTACTAGTCACAGAGGACACTTCGAGCCATCGCTCGGCGCCCCGGCGGACCGCCTGGTGACCTCCTGGAACCTGCACCTCACTCGACTTGACGCCCCAAACCGACCCCACCTCCAAGCCCGAGACGCCCACTGGGGCGTCGAGCAGCAGCGCTTCTTCAGCGGAAGCCGAAGCGGACCTGGTCGTCGAACCCGTGGACGTCCTCTGGGCGGCCTTCCGGTCCGAACCGGGCGATGAGACGCGCAACGCGCTCGTCGAGCACTATCAGCCGCTCATCAAGCAGATCGTCCGGCGCTTCGGCGCACGCCTTCCGCGGACGGTGGATCGCGGTGACCTGCTCACCGCGGGCAACGTTGGCCTCATCAGCGCGGTGCGCGGGTTCGACCCCGAACGAGGAGTCCGCTTCGAGTCGTACTGCGAGCTGCGCGTCAAGGGCGCGCTCCTGGATGAGCTCCGTTCACAGGACTGGCTCCCGCGCCCCTGGCGCCAGAAGATCGAGCAGCAGAAGCGGACCGTGGAGCAGCTGCGGCGAGAGTGGGGGAGGAACCCCAACGACAGCGAGGTCGCCTCGGCCATGGGGTTCGATCTCGACGTGTACCACCAGACGTTCGGCGTCGGCCTCCCCGGTACGCCGAGCGGCTCCATGCCGGCTGACGACGGCGGCGAGGACGGCGGCGGCGCCAGCCCCCTCGACATCGTCCAGGATCATGGCGTGGACGCGCCGGGCGAGCGCCTCTCGAGGGACGAGCTGATGAAGCTGGTCTCTCAGCGGATGTCGGACCAGGAGCGTCGCATCATCTATCTGAAGTACTGGGAGGAGCTGCCGATGCGCGAGATCGGTGACCTCACCGGGCTCTCCGAGTCACGGGTCTGCAAGATCCACACGCGGCTGATCGAGCGTCTGCAGGATCGTTTCCGCGCGCACGAGGCCGACACGCTCGTCTAGGCGAGCGTCCGGCCCGTTAGGAAGCAGGGCCCGCTGGGGCCTGGGGCCTGGGGCCTGGGACCTGAGCCCAGGCGAGCTCCGCTCCGCTGGAGTGCCCGGCCAGGCGGCACGCCGGGCCGGCTCCAAAGAGAGAGGGCCCGGCGCCTCTCGGCACCGAGCCCTCCCAGGACTCCCGATCTCGAGCCAAGAAGGCTCTCCGGGAACGCAAATCGGCCGCGATCAGATCACGTCCGACCCCCTTGCGTCCCGAACGGCGGAAACCGCCGGACCGAGGTGCGATGGCGGCGGAAGGGTCCCTAACCTCCCGACGTCGCACGGTTCCTTAACCTCGACACCCGAGCACGCCGTCCCCACGACGACCCGGGATCCGCTCCTCCTCTCGAGAGACGTTCGTGTCCCCACACGACCGCCTCCCACACCACATCTCCCCTGGCCGAAGCCGTGGGGGGACGCGAGTTCTGCAGGTCCAGCAGCGCCGTGGCGGCCGCGCTTGAACGAAGTCTGGCCGCCCGGCCCTGAGGCCTGGTGCGGTTGGATCGTTGTGGCAGCGGTGCGAAGCATGGGAGCTGGTGGATCGGGCGGATCCATCGCAAGTCCCACCCCGGCGAGAAAGGAAACCGTCCCGGAGCCGGCCGAAGCCGACCCCGGTCCGGAGGGCAGATGAGGAACGGTTGTTCCTATCCGACCCACGGTCCTCAGTCCGAGGCGGAACCTTTGAGGGTCCCGCGGCGCTCCTCGGACGACGATCCCAATGGGTCGGGCGGTCGACATTCGGAAACTCGGCTGCCCGCGAGGGGCCCGTGGCTTTGCGTCCCGGACTTGCGTCCGGTTTGCCTTTGTCGTGTCGCCGTTGGAGCGCCACAGAATACCCAGGAAATCGCAATGGGCAAACGGGGGCACTTGTTTGGGCCCGGAAACGTTTTCCAGTCGCCCCCATGTCCCCGGATAGCATGGGGTTAGAGACCTAACACCACCGCTCCCCGGCCCGGGGATTGGGGCCTCCATGCTCCCGCAGCACAATCTGGCGCTCGCCCTCACCCCAGTCCGCGCCTCCTCTCCCAGCCGCCCACCCTTCCACGTGATCTCCCTCCTCAGCCTGAGCCTCGCGGCCACCGCCTCTGCGGGTCTCCTCGCCCTGCCCTGTCCGTTGGCCCCGGCCGCCCTCACGGGGGCGCCCTCGGCGTTGGCGCGGTCGTCCACGCGGGCCCAGGAGGCTGCCCCCGGCGTGGCGCCGAGGCCGGACCGAGACGTTTCCATTGAGGGGACTGAGCGACCCCGACTGGTGGTCTTGCTGTCTGTGGACCAGATGATCCCCGAGCAGTTGAGCCGACTGAGCCCCGCCTTCACCGGGGGCTTCGCGCGGCTCCTGCGGGAGGGAGCGGTCTTCGACGCGGCCACCTTGGACTACGCCCGGACGGAGACCGGCGCGGGGCACACGACCTTCTCGACGGGCTGCCTCCCCAGGAGCCACGGCATCGTCGGCAACGGGTTCTTCGACCGGGAGGCCGGGAAGTTCCGCTACTGCGTCGAAGACCTTGACGCCGCCTCGATGACCTCCGCGGGCCGCGTCGAGGCTCCGACGGAGGGGGCGGGCGTGGGCCAGGGGCAGCGCTCTCCGCTGAACCTCGCGCGGCCGACCCTCGGCGAGTACCTCCAGGCCCAGATCCCCGGCGCGAAGGTGGCGTCGGTCTCGGCGAAGGACCGCGCGGCGATCGGCATGGGCGGTCGTTCGGACGGCGCGGTGCTGTGGTGGGACAAGCTCGGTGCGGGCTTCGTCACCTCGACCTGGTATGCAGACGCGCTGCCGGAGTGGGTCAATGAATGGAACGCGACCTGGCTGGAGCGCGCCGGCGGTTGGGAGTGGGCGTCACGGCTCCCCGACGGCGTTGAGGCGCTCGGGACCGCCCCTGACGTGCGGCCAGGCGAGCGCCCCTTCGGCTCCCGAGGTATTCAGCTGCCTTATACCCTCGGGGACACCTCGAGCGCCGCGCGGCTCGCGGGTGAGGTCTACCAGACCCCGCTCGTGGACCAGTTCACGGTCGAGATGGGTCGCGCCGCCCTGCGGGAGCTCGACCTCGGCACCGACGAGGCGACCGACCTGCTCGCCATGAGCTTCTCCGGGTGTGATGTGGTTGGACACGCGTTCGGGCCCTACAGCCAGGAGGTCACCGACCTCCTGTTGCGCCTTGACCTCGAGCTCGGGTCCTTCTTCGCCGAGCTCGATGAGCGAGTCGGGGCCGGGCGCTGGGTCGTGGCCCTCAGCGCCGATCACGGGGTCCTCCCCCTGCCCGAGTACGTGGCCGAACAGGGTCAGCCTTCCCGTCGGGTCCCCCTGGTGGAGGCGGGGAGCTTCACCGCGAAGGTGAGCCTCGCGCTCGGAGAGCTGCTCGGGCACCGGGTGCGGGTCTACCGCCGCGACGGGGGCCTCGTCATGGACCGGCGTGATCTGGCCGCCGCCGAGATCACCGTTGAGGATGCCTGCGACCGGCTGATCGAGGTCGCCCGGGCGGCGGCGACCACCACGGACTGGGTCCTGAGCGCCCACGACTATCGGGCGGTCGCCGCCCTCACGGACGAGGCGAAGGGCGTCGACCTGCTCATGCGCAATACCTACTTCCCCGGCCGGACCCCTGACGTGGTGCTACTCAACGGGCGGGGCGTCCTCGTCCCCAGCGGGCTCGGCACCTCCCACGGCTCGCACCACATGTACGACCGGCGAGTGCCGTTGGTCTTCATGGGAGCGGGGGTGTCGGCCGCCATCCGCAGCGACCGTGTCGGGACGGAGGACGTCGTGCCCACGCTGCTCTCCATTCTCGGGTGTGCGCCGGTGGAGGGGCTGGACGGCGTGGATCTCAGCGTTCGCTGAGGCCTTCTCGCCGGAGCCCGTGCCTGGCCGAGGTCGGGCCCCGGGGACGACAGCTGTCCGCGCCCGTCGATTGACGCCTCGCCCCCGGAGCTCGGCCACTATCCAGCAAAGCCCGGCGCCCGGTCGGCTGTGCTTGGTCGATGAGCGAGGTCTGTGAGCCCCTCGTCGCCCGGTCGGCTCAGACCGCCGCGTGGACGGCCATGAGCTCGTCGAGCACGGCGGGCATGTGATCGAGCAAGACCATGTTGGGTCCGTCCGACGGTGAGCTGTCGGGGTCGGGGTGGGTCTCCAGGAAGAGCCCGTGGACCTCTCCGGTGGCGACCGCGGCGCGCGCGAGGAGGGGCACGAGCGTCCGGTCACCGCCCGTGCGATCGCCGAGGGCGCCGGGGCGCTGGACGCTGTGGGTGGCGTCGAAGATGACGGGGTGACCCGTCTCGCCGAGGTCACGCAGGCCCGTCATGTCGACGACGAGGCGGCCGTACCCGAACGACGTGCCGCGCTCGGTGACCATGACGCCCTCGCCGCCTGAGTCGGTGAGCTTCTTGACCACGTTGGCCATGTCCCACGGCGCGAGGAACTGGCCCTTCTTCACGTTGACCGGCTTACCCGTGCGCGCGGCGGCCACCAGCAGGTCGGTCTGACGGCAGAGGAAGGCGGGGATCTGGAGGACGTCCACCACCTCGGCGACCGCGGCGCACTGTTCGGGCAGGTGGACATCGGTCACCACCGGGACGCCCACCTCGGTCCGGATCTCGGCGAGCCACTCGAGCCCCTCTTCCATCCCGGGTCCACGGCCGCCGCCAATGCTCGAGCGGTTCGCCTTGTCGAAGCTCGCCTTGAACACGAACGGTAGGCCTCGCTCGCTCATCAGGTCCCGGAGGGTGCCTGCGATGTCGAGGGCGAGTTGGCGTGACTGGAGCACGCACGGGCCGGCGAGGAAGAAGAGGGGGCCGTTTCCGATCGGCTGGCCGCCGATCTCGAACGCTTGGGGTGCGGGGCGGGACATGCGACGAACCATAGCGACCGGCAGGTGGAGAGGGGGAGGGGATTCACGGCCCCGGGGGCATGCCCTGCTGGAGTACCCTTCCCGGCGTGGAACGGACGACCTTGATCACCGGCGGCAGCGGATTCCTCGGGGCGCATGTGGTCGCCGCTGCGGTGGCTCGCAGTCAGGTTGAGGGCACGCTCGCCGAGCCGCAGGGCCCGCTGGTGGTGGCCCAGTCCCGGAGCTCGGCGCTCCTCGCGCCTCGCTTCTGCTCGCCGCGTGACGCGGCGCAGTGGATCGAGGCGGATCTCCCGGGCGACCTCGAGGCCCTCCTGGATCGGGTCCAGCCCACCGAGATCATCCATTGCGCAGCCCTCAGCCGCGCGGCGGATTGTGAGGCTGACCCTGCCCGTGCCCGGGCGGTCAACGTGGACGTGCCCGGCCAGCTCGCCGGCTGGGCCGCGACCCACGGAGCCCGCCTCGTGCACGTCAGCACGGACCTGGTCTTCGGCGCCTCCGACGCGCCCGAGGGGGGCTTCAGCGAGGCCGCCGTCCCGGCGCCGGTCTCCGAGTATGGGCGCACGAAGCTCGAAGGAGAGCGCGCCGTCCTGGCGGCGCTGCCCGCGGCGACCGTGGCGCGGCTGCCCCTGCTCTACGGCGACTCCGCCGGTCGCGGCCTCGGCGCGAGCGACTCGGTCCTCGAGCAGGTCGAGCGGGGCGAGCGACCGCGCCTCTTCGTGGACGAGTGGCGCACGCCCCTGGAGGTGTCCAGCGCGGCCGCGGCGCTCGTGGAGCTCCTGGACTTCGACGCCCCGGGAGTGGCCCACCTCGCCGGGCCCGACCGAGTCTCGCGGCACGGGCTCGGCGTCGCGGTGCTCGAGTCCATGGGTCTTTCCCGCGATGAGGCGGAGGCCGAGCTGCTCCCGACCCACCAGGCCGACCTTGATGCTGGCGCGCCTCGGCCCAGGGATGTGTCACTCGATGCGACTCGGGCGGCAGCGGCGCTCTCCGCGGAGCTCCCAGGGGTGGCCGCTGGCCTCGCACGCGTGCACTGATCCCGGCCCACCAGCCCCCCCGATTTCGACGATCCGGTGGCGCGGCTTGACCGGCCCGCGCCCGTCGTATGCCATGGGCGCCCTCGACGTCCCCCGTCGAGCCCCAATCCCATGGAACTCTCGACGCGCTACACACCCAAGGACATCGAGGAGCCGCTCTACACGAAGTGGAACGACTCCGGCTGCTTTCAACCGCCCGCCGAGGGCGAGGGGAGCGGCAAGCCGTTCACGGTGATGATCCCGCCGCCCAACGTGACGGGGGTCCTTCACATGGGCCACGCCCTGAACGGGACGGTGCAGGACATCGTGGTCCGCCACCGGCGCAAGTCGGGCTTCGACACCCTCTGGGTGCCGGGCACCGACCACGCCGGGATCGCGACGCAGGCCGTGGTCGAGAAGCGGATCTACGCCGAGGAGGGCAAGACCCGCGATGACCTCGGCAGGGAGGAGTTCCTGCGGCGCATCTGGGACTGGAAGGAAGAGCACGGGAACATGATCCTGCGCCAGTTCAAGAGCCTCGGCTGCTCGTGCGACTGGACCCGGACCAAGTTCACCATGGACGAGGACATGACCCTCGCCGTGCGCACGTCCTTCGTCGACCTCTGGGAGAAGGGGCTCATCTACCGAGGCGCGCGGCTCGTGAACTGGGACTGCGTGCTCCAGACCGCCGTCAGCGACGACGAGATCGAGTACGTCCCTAAGAAGGGGAAGATGTGGCACCTTCGCTACCCGATCAACGGGCGCGACGGTGAGTTCCTCGTGGTCGCGACCACGCGTCCGGAGACCATGCTCGGTGACACGGGGGTGGCGGTGCACCCGAACGATGAGCGCTACCGAGATCTCGTGGGCAAGACGGTCCAGGTGCCGTTCGTGGACCGCGAGATCCCGATCGTCGCGGACGACTCCGTGGACCCCGAATTCGGCTCCGGCGCGGTCAAGATCACGCCCGGCCACGACCCCGCGGACTACGAGCGCGGCCAGCGGCACAACCTCCCGATCATCAACCTCCTCGAGAAGGACGGGTCGCTGAACGAGAACGGCGGCCCCTTCGCCGGGCAGACGCGCGAGCAGGTCCGCAAGGACCTCGTGGCGCAGATGGACGAGATGGGCCTCCTTGCCGAGGTCGAGGACATCACGCACAACGTCTCCACCTCGGACCGCTCCAAGTCGCCGGTGGAGCCGCTCGTCAGCGAGCAGTGGTTCGTGAAGATGGAGCCGCTCGCCGAGCCGGCCATCGGCGCCCTGAAGAAGGGCGATCTGAAGTTCCGGCCCGAGCGCTGGGGCAAGGTCTACCTGCACTGGCTTGAGAACGTCCAGGACTGGTGCATCTCCCGCCAGCTGTGGTGGGGGCACCGGATTCCCGTGTGGTACGACGAGGACGACGTGGCGGTGGCGTCGGTCGACGGGCTCGAGATCGGGGACGTACACCCCAAGACCGGCAAGCCCATCGTCCGCCAGGACCCCGACGTGCTCGACACCTGGGCGTCCTCGTGGCTCTTCCCGATCGCCACCCTCGGCTGGCCGGACAAGGGCGCGTCGGACCTGGCGCGCTTCTACCCGACGCAGTTCCTCTCGACCGCCCAGGAGATCATCTACCTGTGGGTCGCGCGCATGGTCATGGCGGGCTACGCCTTCATGCCGGAGCGGCCGGAGGGGGAACGCAACCCCTTCGCGACCTGCTACATCCACGCCACGGTGCTCGACGCCAAGGGCAAGCGCATGAGCAAGTCGGCGGGTAACGGCATCGACCCGCTGGACATGATCGAGCAGTACGGCGCGGACGCCGTGCGCTTTTCGCTCGTGCTCCTCACGAAGGAGGGGCAAGACGTGCGCCTCGCGCCTGACCGCTTTGAACAGGGCAGCCGCTTCTGCAACAAGGTCTGGAACGCGGCGCGCTTCGTGATGCTCAACCTCGCGGGGGACCGGTCGGAGGAGAGCTCGACGCGCTTCGAGGACCGCTGGATCATGAGCCGCCTTGCGCGGACCATCGGCGAGGTCACCGCCGCGCTGGATGAGTACCGCTTCAATGACGCGGCCTCCATGATGTACCGGTTCGTCTGGAACGACTTCTGCGACTGGTACGTCGAGCTCTCCAAGCACCGCCTCACGGGGGACGACGAGGCCTCGGCCAGAGACGCTCGGACGACCCTCGCGCGGGTCCTGAAGGACACCCTCGGTCTGCTGCATCCCTTCACGCCCTACATCACCGAGAAGCTCTGGGAGGCGCTCCACGAGACCCTCGGGGTCACGCCGGAGCACATGCTGGCGGTCTCGCCGTGGCCCACAGGGGACGGGCTGTCTGTGGACCAGGACGCCGAGAGCGAGATGCAGGCGGTCCAGGACCTGGTCGGCTGCGTCCGGCAGGTGCGTGCGTTGACCATGGTGGCCGAGCGACGGCCCCTGCCCGTGATCGCGAACGTGACCCGGGACGACCTGCGGGAGGTGCTGGAGCGCCACCAGGGAGCGGTCCGTTCACTGGCCTTCCTGGAGTCGCTCACGCTCGGCAGCGCCGCGCCCCGGCCCGGCGCCAGCGCCGTCGCCGTCGCGGGCGGGATCGAGGCCTACGTGGTGCTCGGCGAGGACGTGGACTTCGACAAGCTCAAGACCGTGCTGGAGGGGCGCGCTGCCAAGGCGGGCAAGGCCCTCATGGGCGCGAAGAAGAAGCTCGAGAACCCCGGCTTCCTCGCGAAGGCGGACGACGACGTGGTTGCCGCGGAGCGCCTGCGGGTCGAGGAACTCGAGCTCGAGAAGGAGCTGCTCGAGCGGAACGTCGCGGGCTTCTGACCCGGCTCGCGCGCCTCCCCGCCGCGGGGGAGGCGTGGGCCGCCGAGGGAGCGCCGGCGCCGCGCCCCTTCCCCCAGAGCGGCGGCCGGGCGTTCAGCCCGATCTTCCGCCCCCGCCAGCTGGCCCCGAAGGCGAACACCGCCGGCTGGCCCCAGAGACGAACTCGGTGAGCGGGCTCTGCGGGCGGCCTCTCTGGGTGGGCTTTTTGGGTGGCCTCTGTAGGTGGGGCGGCCGTCAGGCCAGCGCCACGGCGCGGCGCTTCTCCAGCCAGGCGCCGGACTTGGCGCTCGATGCGATGCCGAGGAGGTTCCCCGCGTCGTCCCCGAGGGCGGTGAGCGCGCGGTGGACGAGGACGTACCAGTCGGGCGCGAGCCCTTCGAGGTCCACGAACGGCGCGAGAATCTGCATGGCCTCCTCTGGATTCCCCGCCTCGACCTCGATCTCCGCTGCGAGCAGCGAGCGAGCGAAGGCCCATGGCCCCACGGTCTCGGGGAGGGCGGCGCGAGCGCTGCCGATGCGCCCCTCGGCGAGGTGCAGGCCGCTGATCTTCAGGCGGGACAGCTCGTTCGTGATCGACGGGAGGACCGGCTGTGCGAAGTGCTTGCCGTCCGCCGCGAGGACCTGCTCGAAGCAGCGGTGGGCCTCGGCGAGGTTCCCGAGCCCCGTCTGGGCGAGGCCCTCGACGTAGACGAGGTTGGGGTGCCGGTCCGGGGTGAAGCGCAGGGAGTCCTGGACCGTCGCCAGGGCTTGGGCGTGGTCACCAGCCTCGGATTGCAGCAGGCCGAGGGAGTAGCCGATGCGCACCATGTTCTCGGCGAAGTGCCCCTCCGGGCGGTTCTCGTTGCGCCTCAGGAAGGGGGGGAAGTGGCGCTCTCCGATGGCGCGTGCCTCGTCGGACTCTCCGTCCTTGATGAGCTGGACCACGAGGTAGCCGGCGATCTCACCGTCCTCGGGGTCGTCCTCGAGGCACATTCGCAGGAGGCGAGTGTTGCGGTCATCCTTGCGGAGGCCTGTGCGGTAGGCCGGGACGTCTCCGTAGTGGATGAGCGCGGCGCCAACCGCCACCGTGTCGCCCTGACCGCGCGCATGGAGCTGATTGAAGCCGGCCGTCAGGGTCTCGTGGACACGCCGCGTGAAGCGCATCTCCGGGAGGTTCTTGAAGAGCCGTGGGACGAAGGCGAGCTCTCCCAGCTGCTTCGCGCCGGACATGACCTCCTCGGGATCCGCGTCCAGCTCGATCGCGTTGTAGAGGGGCAGGCAGCCGATCAGGACGTTGGGGGAGCGGGCGGCCTGCAGGAGGTTCGGGCCCATGTTTGGGGCCAGGCGCTCGTCCGCGTCGAGGATCAGGATGTGGGTGCCCGAGGCGAGCTCGACGCCCGCGTTCCTCGCCTTGGCGAAGTCATCGCACCAGGGGAAGTGGATCACGCTCGCCCCCTCTGCTTCGGCGATGGCGACCGTCTCGTCCGTGCTGCCCGTGTCGACCACGATCATCTCGTGGACGACGCCGCGTACGGAGCGGAGGCAGTCAGCGAGGAAGGCGGCCTCGTTCTTGGCGATCATGCACAGGGAGATGCGGGGGCGCGTCTGCATAGGCATACGGTGCCAACGGTCGAGACCCGATTCCACGAAGAAGCCCCCCCGTCGCCCAGGGGCGGCGGGGGGGCTTCCGTCGGACGCGGCTCACCGGCGCCAGCCAGACCCGATGGCGCCGTTCTCGACGCGCATGCGGAGGCTGATCGGGATGATCCGGGACTTCGCCGTACGGCGGACCTTGGCGTCGAAGGTCAGGAAGTCATGGGTCTCCTGGACCTTCTCTTTCACGGTCGCGCCGACCCAGACGACCTTCTGGTCGGCGGAGACCCCGGCGACCGAGGTGCGCTTGTTGTCCTTCTGATCCTGGGCCTTCGAGGTCTTCATGGAGGCGACGTACTCGCCGGTCTCCGCGTCCATGAAGATGATCAGGTTCTCGGTGAGATCAATCTGACGCAGGAGGCGCTGCTCGGGGGTGAGGAGCTCGAGGGGGGTCTTATCGTCGATCTCGATGGGGGCCTCCTCCTCTTCAGCCGCGTCGTCAGCCTCCTCTTCCACGGCCTCCTCCTCGGTGGAAATGACCTTGCCCTTGCCGCGGTAAGCCACGAGGTAGTTGCCCGGGTCGAGCTTGGGCTCGGCGAAGGGAATCGTCGTGGAGAAGTAACCGAAGAGCACCGGGGCCACCCTCGAGGCGCGGTTCAACTCGCCTCCCGGGCTCTGGGCCAGCTCATTGCGGGGGACGAAGACGGCGTACTCGTACCCGTCGATCACGGCGTAGCCCTCGGGGCGGCTGCCCTCGACGCTCTTGGTCGAGTAGCGGTCGATGCCCACCGACTCGCTCGTGTCGAAGGTCTCGCCGCCCTTCCGAGCGCCGGAGTTCCGGATGATGTTGCGCCAGACGGCGTCGGCGGTGTCGCGCCCAGGCGCCGTGCTCGCTGACAGCCGGAAGCCGAGCCCGTCGGTGGTCTCGGTCCGCGGTGTGGCGCGACGCGTCGTGACCCGAGCCGCGAGGAGGCCGAACTGGAAGGCGCCGCCCATCACCACGCGCTGGTTTGCGTTCCAGCGGGGTGCCGGCTCGAGGGTCTCCTTGCGGCCGCCGGCCTTCTTGACCTTGTACTTGTTCGACTTGAACTTGGGGTAGGCCGTGTACTTGCCGGTGGTCCACTCCCAGACGCTTCCGGACTGGTCCAGGACGCCATACGGGCTGGCGCCGCCGGGGAAGGACCCGACGTTGAAGAGCTTCTTGCGGCGGCTCTCCTGGGTGTGAGCGCGGCCCTCGGCGTCCCACTCGTCACCCCAGGGGAACCACTGCTCCTTGTTGGCGCGGGCAGAGTGGATCCACTCCTGCTCGGAGGGGATCCGCACGCCGGCCCACTCGCAGTAGGCGGACGCGTCGGCGAAGTCCACGAACACGACGGGCGCGGTCTCGAGACTCTCCGGGATGCTCCACTCGGAATCCGCCCAGTTCTCGTCCCACCAGCGCTTCTTCATGCCGTTGTCCCACTTCTTGCGGACGTAGCGCTCACCGGCGTCACGAGCGGCCTTGGCCTTCTCGGCTTCCTGGCGACCGAACTCCGTCTGGGCCGCGAAGATCGCGGTCTCTCCCCAGTGGGTCGGAGGCCGATAGCCGGTGGCCTCGACGAAGGCGAGGTACTGCTCGTTGGTGACCTCGAACTTCCCCATGTGAAAGGGGGGCACCTTGACGTCGTGCTGCGGCGTCTCACCGTCCAGCGTCCGCGCGAAGCCCTGGTAGGCCTCGGTCTGAAGCAGCTCCTCGAGGGACTTCGGCTTCGAGCCCACGCGGGTGCTGCCACCCTTGATCGGGACCGTTCCCGGGGGCGCGACCTTTGAGGCCTCAACCATGGGGGACGCGTCGTCGCTCTTCTTCTTGTCCCCGAACGGGGCAGTGAGCGAGGACCCGGAGGCCGGGGACGAGAGGGTAATGGCGGCCAGGCAGACGGAGGCTGCCAGGGCCTGGAGGATTGTGCGCATCTGGTTCGACGTGGTGGAGGTCATGGTGCCCACCAGGGGCGTCCAGGACCTAGCGACGGGCGTCGCCGGCGTTTCAGCAACAGACAAAAAAAGGACCGGGAGCGACGCGTCGCTCCCGGAGGAGGCCCGGCAGTTTAGCGGCGGACGAAGCACCCCACTAGTCCCCTGGGCCGGATGGACCCAGGAGTAGGCCCAGGAGTGGACTCAGGAGTGGACCCAGGAGTGGACCCAGGAGTGGACTCAGGAGTGGGTCCTCGGCACCGCGCGCCCGCTCCTCAGGTACCGGCTGCCGCGGTGTGAGGCGAGTCTGGGAGCGCCGCCTGCCCCCCCCTGACCGACTGGGGGCTCTCGGTGCCTCTCTCGGCCGGCACCAGCAGCCCTGCGGCGGCGAGGTCAGCCTTGGGGGCCACCAGCCAATCCTCTCCGTGCACCTCGAGGAGCCGAAGGAATGTATCGATGATGTCAGGCGCGAAGGCTCGACCGGACTGGGACTCGAAGAAGTCGATGGTCTTCTGGAGCGACCAGGCGCCCTTGTACGAGCGGCGGGTGGTCAGCGAGTCGAAGACCTCCACGACGCAGAGGATCCGACCTGGCCTGGAGATTTCCTCTCCGCGCAGGCGGAAAGGGTAGCCCAGCCCGTCCCAGCGCTCGTGGTGCTCCACCACGTACTGGACAACCCGTTTGAGCTGAGGGTGCGCGCCGAGCCGCTCGGCGCCGACGAGCGGGTGCCGCTGCATCTCTCGCCGCTCCGCGGGGGTCAGGGGCCCTTTCTTCGTCAGGAAACCGAGGTCGTCGAGGAAGATCTTCCCGTAGTCGTGGGCGATGGCTCCCAGCTCGAGGTGCTCGATGGTCTTGCGGTCGAGCCCGAAGTCCTCGGCGACCATCTTGCAGTACTTGCGCGTCCGCTCGCCGTGCCCCGCGGTGTACGGGTCTACGCGCTCGATGGACTTGGCCACGAGCCCCGAGAGGATGTCCACGAGGTCCTGGTAGGGGAGCTCCTCTGACCGGAGCCGTTGCTCCCGCACCGCGCGCTGGACGGTGGCGCCGAGAAGGTCAGGGTCCACGGGCTTCTGGAGGTAGTCCACGGCGCCGACCTTCATGGCCTGCACGGCCGCCTCGACCCGCGGGTAACCGGTCATGAGCAGGCAGATCGCGTCGGGGCGGAGCCGGCGGGTGGCCGCGAGGATCTCCTCGCCCTCGCTTGTCCCGTCGAAGACCACATCGGTGATCACGGCGTCGAACGGGGAGGCCTCCACCTCACGGATCGCGGCAGCTGACGTCGAGGCCAGGACCACATCGAGGCCCTGGGCCGCGAGCGACGCGCCCAGGACATCGAGGGTAAGCTGCTCGTCGTCGGCGAGCAGGACCTTCAGGGGGGGACTTCCTTCCATCGTCCCTGGGATAGCAGTCGAGAGGTCCCGATGGAAGCGGCTAGGCTCGGGTATCGTCTTCCCCCCAACTGATCCCATGACAGGCCCCACCCAACTCACCCTCGAGATCCCCGCCGAGCAAGACGGCGCACGCCTCGACGTGGCGCTGGCGGCGCTCGTCCAGGGACAATCACGGAGCCAGCTCCAGCGCCTGATCAAGGACGGGGCCGTGCAGGTCGCCGGCCTGGAGGTCCGCCGCCCGAACACCCCGGTGGAGGGCGGCGCGCAGGTCGAGCTCACCCTGAGCGGTGAGCGGGAGGTCTCCACCGACATCGGCGGGGCCGCGATCGTGGAGCTGGAGGTGATCCACGAGGACGAGTCGATCATCGTGATCAACAAGCCCGCCGGGCTCGTCTGCCACCCCAACCCCAGGCAGACCCGCGGGACCCTGTCGGACCTCGCTGTGGAGCGCTTCGGTCCGCTGCCCGAGGTGCAGGGGGAGAACCGGCCCGGGATCGTCCACCGGCTCGACCGCCTGACGAGCGGCGTGATCGTCCTGGGGCGAACGCTCCCCGCGCTCAACTCCCTCAAGGCGCAGTTCAAGGACCGAGAGGTCTCGAAGATGTACCTCGCCGTGGTCCACGGCGTTCCGCGGTTCGACTCGGAGTGGCGGACCGGTGCCATCGGCGCGTCCCTCAAGAACCCCGAGCGCATGCGCGTGGTCCCTGCCGGGATGCAGAATGACCTCGTGGAGCGTGGGGAGGCGCGGACGGCCGAGACGCTGATCGAGTGCGTCGAGGAGCTGGGCCCCGCCACCCTGGTCGCCGCCCACCCGAAGACCGGCCGCACTCACCAGATCCGGGTCCATCTGCAGGACGCGGGGCTCCCGATCGTGGGGGACCGCGCCTACTCCCACGGCGGTGCCCAGAAACACCCGCTCCCGCGGAGCGTGCACGGGATGGAGCGACCGGCGCTCCACGCTCGCCGCCTCTCCTTCCGCCATCCGGAGACGGGCGAGGAGGTCACCTTCGAGGCGCCGCTGCCCCGGGACATGGAGCGCTTGATTCAGGCGCTCAGAGAAGCACTCTGAGAAGCACTCTGAGAAGCTCTCTGAGAACCACTCTGTGAGGGCCCACCGCGCTCCGCTGCTCCGCGGGGCGGGCGAGCGCAGCGCTGGAGGCCGCCACCTACCGGCGAAGCCCGCGCACGACCACGCTCCGGCGCGGGCCACCAGCCGTTGTCCGTGGACGCGGCTCGCGGCCCACGAGGCTACTCGCCGACGGGGTCGAAGCGCAGCCGGGTGCGGGTGTCCCGAGCCCCCTTTAGGGTGACGCGCTTGCGCTCGGTGCGGCCATCCTGGGCCCGGGCGGTGACCGTGTACCGGCCGGGGGGGAGGGGCCCGAAGCTCTGCTCCGTGGTGGAGACGCCCTCGCCGAAGGAGCGGAAGAGCTCGGTCCCGACGAGCCCGCTGACCTCGCGGCCGTCGGAGTCCACGACCGTGACCTCGGCGCGGACCGGGGTGTCGTCCTTCTCGACGGTGCGGACCACGAGGCTGCTCGCAGTGTCGACCTCCAATCGGACCTCGGTGTCCTGACCGGCGGAGACCACGACCCCGCCCACGGTCTCGGAGGCCTGGCCGTCGCCGCGTGCGGACACCACGTAGGTGCCGGGGTTCACCCTGGAGTAGGAGAAGCGACCGTCGCTCCCGCTACGCACCGTGGAGATCGCGTCCACCGGCCGGCCCGAGGCCTCGCGGACAAAGACGGTGGCGCCCGCCAGGGGCTCCCCGTCCTTCCCGACCACCAGGCCGATGACGCGGCCGGGGCTCGAGAGCTGCACGTTGACGCCGCCGGTCATGGAGGTGGCGGTGACCTCGACGCCCTCGACGACGGCCACCCCATAGGCGTCCCCGGTGGAGCCACCGCCGCGGCCCCAGCCCCGGCTGCCGACCCGGAGGGCGTAGGTGCCGGGGTCGAGGTCGTCGAGCTCGTACCGCCCGTCGGCGTCCGTCGAGGCGGAGCGCGGGTCGAAGCGGTTGAAGGAGAACGAGGTGCTCGGCTCCGCGGTCACGCGGATCCCGGCGGCCGGCCGCCCCTCGGAGTCCGTCACGCGGCCCGTGATGCCGCCCTCGGGGAGCTCCAGATTCACCCGCTGCTCGCCGCTGCTCGGCACGTCAATGAGGAACGAGTTGCGACGGGAGCCACGCTCGACGGAGACCAGGTAGGCCCCCGGGCGGTCGAGCTCGATCCGGTAGGCGCCGGCCTGGACGTCCGCGCGCTTGAGGTTGGCGAAGAGGTCTCCGCCCTCGCGGGCGAAGGTGACGTTACCGTCGTTGACCGCGGCCCCGCCGCGGGTGACCTCGCCGAGGACGACCACGGGGTCGCGCGGCTCGGCGCCGAGCTCCACGAAGACCTGACCGCCGTCCTCGACCTCGACCTCCTGGCTGAGGTTCTGAGCCATCAGCTCGAAGAAGGCGCTCTCATCGCGGGCGCCCTCGAAGGTCTTGAACATCTCCCGCTCGCCGGGGGAGGCGTTCACGGTCCACTTCCCCGGGGGGACGGTCTCAAAGGTGAAGCTGCCCGTGGAGTCCGTGGTCGCCGTCTCTGCGCCGCCAAACATGGCCATGGGGCCGCCACCCTGGGCATAGGTGACGCGCCGCCCGGCCCAGGGGCTGCCCTCTGCGTCGCGCACGACGCCGCTGATCCTGCCGCCGCGGCGGAGCTCGAGCGTCAGCCCTTCCGCCACCTCGCCGGCGACGACCTCGATGCTCGCGGACTCGGACTTGGCCCAGCCCTCACTGGAGGCCACGAAGCTCTGGGTGCCGGGCCGCTGATCAGCGACCTCGAAGGTCCCGTCGTCACCGGTGGTGACACCCTCCTCACGGCGGCCCCAGCCGCCGCCGAAGCCGCCGCCGCTCTGGGCGCGGGTCACGGTGGCGCCGGCAATAGGGGTCCCGCTCGGGCCCACGACGATGCCGCGGACGCTGCCGAGTCGCTCGAGCGTGAAGCGCGGCTCAGGCCCGGACTGGGGCACGGTCAGCGTGCGCGTCTGGTCCTCGGGGGAGGTGTACCCGGAGGCGCGGATGGAGACCG
The DNA here is from genome assembly GCA_938083085.1 of uncultured bacterium. GTDB lineage: Bacteria > Planctomycetota > UBA1135 > UBA1135 > Saltatorellus. The sequence goes on from CALLKX010000008.1 coordinate 51,821, forward strand.
TCCACGTCCCAGCGCTGAGCCCGGCCACGGAGAAGCGGCCGTCCTCGGCGGAGATGGTCTTCCGAACGCCGTCCCCCGCGCCAGATCTTGAGGTGTACCCCTCGCGGGCGGCGCGAATTTCAAACTCGGTCACGGGTTCGTTCGTGTCGTCCACCACGATGCCGGCGAGCGCCAAGGTGGGCCGGAGGGCGAGCTCGAGCGGCTCAGCGGCGCCCGGCTCAACGTCCTCGGAGATGGCGACGAGGGAGGTCACATTCCCGTCCTCGCCGGGGACCTCCGCGTTGGCCACGACCCTTGCCGCTGTCTCGGTCAAGGCCTCGAAGCTGAAGGTCCCGTTCATCTCCGTGACGACCTCCTTCCGCTCGGGGCCACGGTTGCGGCCACCCCAGGGGTTTCGGCGACCCTCGGACGACCCGGACGAGGCACGCGCTTGCTCGAGGCGCACGGGGACCCCGGCGGCGGCGGAGCCGTCAGGCATCACGACCTTCCCGGTGATCGAGAGTCCGCGCACCATGGTGACGAGCGTCCCGGTGAGGGACATCCCGTCCTCGACCTCGACCCGTTCGTCCGTCTTGCCGCCGCGCCACCCCTCGAGGGTCGCGGCGACGCTGTACTTCCCAGCGGACAGGCCGCGGAGCTCGAATGCGCCGTCGCTGTCGCTGGTCGCCTCCCGCTCGGGGCTCCGGCCGCCGAACATCATGCCTCGCTGTCCGGACGCCTTGAGCGTGGCGCCGGCGACGGGCGCCCCGCCTTCGTCCAGGACGCGCCCTGAGATCTGGCCGCCGACGTTGAGCGTCATCGGGCAGTCGGTCCGCCCGCCGGGTTGGAGGTCCAGCGCCTCGCTCCGCCCCGGGGCGAGGCTCGGGACATCCACGCTCACGGTGACGGTGAGGTCCGGGCGTACGCCGCGGAACTCGAAGGTGAGGTCGCCGGTGAGCTCGGCTCGGCGATCCGTCCAGCCCATCCCGCGGCCGCGCCCGCGGCTCATGGTGCCGCCGGAGAGGGACACTGTGCCGAAGCTGCCGTCCTCGTCCGCCTCGAGCGCGGCGCCGCCGGCCTGGACGACGCCGGTGACCCAGGCTCCAAGCTCGGGCTGCACGACGATCCGGTCCACGCCAGCAGCGAGATCGACCTTCACCGGCTCGGCGAGGAAGAGAAAGCGTCCGTCGAGTTGAATGAGCCCCTCGCTGGCCTCCGCGTCGAAGCGGAGCTGGATCAGGCCCGTGGGGGCCGCCGCGGAGACACTCCAGAGCAGGCTGTCCTCGTCGCTGAACTCGGCGATGGAGCGCAGGGCCGAGGCGCCAGAGGAGCGCCTCCGGAACCGGCGTCGAGCTCCGTCGTCACGCCAGTTGACATCCTCGGTGGCGACCTCGACCTCGGACCAGCCGATGAGCCGGAGCTCCTCGTCCATCGGAGCCCCCGCGGGAAGCTGGAGCTCGACGGTGACCAGGCGGGCACGACCGTCGTCCACGTTGGTGGATGCGTCGGACCCGCGGAGGTCGATCACCTCGGGGGCGAGCTCGACGCTGGCCCGGCTCTCCCGGCCGCCGCCCAGGTCGGCGAGGTCCTGCGGGGCTCGCTCCGCGCGGTCTGCCGACGGGCTGGCGGCCCTGGCGACGGTGACCGCTTCGAACGCGGCGCCGTCGTCTGCGGCGCCCCCCCCCGAGAGGAGGACAATGGCGGCGATGGCGGCGAGCGCGGCGGCTGCCGCGAGCGCGAGGATGGGCTTTTTGTTCATCAGGAGCTCGGTGCAGGGGTCCTTGCAGGATTCGCCGCGGGGGAAGGAGCAGCGGCAAGATTCATGCAAATCACGGTGGATGCCGCGGGGCGGTGATCCTGTCCGATGATGGGGGCGGTCCGGGCTTCGCTCTGTAAGATCTGCGGCCCCCGCAGTTCCCGGGCGGACTCGACCCGGCGCTGCAGCCTGGCCGGCCCGGCTTGCGGGGCCCACGATCCATTTCTACGCCTAGCTTCATGACCATCGAATCCACCGCGAGCCCTTCTGACGCCGCCCAGGACCCCGTTCAGAGACTCCGTGAGGCCCGCGAACAGAGCCTCGTTGGGGGGGGCGAGAAGCGGATTGCGGCGCAGCATGCCAAGGGCAAGATGACCGCCCGGGAGCGCATCGACTTCCTCGTGGACGAGGGGTCCTTCATCGAGCTCGACCGATTCGTCACGCATCGGTGCACGGACTTCGACATGGACGAGCAGAAGATCCTGGGTGACGGGGTGGTGACCGGGCACGCGAGGATCGACGGCCGCCCCGTGTACCTGTTCAGCCAGGACTTCACGGTCTTCGGGGGGAGCCTCTCAGAGACCCACTCGGAGAAGATCTGCAAGGTCATGGACCTGGCTCTGAAGGTGGGGGTGCCGGTGATCGGTCTGAACGACTCCGGCGGCGCTCGAATTCAGGAGGGCGTCCAGAGCCTCGGCGGCTACGCGGAGATCTTCTGGCGCAACACTCAGGCCTCGGGCGTGATCCCGCAGCTCTCTGGCGTGCTCGGGCCGTGCGCTGGGGGCGCCGTCTACAGCCCCGCGTTGACGGACTTCATCGCCATGGTGGAGGGCAACTCCTACATGCACATCACGGGCCCGGACGTCGTGAAGACGGTCACCCACGAGGAAGTGACCAGCGAGGATCTGGGCGGCGCGTCGGTCCACAGCGCCAAATCAGGCGTGGCGCACTTCGCGACGCCCGATGACAAGAGCTGCCTCCTGCTGCTCCGCAAGCTCCTGTCGTACCTGCCCCTCAACAACGCAGAGGATCCGCCCTACGTGGCCACCGAGGATCCCGCGGATCGTGAAGATCTCGCCCTCGACTCGATCGTCCCGGAGGACCCTCAGAAGCCCTACGACATGCGGCAGGTCCTCGGGAGGGTCCTCGATGAGGGGTCCTGGTTCGAGGTGCAGGAAGGCTGGGCTCAGAACCTGCTGGTGGGCTTCGGCCGACTCGGCGGACGGGTCGTCGGCATCGTCGCGAACCAGCCCTCGGTGCTCGCGGGCTGCCTGGACAGCGAGGCCAGCGAGAAGGGCGCGCGCTTCATTCGCTTCTGTGACGCGTTCAACATCCCGCTCGTCACCTTCGAGGATGTCCCCGGCTTCCTGCCCGGCACGGATCAGGAGCACGGCGGCATCATCCGGCGGGGTGCCAAGCTGCTCTACGCCTACTGCGAGGCCTCGGTCCCGCTGTTGACCGTGATCACCCGCAAGGCCTACGGGGGTGCGTACGACGTGATGGCCTCCAAGCACATCCGCTCGGACGTCAACATTGCCTGGCCGGGCGCCATGGTGGCGGTGATGGGGGCGGCTGGCGCTGCGAAGATCATCCATCGCCGCGAGATCCAGGCTGCGGACGACCCCGAGGCGCTCGAGGCTCAGCGGGCCGCCGAGTACGACGAGACGTTCAACAACCCCTACCGGGCCGCCGCCCGCGGGTTCGTGGACGACGTCATCGAGGCGTCCAAGACGCGCCCGTACCTGATTCGTTCCCTGGAGCTGCTCCGGACGAAGAAGGAGAACCGCCCCGTACGCAAGCACGGCAATATCCCTCTCTGACCGCCTCTGGCCGCTCTCTGGCGGGTTTTCCCCGGATCCCCGACCCCCGCCAGGGAGCTTCAGGGCTAATCTCTCGCGCTTGCGCCCCCTCCCTTCGATGCCCGGGGGCTGCACCACCAAACATGGACCTGACTCTTCCGCAGCGCCTCCAGCAGTCCGTTCAGGGCTCGTTCCACAAGACCGCTCTCCTCCAGAAGCGAGTCCGTGAGCTGATCCGTGGCGCCTCGCCGCTGATCGAGACGCGCGAGACCAACCCGATCAAGATCGCCTTCCTTGAGATGGAGCGCGGACTCATCGAGCTGATCCCGGACGAGGAGAGCCAGTCGCCGCCGACCCCGCTCTGAGGTCGACCCCTTGCCGGCCGAGCAGGTGACCCCCGCGTCCCGTCCTCGTCGCCATGACGGGCCCCTCGCCGAGCGCGGGGGGTGGTCAGAGATCCTCTGGGCGCCAGCGCTGCTCTTCGCAGCGATCGCGCGGGCCAGGTCGTTTCTGTACTCCAAGCGGCTGTGCGCCTCTTTCGAGGTGGGAGCCCCCGTGGTGAGCGTTGGGAACCTCGCCGCCGGCGGTACCGGCAAGACGCCCATGATCGCATGGCTCGCGGAGCGCCTGCGCGCGCGGGGACTGCGGGCGGGCATCGTCTCCAGGGGCTACGGCGTCTCCCGCGAGACCGGGGCAGACCCGGCCCCCAACGACGAGGCGCGGATGCTCGCAGAGGTGCTCCCGGACGTGCCGCACCTCCAGGATCGCGACCGCGTGAGCGCGGCCTCGCGTCTGGTCGACCAGGGTCTCGACGTCATCCTCGTGGACGACGGGTTCCAGCATCGACGGCTGGCCAGAGACGTGGACCTCGTGCTCCTCGACGCCCTGCGCCCCTTCGGCTTGCCGGCCCCTGAGCGGGGTGGGGCGCCCGTGGAGGCCCCGCTCCCGCGGGGCCTGATGAGGGAGCCGATGACCGCGTTGAGGCGCGCGTCGGCCGTGGTGTTGACCCGCGTGGACGCGGTGGACGAGGCGGCGTTGGAGCACCTGGAGCGACGAATCGAGCGGGCCGCACCCGGGGTGCCTGTGCTCCGGGCGCAGCACGTGCCGGTGGCCTACCGAGACGCCCGCGATCCAAAGCGCACGCGGCGCTCCCTGGGCGACCTCGAGGGCCTCGAGGTTGACCTCGTCAGCGGGATCGGAAATCCCGGCGCCTTCGAGCTGACGGCGCGATCGCTGGGCGCCCTCGTTCGGTCGCACCGACGCTTTCCGGACCATCACGCCTTCGCTCCCGGCGACCTCGATGGACTCGGGGTGGAGCGGGCTGTCTTGACCACGGCGAAGGACGCGGCGAGGCTCGAGGGGCTCCCCGAGATCGAGGCCCCCGAGCGCCTGCTCGTCCTGGACGTTGAGATGAGCGTGACGCGCGGAGAGCCCATCTTGGATGCGCTGCTCGACGCGCTCCCGCCCACGCAGAGGTCGCGTGAGCGCGCGTCGATCCACGAGGGGCTGCATGGCTGAGGCGCCTGATTCGACGGTCCCGGCCCCCGCGCTGGAGCGCGTCCACCGGTTCGATGACGTGCGGCTCGAGGCGCCGGGCACGGACTGGCCTGTAGCGGTGCCGGCGTTCGAGGAGGGCCGCTTCCACAGCCCCAAGCACCGGGCACTGCAGCTGCTCATGAAGGCCGCGCAGGGGAGCGCGCTACGCCTCCCCGGCCCGCTTCAGCGTGGCCTCGTGGCGACCCTGGCAGGCGCGGGGCGCGCGTTGGACAGGCGGCACACCAGGGCCGCTGAGGACTACATCCGAGCGGCGTTGCCCTTGGCCACGGATCCCGAGGTCGACCGGCTCGTGGCCCAGGCCTGGAGACACCTGCTGAGGATCGCGCTGGTGGCGGTGGGCGTCGACCGCCACGTGATGGGGGGGCGCCTCGGCGATCACTACGAGATCGAGGCCTGCCCGGAGGCCCTGGACGTGCTCGGCCGCCCCGGCGGCGCCATCATGCTCTCCGCCCACGTTGGCTTCTGGGAGGCCTGTTGTCCGGCCATCGTCGGGATGGGGTGGGGGCCCTCCTACGGCGTCGGCAAGGCGCCACGCAATGACTTCGTCGCCCGGGACTTGCAGCGCGCGCGGGAGAGCCAGGGCATGCGGGTGATTCCCCGCAAAGGGGCCATGGCCGCCGTCCCCGCTGCCGTGCGCGCGGGCGCGTCGGTCGGGATGCTGTTGGACCACAGGCCGCGACGGAAGGCGATCTATGCGCCGTTCTTCGGGAGGATGGCCGCCTGCGATCGGAGCGCCGGCGTTCTGCTGCGCCGGGTCAAGGCGCCCCTCGTGTTCTACGCGTGCTACTCCCAGCCAGGGACCGACGCGCTCGACGCCTGGCGCTTTCAGATGCGGTTTCCCGTCGTCATCGAACCCGAGGAGCTGTCGGCGCTCGATCCCGAAGCGATCGCGACGAGGATCAATTCGGAGCTCGAGCGTCTGATTCTCCACCGCCCCGATGAGGCCTTCTGGCTCCACGACCGCTTCAGGGGCGCTCCGGAACCGGCTCCGGGTGAATCCACTGCCGAATCCAGCGGCGCTCGATGACCTCGACCCCTCCAGCCGGGCAAACTGTATCGAGACAGGACCTCGGAACCATGAGCGAGAGCAAGCACCCCTTCCCGCAGATGCGGGACCTCGAGCTGTACCCGCTGGAGGATCGAGAGAGCCTCGTGGAGGTCAAAGACTTCTGCCAGGTCCCTGAGGCCGTGAGCGGCTTTGGTGGCTTCGTGGACTCTCTGCCGGATATCTACGCGGGGGCCGACTTCAAGGTGCTCGTGGAGCGGATCATCCGGGCGCGGCTGGCGGGCAAGCCGGTGGTGATGGCCATGGGGGCCCACGTCCTGAAGGTCGGCCTCGCGCCGCTGATCATCGACCTGATGGAGCGGGGGATCGTCACCCACGTGACCCTCAACTCGGCCGGCGCCATCCACGACTTCGAGATCGCCACCGCCGGAAAGACCTCGGAGCGCGTGGACACCCAGCTCCCTGAGGGCAGGTTCGGCTTCGCCGACGAGACGGGCCTTGGACTGGCCGAAGCCGCACGCCGCGGGGCCCACCCCCAGGGCCAAGACGAGCTCGGGCTCGGCCGGGGGCTGGGCCGCATGCTCCTCGAGCGCGCTCCGCAGCACCTCGCCCTGAGCGTCCCGGCGACCGCCGTACGCCTCGGCTTGGGGGTGACCTGTCACCCGTCGATCGGGGCCGACATCGTTCACATGCACCCCGCCTGTGACGGCGCAGACCTCGGGACGGCGGCGCTGGCGGACTTCCATCACGTCTGCCGAACGGTGTCGGAGCTGGCGGCGGACCCTGGTTCGGAGGCCGGCGGAGTCTGGCTCAATGTCGGCTGCGCCGTGATCCTCCCGGAGGTCTTCCTGAAGGCCGTCAGCGTCGCCCTCAACCTCGGCGTGGACCTCGCGGCGATGACCACCGGTAACCTCGACATGATCCGTCAGTACCGCGCCGAGACCAACGTCGTGCGCCGGCCTCCCGGCGATGGCTTCACGCTCATCGGGCAGCATGAGCTGCTCCTGCCGCTCCTCCGGATGGCGATCATCAGCAAGCTGGAGGGCGGCCGGGTCTGATGATTGAGGCGAACCAACTAAGGGAGCTGCTCGCGAACGAGGCGTCCCCGCGGGTGGTGATCATCGGCGACCTGATCGTTGATCGTTACATCTCCGGTGACGTCAGCCGGATCTCGCCGGAGGCGCCGATCCCGGTGCTCGCGGCCCGCTCATCGGAGCTGCGGCTCGGAGGTGCTGGCAACGTCGCCGCGAACCTGCGCGCCATGGAGGCGGAGGTCGCCATGGTCGGCGTCGTCGGGGATGACAGTCACGGAGCCCTCCTCCGAGAACTGTTCGAGGCCGACGGCATCGGGACGGGCGGCGTGATCCTCGACAGCTCACGGCCCACCATCGAGAAGACGCGCATGATGAGCGGCGTCCAGCAGATGCTCCGAGTGGACTGGGAGGACACGCGGCCCATCGACTCCGTGGTGCTGGCGCAGATGCTCGAGGTGATCCCCCGGGAGCTCGAGGGGGCCGACGCTGTGGTCCTCTCCGACTACGGGAAGGGCACCCTCGCCCAGGGCGTGATCGACCTCGCGATCTCGGAAGCCAGGGCCCGGTCGATCCCGGTGCTCGTGGATCCGAAGGGCGCAGACTTCAGCCGCTACGCCGGCGCGACCCTCGTGACGCCTAACCGCAAGGAGGCGGAGCACGCGCTCGGACGCGAGCTCTCTGGCCTCAGTGACCTCCCGGGTGCCGCGGATGAGCTGATCGCGGCCGCCTCCCTGGCGCAGGTTGTGATCACGCTCGGCGGCGACGGCATTTACTTCAGGGCGCGCGACGGGGCGCTCGACGGCCGGATCCCGACCCAGGCGCGCGCTGTCTTCGATGTGACGGGCGCGGGCGATACGGTCGTGGCTCACCTTGCCTTTCACCTCGGAGCAGGGCTCGAGCTGGAGGCTGCCGTGACCCTGGCGAATCACGCGGCGGGAATCGTCGTGGCCAAGCTGGGGACCCATGCCGTGACGAGGTCGGAGTTGTTCGAGCGCCTCCTCGAGGGCCAGCCCCTCGGCACCAAGGTTGCGAGCGCTGGCTCCCTGAGCGCGCGGCTGGATGGCTGGCGACGAGAGGGCAAGCGGGTCGTCTTCACGAACGGCTGCTTTGATGTGCTCCACGCCGGGCACGTCAGCTACCTGCGCTTCGCCCGGACTCGGGGGGATGTGCTGGTCGTGGGAGTCAACGACGACCCCAGCGTGGCGCGCTTGAAGGGCCCGGAGCGGCCCGTGAACTCGCTGGAGGACCGCCTCGCGGTTCTGAGCGCGCTTGAGGTCGTGGACGCGGTCATCGCCTTCGGTGAGGACACGCCCAAGGCGCTCGTCGAGCTTGTCTCCCCGGACGTCCTGGTCAAGGGAGAGGACTATGCGGACCAACCGGTGGTGGGGCGTGAGTGGGTGGAGTCCCATGGCGGCCAGGTGGTGCTGGCGCCGCTCCTCGAGGGGCGCTCGACCACGGGGATTTTGGATCGGACGGGCAGCGCCCCCGGTCTTGAAGGGAGCCCGGAAGGGAGCCCGAACGGGAGTCTGAATCGGGGCCAAGGCGGGGGCGCGGGTCAAGACGCTTGACGCGCGCTGGCTCGGTAGAGCGGCCCGCAAGGACCGCGACCAACGGGCTGGGCGTCTGCGACCTGATCCCGGGTCTGATCCCGTCCCAGAGAGGACAGCGTGATCACCGCGGCGATCACCGCGTCGATCACCGCGTCGATCACCGCGGCGTCCGCTTGGCGTCGGGCGACAGGCCCTTCGTGCTCCTGTGGAGCGCCGGATCGTGGGGCCTGTGATTCTCCGCGGCGTCCCCTTGCTGCTGGCAGGCGCAGCGATCGCCTTCATCGGAGCCATCTGTGGGATCGGCGGCGGCCTGTTTGCCGTCCCGATGCTGCACTACTTGTTCAAGCTCGAGCTGCGGGCGTCGGTGGCCACTGGGCTCTGCCTCGTCGCCGCCACGGCGTACTCGTCAACCCTCGCCGAGCTCCTGCGGGATGACAGCAGCCTGGATCTGATGCTCGTGGGGCCGCTCAGCCTCGGCGCGCTCCTCGGAGCCCAGCTGGGATTCCGCCTCTCAAGACGCCTCGGTGAGCGCCGGCTCAAGACGGTCTTCGCCGTGGTCCTTCTGGTGGCAGGGGCGCGGATGCTCCTCTCCGAGGGGATCCCGCCGCTCCCCGGAGAGGCCGGGATCCAGGCGCCGGGGATCCGGTTGCTGATCTCCGTGTTGATCGGCGCGGGCGCGGGCACGGTCGCGCCGCTGCTCGGCATTGGCGGCGGGCTGGTGGTCGTCCCCGCTTTGATGTTCACCATGCCCGGGCTGGGGGGGCTCGCGGTCCGGGCCGCCGCGCTCGCTGTCGCCTGCGTGACGTCCGCGAGGTCGCTCCAGCTCTACTACCGCGAGGGGATCATCCGGTGGTCGCTCGGTCTCCCGATCGCCCTCGGCGCCCTCGCCGGCGCCTCCGCAGGGGTCCACACCGTTCACCTGCCCGGGATGTCGCAGGTGGGGCAGCGAGTGATGGGAGTGATCTTGCTGGTCACCGCGGTGCGCTTCGCCAGGGACGTTGCGCGGCTCCGCCGCGGCTTGGGTTAGGCTCTCCAGCCGTGTTTGAACGCAGGATCATCGGCCTCGAAGAGCGTCTCGCCTTCCAGGAGAACGAGCTGGAGAAGCTCAATCGGGTCGTGGCCGAGCAGCAGCTCGAGCTGGACGCCACGGGGAAGGAGCTCCGCGAGCTGCGCGCGCGCGTGCGCACGGCGGGGGGGACCGAGGATGCGGAGGGGCGCACCCTCGAGGACGATCGGCCCCCGCACTACTGAAGCAGAGCCGGTGGGCGGCCCGAGGGGCGCACCCGGCGATCGAACCGGAACACAACCCGGAACTCTCCATGGCAGCCAGTGACTCGCAAGGCGGCACGACCACCGTCCGGGGCCCCAGGGCCTCCCGTTCCACGCGCTGGCGCGCGGCGGTGCTCGTCCTCGTCCATCTCCTCGCGGCGATTCACATCGCCCACTGGATGTCCACTGGGCGCACGGTGTCGCCGCTGGAGCCGTCCGAGGCCATGGAGTTCGCCAAGTACTCGGTGGTCAACGCGGGGCTCATCTTCTTCGCGATCACCATCCTCTCGACGCTTGTCCTGGGGCGCTGGTTCTGCGGGTGGGCCTGCCACCTGGTCGCCCTCCAGGACCTCTCCCGCGCGTTCCTGATCCGGATCGGGCTGCGCCCGCGCCCGCTGCGGTCCCGGTGGATGGCGCTCATGCCCATCGTCGCGGCGGGGTACATGTTCCTGTGGCCGGTGATCTACCGCGTCTGGATCGGGGACCCCTTCGAGGTCACGGGGGTCGAGATGACGCGTGAGGGCTTCTGGGACACCTTCCCCGCGTGGTGGCCAGCCGTGTTCACCTTCGTCTTGTGCGGCTTCGTGGCGGTCTACTTCCTCGGGGCCAAGGGCTTCTGCACCTACGCCTGTCCCTACGGCGCGGTCTTCGGGCTGGCTGACAGGCTGAGCCCTGGGCGGATCCGTGTGACCGAGGACTGCGTGCAGTGCGGTCACTGCACGGCGACCTGCACCTCCAACGTCGACATCTCGCGGGAGGTCCACGACTACGGGATGGTGGTGGACCCGGGCTGCATGAAGTGCATGGACTGCGTCTCGGTCTGCCCGGAGAACGCGCTGCACTTTGGCCTCGGGAAGCCGGCGCTCTTGGCGCGCAAGCGCGAGGACGCTCGTCCCCCCAGGCCCCGGCTCCCGCTGGTGGAGGAGGCCACCGCGGCCTTGGCCTTCAGCTTCGGCTACTTCGCGATCCGGGGCTTCTACCAGGAACGCGGGTTCCTCCTCTCGGTGGGCATCGCTGCGGTCTTCGCCTTCCTCGTCCTGACGGTGGTACGCCTCGTTCGGCGCCGCGACGTCAAGATCCCGGGCGCCGTGCTCAAGGAGGGCGGCAAGCTGCGTCCACTGGCCGTCGTTCTGGGCGGAGGCACGCTGGTGCTCTCCGCTTCGGCGGTGCCCTTCGGGCTCGTGCCGGAGGTCAACACCTGGAGAGCCAACCGTGCCTGGGCGGAGCTCGAGGACGCCCGCGCGCGCTGGTTCGAGCCGGGGAGGGCGTCCCTCAGCGAGGCTGAGCTCGCCTCCGCCGACCGCCTACTCGAGAGCGCGGGCACGATCCGCGCCCGCTCCGGGGTCCGGTCCCTCCAGAACACCATGCGCCTCGCCTGGGGGAGCCTCTTCGTGGGGGACACCCAGAGCTTCGAGCAGCGTCTCTCCGAGGCCCTGCTCTTCGGGCGCGCCGGGGTCGGCCTGAAGACGCTGGCGGCGGATCAGATGCGAGCGCGGGGTGACCTCCCGCGGGCCGAGGCGGCCTACCGCGCGGTCCTCGACGAGGTCCCCGAGCACGTCCCGGCGGTGATCCGGCTCGCGGAGCTGCTCGGTCAATCTGAGCGCCTGGAAGACGCGCAGGAGGTGGTCGAGGCCGGCCTCCTCGTGGCGCCGGATTCGCCGCCGCTGCTCGCCCAGCGGGGGACCTTTCGGCTCATCGCGGGGGACCCCGACGGTGCGGTCGAGGACCTCCGAGCGGCGATCGATCTGAACCCCGAGTTCATCGAGGCTCGGATTCGTCTGTCAGAGCTCTTCGCCCAGTCACAGCGCCTCGAGGAGGCCCGCGAGGTGATCGAGGGGGGGCTGGCGGTCCTTCCAGATGCGCCCCCGCTGGTCGCCCAGCGCGGGGTCCTGCGCCTCTTCGGGGGAGATCCTGACGGCGCCGTCGAGGACCTGCGGAGCGCCCTGGCGCTGAACCCGGGGCTCACGTCCGTGAGGGACCGGCTGTGGCGCGTGCTCATGGAGCTTGACCGTGGTCAGGAGAGCGCCCGTGTGATCCGTGACGGCCTCCTGCTCGACGGGGCCTCTGTGGTCCTGCGGGCTCACCTCGCCCAGGTCCTCTTCATGACCGGGGACCGGGACGGGGCGGCGGCGGAGGCACGGCGACTCGCGGCCGAGGCCGGGAATAACGCGGCTCTCTTGCAGGTCGCCCGCGAGGTGCTCCGCGCGTCAGGCTTCGCCGCGGAGGCGGATCAGATCGTCCCGCAGAGCGTCCGCTGAGGTCCGGGAGTCTCGACGTGAACGGGCCCGCCTTAGCCTCGTCGCCCCGGCGGTGGGGAGCCCCGGCGGTGGGGACTCACGGCCTTCGAGTCGCTACGACCTCCTTGGCTCCATGCGCCCCAGGAGCCCTTGTCGCTGAGGGGGCCGGTGCTGCTCGGGAGCGAGCGCTGCAGGGAGCCTCGCGCCGCCGACCGGGCCCCAGCGCGGGCGGCGCGAGAACCGATTGGGCTCAGGCGTACACGCCTCGGGCGGACTCGGCCTCCGACACGCGGCGGACGGCCATGATGTGGGTGGCCGCTCGGAGGGTGCAGTCGAACTCGTCCTGGATCTCCCGGACGCCGTCCCACGCCTCGCGCATGTAGCGGCGCAGGCGGGCGGCGACGACCTCCTCCATCCAGGCGTAGCCCGTCCGGTTCTGGATCCACTCGAAGTAGGCGAGGACCGCGCCGCCGCCGTTGGCGAGGATGTCCGGTACGACAGGGATCTCCCGTCGGATCAGGATCTTGTCCGCGCGGGGGCTGACGGGGCCGTGGGCTCCCTCGAGGATCATCCGCGCCTGGATGAACTCGGCGTTGCGAGAGTGGACCGCCATTGAGATGGCGCACGGGGCGAGGACGTCGCAGGGGAGTCGAAGGAACTCCTCCTCCGTGACCACCGTGGCGGTGCCGGTCGCCTCATCGGGGAGCCGGCCGTGGGCGAAGCGGTGCTTGAGGAGCTCCGGGACGTCTAGCCCGTTGGGATCGTGCAGGGCGATGTGGACGTCGGAGAGTCCCACGACCTTGTGCCCCTCCTCATGGAGGATACGAGCCAGGTTACCGCCCACCACGCCCGCGCCCTGGATGACGACAGAGAGGCCGCCGACCGGGCCGAGCCCGAAGTGGGCGGAGGCGAGGCGCAGGATCACGTGGAGTCCCCGGGCCACTGCGTCCTCCTGATTGGCGCTGCCGCCCATCTCGAGCGGCTTGCCGGTCACCGCCGAATTCGCGGCGCCGTCGGTGTGACCCGCCAGGGTGTCGAGGGCCCAGGCCATGAGGTCCGCATCGTCGGCGAACTCCGGGGTGAGCACGTCCCGGTCAGGCCCGATGGTCCCGATCAGGTTGGCGGTCCAGCGGCGGACCGCGCGCTCGAGCTCGGTGTGGCTGAGCTTGCTGCGGTCGGCGACGATCCCGCCAGCAGCGCCGCCGAACGGGATGCCGAGCAGCGCACACTTCCAGGTCATCCAGGCCGCGAGGGCGCGCAGCTCGGTGAGCTTCAGGTTGCCGTCGACGCGGAGGGGGCCGTGGAAGGGGCCGAGGCCTGCGTTGTGCTGGATCCGGTAGCCGTCGAAGAGCTGGATCGAGCCGTCGTCCATCTGGACGGGTACCGACACCGCGATCTCGCGGTCGGACTTGCGGAGGATCTTGTACTCCTGCTCGTCAAGGCCGATGCGGCGAGCGGCCTCGTCGAAGTTGGCCATCATCGTCCGGAAAGGGGTCTCCTCATCGAGCTGGGGCGTGCTCGGGAACCCTCCTTCATGGAGCTCGACGTCGTGCTCGGGTGCCATGGCGTGATCAGGAGAAGATTCCGCGCATCCGATAGACGGAGGCGACTCGACCGATTGAGAGGATGTAGGCGCCGGTCCGCAGGTCGACCCCGAACTTCTCCGACGTCTGCCGGACCTCGGCGAAGGCCTGCACCATGATCTGCTCGAGGCGGGAGTTGACGATCTCCTCGGTCCAGAAGTAGCCCATGCGGTCCTGGACCCACTCGAAGTAACTGACGGTCACGCCGCCTGCGTTCGCGAGGATGTCGGGGACGACGGTCACGCCGCGCTTCGAGAGCGCCTCGGAGGCGGCCGCGGTGGTGGGGCCGTTGGCGCCCTCCACGATCAACCGCGCCTTGATCCGATCCACGTTCTCCGTGGTGATCTGGTTCTCGGTGGCGGCGGGGACGAGCAGCTCGCAGTCGAGCTCCAGCTGGGCCTTGCCGTCGGTGGAGTAGTCCGCGCCGTCGAAGCCCTCGAGGGTCCGCTTCTCACGCAGGTGGTTGAGGACCGCCGGCATGTCGAGCCCGCGCTCGTTCACGATGTAGCCGTACATGTCGCTGATCGACGTGATTCGGTAGCCCTCACGGTGGAGCAGCATCGCGCCGAGCCCGCCGACGTTACCCGCTCCCTGGACCACGACTCGGGTGTCCTCCGGGCGCAGGCCGATCATCTTGAGCGCCTCGTTGGCGGAGATCATCACGCCACGACCCGTGGCCTCGAGTCGCCCGCGCGAGCCGCCGATGGACAGGGGCTTGCCCGTCACGACCGCGGTGGACGTCTTGCGCTCGTGCATGGAGTAGGTGTCCATGATCCACGCCATCGTCTGCTCGTTCGTGTTCATGTCCGGTGCGGGCACGTCACGGTCGGGGCCGATGATGTCGAGGATGGCCGTCGTGTAGCGACGGGTCAGGCGCTCCTGCTCACCGATGGACATGCTGCGGGGGTCGCAGATGACCCCGCCCTTGCCGCCGCCGAAGGGCACGTTGACGACGGAGCACTTCCAGGTCATCCACGCTGCGAGCGCGCGGACCTCGTCGATGTCGACGTCGGGGCTGAAGCGGATGCCGCCCTTGCTGGGGCCGCGGAGGGTGTTGTGTTGGACGCGGTGCCCGGTGAAGACCTCGACTTTGCCGTTGTCCATGAGGACGGGCACGTTGACCGTGAGCTCACGGTCAGGCATCGATAGGACCTTTCGGACGCCCTGTTCGAGACCAAGGTGATCGGCGGCAGTATCGAACCCTTTCTGCATGGACAGAAACGGGTTGAACTCGTCGTTGTGCGCGTGCGTCGCGACGGCGGAACCGGAAGACATGGACGCAGGCGGATCGGAGGACGCTTGGCGGCTCACGACCCTTTGATGGGGAGAGGTCCTGATCGGAAGGGGATCAGCCAGCGGCACGGCCATCGATGATGGTGGAAGTGCCAGGGGCTCAACGCCATTCGAGCGATCGGGCTCCACCCGTGGAACCCTATACCGAAGAAATTGAATGGCCCTCGATATGGGAGTTCCGGTTGACGGGCCGAGCACTCCCCGGATCCGATGCTCCTATGGCCCCTCGTCCCGACCCCGTTCACCTCGCCAGCGACCTCCGGGTCGCCGATGCCGGCGGCGATCTGGACCCCCCCGCCGCCGGGGGCTGGTCCCGGGCGGAGCTCGTCTCCATCTTGGGGGCGGAGCCGGCGGAGACCTGGCGGTCTGTCCCGGGCCGGGTCACCTTCCCTTGGCCCCAGGGCGTAGCCCCCGCGTCCTCGGTCTCGCGGGTCGTGGTCAAGCGCTTCGACCGGGGCACCGGCTGGCGCTCTCGGCTCGCCAAGGACCCCGCGCAGTGCGAGTTCCGTGCCCTCCATGGCCTCCGGGGGCTTGGGATCCCCGTGCCTGCGCCGGTCCTCCACGCCTGGAGCCCCGCGCTCGGGCGCTCCATCGTCATCATGGGGGAGGTGCCCCACCGCCGATCCCTGCGCCAGGCGATCGCCGCGGATCCGGACCCTGTCGCCAGAGCGAAGGCGGAGGCGCTCCAGCTGGCCGAGCTGGCCGCGCGGCTGCACGGTGCCGGGTGGTACCACCGCGACCTCTACCTCCAGCACGTGGTCGAGCATGAGGACGACGGCTCGCTCGTTCTGCTGGACCTCGGCAGGGCTCGTTGGGAGCGGAGCCCAAGGGTGCGTTGGTTCCAGAAGGACCTCTCGGCGCTCCACGTTTCTGGCGGCGTGGAGTACCGGGAGGCGCTGCTGGAGGCGCTGCTGGGCGAGTATTTTCGCCTGCGGCGGCTGCCGGACGCCGACCTTGCGGGCTGGAAGCGTGCCATCAGGCGCCGCTCGGCGCGGGTCCTCGCCCGAAGGCCCCGCCATGTGGATCCGGGGACCAGGGAGGGGCCGGCCGCTCCACAGGGGGGGCCGCCCCTCCGCTAGGTCGCGGAGGCTGCTCAGCGGACGGCAGCCCGCTCATCGAGACCAGGGGGCTCAGCCCGAGCGGCCGAACCGCCCAGCCCGCTCATCGCTCGGGTTCACCGCGTAGCCTCGACGGGTGGGCCTCCTCGACAGGCTGACTGGGCCGGCTCACTGGGTTGGCCGACTGGGCCGGCCGACTGGGCCGGCTCACTGGGCGGGCTCAAGGGGGCGGACCCAGATGTTCCGGAACGCGATCGGGTTGCCGTGGTCCTGGAGTTGGATCCTTCCGGTCGGCCCGTGCGCGGAGTACTTGGCGAGGGCCCGGTGCCCGGTGGCGCCGTCCATGGCCCTTCCGTGGTGAACGCAGAGGCCGTTGTGGAACACGGTGGCCATGGCCGGAGACTCCAGCTCACCGGAGTCGGTGAAGCGGGGGGCCCTGAAGCAGATGTCATAGGTCTGCCACTCGCCGGCAGGGCGGCAGGCGTTGACCATGGGGGGCTCTTGTCCATACAGGGCGGCGGTCATCCCGTCGGGGTAGGTCTGGTTCTCGAAGCAGTCGAGGACCTGTACCTCGTAGCGCTCGAAGAAGAAGACCCCGGAGTTGCCGCGGCCCTGACCACCGGGGCCCTTGGCGTCGCCGTAGGTCGGGGCCTTCCATTCGAGGTGCAGCTGGCAGTCCCCGAACTCTCCCTTGGAGCGGACCGCCCCCTTGCCGTTGATGACCATCGCGCCGTCCTCGAGCTTCCAGGGGCCTCCGGTCCAGCCGTCGGTCGAGGTCCCGTCAAAGAGGATGACCGCGTCGCTGGGCGCCGTGGACGCGATCCCTGCGGCCCCGGGGGTCACGACCTTCGGCTGCGGGCGGAGGCCGTCGTGGACGTGCCACTTCGTGCCGGGCAGGACGGGGGTGTCCTGGTAGCCGAGCAGGTCGTCTTGGCTCTGGATGGCGAAGAAGGTCGTCGCCGAGGCGAAGAGAGCCGTGAGGGCCTTTGAGCAGTGCAGCATGGGAAGGGGAGGCTTGGGCGTGGTGAATCCTGGGGGAGTGAACCGCAGGCGGAATGGGTCTGGCCTATCCTCTGCAACGCGCCCGCTTCCGCAAGGCGCAGCTTCCAAGGACTCCCGCGACGCCACACGACCACCCATGACTCAGGCAAGCTCCCACGCCCCCTCTTCCGCGGGCTCCGTGGCGGATCAGTTCCCCAGCGACGTCCCCGTCGAGCCCGGGCTGGTGTCCATGACCCGGGAGGGCGACCTCGTCCGCCTCTGCCTCGAGCGCCCCGAGGTCATGAACTGTCTGTCGTTCCCGACGCTCCGCCGCTTCCGGACGCTCCTCGAGGAGCTCCGCGGGGACCTCTCGATCCGCTGCATCCTGATCACCGGAGCGGGGGAGCGGGCCTTCTGCGCGGGGGCTGACCTGAAGGAGCGCAAGACGATGCCAGCGGAGCGGGTGCCGGACTTCGTGCGCAACATCCGCGGGCTCATGGACGACGTGGCGTCCATGCCGCAGCCGACCGTGGCGGTGGTTCAGGGGTTCGCCTTCGGGGGCGGGACGGAGCTCATGCTGGCCTGCGATCTGCGCGTGGCGGCCGAGGAGGCCATGTTCGGCCTGACGGAGACGACGCTGGCCATCATCCCCGGTGCAGGCGGGACCCAGCGCCTCCCCCGGCTCATCGGTGCCAGTCGGGCGAAGGACCTGATCCTCACCGGCCGCAAGATCGGGGCTGCGGAGGCCGAGCAGATCGGGCTGGTGAACCGGGTCGCGCCCCGCGCGTCCCTGGACGAGGCCGCCCGGGAGCTCGCCGCGACGATCGCCGCGAACGGTCCCGTGGCGGTCCGTGCCGCCAAGGAGGCCATCGACGTCGGGACGGAGGCGCCGATCGGCGAAGGGCTCGAGATCGAAGCTCGCTGCTACAAGAAGGTCCTCCCGACCACCGATCGCCTCGAGGCGCTCGCCGCCTTCGCTGAGAAGCGCAAGCCGCAGTACAAGGGGTCCTGAGCGCGGGCCGCCTCCCCCGCGCCCTACCCCGTTTGGCGCGCCTCCGGCAAGGGTTCGGAGGGCGCCGTGAAGCGGGCGGCGTCGAACCAGGCAGCGTCGAACCACGCAGCGTCGAACCACACAGCGTCGAACCACGAAGCGTCGAACCACGCGGCAGGTCGGTTCCGCGCCAATGCGAGCAGGGCTCGGTCACGTGGGGCAGCGGTCGGCGCGGCCTTGGAGCTTGGCAGGGAGCCCGCCCGGAACCCCTGGCCTAGCGGGGCTAGCAGGGCCGCGAGGATGTCGACGCTGGAGACGAGTCGACCCGGCGGTGGAGTCGATGCTGCGGTGTGGTTGACGCTGCCGTGGGTTCCGCGCGGCAGTGTGTTTCGCGCTGCAGTGTGTTTCGAACTGCAGTGGGTTTGACGCCGCAGTGGGTTTGACGCCGCAGCGGAGGCGACTGTCAGGGGGGGGGCCCGGAGCGGAGCGGGTCCTTGCGGATCCTGCTTGGACCGATCAGGTGGGGTCCGCTGGAGCAGGAGAACCGGGCTCATCCCCGTCCCACTCCTTCATCCTGTCCTGGTACCAGTCCTCCGTGGCCCGCGCGATGGCGTCCACGCGGTCGGCCGTGTGCACCTCTCCGCCCTCCCGTGAGCCAGGGCAGGCGGCGTTCACCTCCTCGGTCCATACCTTGCGGTCGAGGTTGATGTCCCAGAACGGCCAGGTGCGGCACTGAACGGGCCGGACCTCGTAGACGGTGCAGCGGCCCGCGTCGTCGAGAAACTGACACTGGTCGAGGCCGGGGAGCAGGGTGATCCAACCGTCCTCGACTTTCACCTGGGTGCGGACGAATTCCACCGGGTCCATTTCCAGGTGGCGAGCCATGGCCGTCACCTCTTCCTCTCGCAAGTAGACGTGGCTGTACTCGCCTCGACTCTTGCAGCAGTTCCCGCACGCGGTGCAGGAGAACGGGAGGCCCTCTTCGTACCAGCGCTCGCTCATTTGAGAGACTCTAGGTGGCGGCTTTTAGGCGCGCAAGTGTTTGTTGTAGATGGCTTTAGGGTATGGTGTCGAGGGTCGGTGTGCGATTTCCGAACGTGAAGTTGGAGACCTGGTCGGGCGTGTGCGGTATCGCTCTCGGAGGCGCTGCCCTTCGGCCCCAGACCCTGCCTCCCCGCCAGCGCCCCTGCCCAGGTATGAACATGCGATTGACTGTCATCGAAGACGGCGTCCGCGCGGAGCTCGCGCTGGACAAGCCTGCCCTGACCGTGGGGCGATCTGTCGACAACGACATTCAGCTGAAGAGCTCCCGGGTCTCTCGGCACCACACCCGCATCGAGCTGATCGAGGGTGCCCCCTGGATCGTCGATCTTGGCTCTGCGAACGGGACGCTCGTGAACGGCGAGCGCGTGGAGCGGCAACAGGTCGGGCTGGGCGACCGGATCTGTGTGGGGGGAGTGGACCTGATCCTGGAGCCCGATGAGAGCGGGGTTGGGACTTCGGGGAGCGGCGGATCCGAGACCCTGACGGGGGGCGGCGGGCGCGACCGGGAGACTCTCCGGGCCTTCGCGAGCATCACCCGAGAGCTCACCAGTGAGGTCGAGCTCCCCCGGCTCCTGCGGCTCATCGTCGACTCGGCGGTGTCGCTGGTCGGAGCCGAGCGCGGCTTCGTGCTGCTCGAGGAGGACGCTCCGGGTGACGGGCCCCCCAAGGCGCCGCTGGACGTGAACCGCATGAGCGTCAGCATCGCCCGGAACTTCGATCAGTCGGACATCGTGGTCCCGCGGTCGCGCCTCTCCATGGGGATCGCCGGACGCGCGATCTCTACCGGGCTCCCCGTGCTCTCGGTCAACGCGAGCGAGGACGATCGCTTCGACGGGATGGCCAGCGTGGAGCACCTCCGCCTGCGGTCGGTGATGTGCCTCCCGATCTTCCTGGACCGCGCCACGATCGGTGTGCTCTACGTGGACAACCGGCTCCAGCGCGGCGCCTTCGGCGCGAATGACCTCGAGCTCATGGAGCTCTTCAGCGGCCAGGCGTCCTGCGCTCTGAAGAACGCGCGGCTCGTGGCCTCGCTCCGCGATCAGAACCGTCGCGTGGAGGCCTCGCGGCAGCAGATCGAGCGCCTGAACGAGCAGCTGGGGCGCAAGGTCCGAGACCAGGGGAACGAGCTGGCCGTGGTCCGAAAGGAGCTCGACCGGGAGCGGAGCCGGTACGACTACGGGCAGATGGTCGGGGCCTCGGATGCCATCACGGCCGTCTTTCAGACCCTCGATCGGGTCGTGGAGTCGGATCTCCCGGTGCTGATCCATGGGGAGAGCGGAACCGGCAAGGAGCTCATCGCCCGCGCCATCCACCGCAACGGGTGCAGGCGCGACAAGCCCTTCGTCACGGAGAACTGCGCGGCGCTGCCGGACACCCTGCTCGAATCGGAGCTGTTCGGGCATGCGCGGGGCGCCTTCACCGGCGCGTACCGCGCCAAGAAGGGACTCCTGGAGCAGGCCGACGGGGGGACGCTCTTCCTCGACGAGATCGGTGACATGAGCGCGGAGATGCAAAAGAAGCTCCTCCGCGTCCTTCAGGAGGGAGAGTTCCGCGTGCTCGGGTCGGACCGGACCGTCAAGGTCGACGTGCGCATCCTCACGGCGAGCCACCGGAACCTGGAGGAGATGGTCCGGGAGGGGACCTTCCGGGAGGACCTGTTCTACCGGGTCGCCGTCCTGAGCGTGGACCTGCCGGCCCTCCGTGATCGTCGCGACGACATCCCGCTGCTCGCAGAGCACCTGCTGCTCCGAGCTGCGCGTGAGGCGGGCCGCGAGGTCCCCACCCTCCCGCACGACGTCGTCTCGGTGCTGTGCAGCCACGACTGGCCCGGGAACGTCCGCGAGCTGGAGAACGAGATGCGCCGGCTGCTGGTGGTCGCGGATGACCAGATCCGGGTGGAGCACCTGTCGAAGTCGGTGGTTGAGGGGTACGGGCGCCAATCAAGCCCCGCCGCCGCCGGCGCCATCCTGGAGTCGGGAGACATCCGCTCGGCGGTCGCCGACCTGGAGTGCCGCTCCATCGAGGCCGCCCTGGCTCAGGCGGGGGACAACAAGAGCAAGGCAGCTTCTGCGCTGGGGATCAGCCGCTTCGCCCTGCAGCGCAAGCTCGACAAGTACGGTATCGGCAAGACGCGTCGGCGCGGCGGCACCAAGGGCGCCAGCGGAGTCGACCAGACGGACGGCGACGACGCCTGAGCCTGGCGCGCATCACGAACTCCATGTCCGAGCCCGATCACCAAGCCGAAGACGAATCACTCGTCGAGTTGGACCCCTCCCAGGCGGAGGCGTTCCTCGCGCGCACGCGATCGACGGACGATGACGAGCCCGCACCGCCGATGGTCCCGGGCTTCGAGATCCTCGGGGTCCTGGGCCGGGGCGCCACGGGGGTGGTCTATCGCGCCAGGCAGGAGGCGGTGGACCGTGACATCGCCCTGAAGGCGCTCCACCCCGAGCTGGTCACGAACGGACGGGCGGTCAAGCGCTTGAAGCGGGAGGCGCGCCTCGCCGCGCGGCTGGCGCACCCGAGCATCATCTCCGCCATCGACATGGGCGAGGTCAACGGGGTCTGGTGGTACGCCATGGAGCTCGTGGAGGGGGTCTCGCTCGGCCGCCGCATCGCCGAGCGAGGTTCGCTCACGGAGCGGGAGGTCTTGCGGCTCTTCAGCCCGCTGTGTGATGCGCTCCAGCACGCCCATGAGGTCGGGGTGGTTCACCGAGATATCAAGCCCGCGAACATTCTCATCGATGGTCGGGGGCGGGCGAGGCTCGTCGACCTTGGCCTCGCGGTGGGGCAGAACGACCCCGCAATCACGCGCACCGGGGCGACCCTCGGCACGCCCCATTACATCAGCCCCGAGCAGGCCAGGGACCCGGGGCAGGCGGACATCCGGAGCGACCTCTGGTCCATCGGCGCCACCATGTACCACGCCGTCTGTGGGCGCCCGCCCTTCCAGGTCGACGGGGAGGGGCGCGGCGGTGTGGCCGAGATCCTGGCCCGGGTCCTCCATGATCCCGTCGAGGATCCGCGGGGCCTCTCGCCCGCCCTCTCGCGCGACTTCTCGTTGCTGCTCCGCAAGTGCCTGACCCGCGACCCCGCCCAGCGCTATCAGGAGCCCTGGGAGCTGGTCGCGGACATCGAGCTGCTACGGGAGCGGCGCAGGCTTGACCTGCGGGGGAGCCGATTGGACCCCTTCGCATCGAGGCGGCCAAGGTGGCTCGGGGGCGTCCTTCTGGGGGCCGTCGGGGCCGCGGCGGTGGCGTTGACCTGGGTGATGACGGCGCGCCCCTGGCAGGACCCGGTGGAGGTGGTCGCGCCCCAGTACGGGGCTGTGCTCGAGGACTGGCCGGAGCTGCTCGCGATCCGAGATGGCTTTCGTTCCACCAGCCTTACCATCGCCGCGGCTCTCGCCGACCTGGACGCCCTGGACCCGGAGGATCTCAGCGGGAACGGTCGCATCTTCCGTGACCAGCTCGTGGTCGACCTGAAGGCCGCCCTCGGGGAGGCGGTGTCCGGGTGCCTCGTGGCGGCCGGCGTAGACGTCGATCAGGCCCTCAGGGACCACGCGTTTGATCTCGCGGCGCGAGCCTGCGGGGAGCGGCTCGATGGGAGCCTTCGGGGCGCCACTGGCTTCCTCGCGCTCCAGCAGTTGCCGGCGGGAGCAGCTCGGCTGGGGGCGGTGGAGTGGCGTCGATCCCGGGCGGACCGCGTCCGGGAGGAACGTCTCCGGGCACGGGACACGGCGGCTGCGGCGCTCCGACTGGCGTACCCCGAGCTGGTGCGGGGCCGCATTGCTGGGCTGCTTCAGGAGCACCGATGGGCGGACGCCGACGCGTTCCTCAGCCGGGCTGATCCCGAGGATTGGCTGCGCCTGGAGGGGGTGGATCTCGACCTCCGCGGACTGGACGGCTTGGAGCGGCTAGAGGTGGCGTCCACGATCGACTCGCTGGTACGGAGTGACCGGTCCAACGTTCGTTATCGCATGGCGGAGGCGGTCGACGAGGCGTCCGACTTCGTCGATGCCGAGTACGAGGCCGCGCTGGATGAGGTGCAGGACGGGCAGGTGGCGGGGCCTCGCTCGCTGGTGGACCAGCTCAACGACGCCCTCGCGGCCAAGGCGGCGACCCTGGGCCTTGACGCGAGCCAGCTCACCGAGGAGTTCCGGGCCCCGTTCCTGAGCCACATCAACGAGGTACGCGTCTCGCTCTCGGTGGCTGAGGCGGTGCGCAGGGAGGAGCTTGCGACTCTCGCTCTGGGCGAACTCGAGGCGGAGCTCGGGCCGCTGCGCATGAGGCGAGACTACGGCGCCGTACGCCGCGCGCTCACGGCCGCCCTCGGAGAGCCCTGGCGCCGCTCCACGCACGCGGCGATCCGCGCGAGGCTTCGTGAGACCGAGCTCCTCGACATGGTGCTTGATCGCGCTGCCGAGGCGATCGAGGCGCGGTCGGGGGAGACCTTCGAGTTCCACTTCGAGCGCATCCCCGTGCGGGGTCGCATCGGAGCCCGCCCCGCGACCGTGCGCCGCCTGGGATTCGGGCTGACCGTCGGGGGGGAGCAGCGGATCCCGATCTACCTGACCCCCGCGCAGCAGGCCGGTAGCATCGCCGGGCGCGTGGTGGAGGGGACAGACCTCCTGCGACTGGCTGGGCTCCTTGATCCCAGCACGCTCTCCCCGGTGGACAGCCTGGCGGCCGCCGCGTTCCTGGCGGCAGAGGGGGACTCCGAGGCGGCGCGACGGCGGATCCGCCTTCAGGATCATCCGAGCGATGAGCTGCTCCCCTCGGACCTGGAGCGGCGGGTTCGGAGGAGCTCGGAGGAGCGCACTGTCCAGACGAAGGCCCTGGCGCCGGGGCTGCTCTCGGCTTCGCTCCGGCCAGCCCGAACCGCCTCGGTGGCCGAGGCCTTCGGTGTGCCCAACCAGGCGTCGGTCGGCCGCCAGGTGCGCCTCGTCTGGGACATGGTGGATGTCGCGGACGCGGCCCGCGACCTGGGCTTATCCCGGCCCCTGCCTGAGGGAGCCGAGCGCCTTGGGGCCTGGAGCCCCGGCCGTTGGGCTCTCATTCCGGAGGGCCTGTCTCTCCTGTCGGAGCTGGAAGAGCGGGCTGAATTCACGGCGAGGTCGGCGGGTCCGAGCCTCCCGCTTGCGGACCCTCTCAACCTCGAGAAGCCCGTCGCCGTGCGGCTGCGGCTTCGACCCGGGGATCACCGGCCAGAGGGACACCTCGTGGCGGTGTCTTTGCGCGGGTACCACCTCGTGCTGGTTTGTGATCCCTTCGAGCCCCGAGCCTGGTTCGGGTCCGGCGACCTCGGGGCGCTCATCCAACACGTTCAGGGGGGCTCCTCCCCGGCGCCGAGCAGCTTCCTGGAGCGGCCGTTCAAGGGGGGTGTGGACGGAGAGGAGCTGCTCATCGAGCTGAAGCTGGGCCCCTCCTCCCTCGAGCGAGCGCTCGTCAACGGCGAGGTGCTCGACTTCCCGCGCTTCCTGGAGAAGCCGACGGAGGCGGAGGACGTCCTCCGGATCCGCTCGGCCAAGCCCATGACGCTGCTGGATGCGGAGCTGCGCGGATCGCGCCGCGCGGGCCCCTGAACGGGCTCTTGAACGGGCTCTTGAATGGGCCCTTGAATGGACCCTGCCGCGAGGCCGTCCTGGAGGGGCTTCGCCTCACCAGGCCTCCCTTGCCACCGGGACGAGGGAGCGGGCTGGCGTCAGCCGGTCCCTGTGAAGCGGGCGGCGACGTCGCGCGCGCGCTCCATGCACTCGGGGGACACGAGGTCCTCGACGGCGTCCAGGGCGTCTGAGATCTCGGTCGGGGTCGCGCCGCACCGTACGGCGCCTCGCACATGGCTGGCGAGCTGGCGGTCGTGGCCGGTGGCGGCGAGCATCACCACGGCGAGGAGCTCCCTCGCCCGGGCATCGAGCCCGCCCCTGGAGAGCACGGCGCCGTACGCGTGCTCCGCCACGAGCTCCGCCAGATCCGGGTCCAGGGACCGGAGGTGCGCACGCACCTCCGGAGCACTCTCGCCATAGATCCGGTCAAAGAGCTCGCTCCCGGCGGCGGGCGATCGGGGTGCAGCGGGAGGGGCTGCGCCGGTGCCAGGGGGGACGCCGGCGCTGCGGAGGTGGTCCAGCGCCGCGATCGTCCTCGGGAAGCCGCAGAACAGATGGCACTGGATCACGACCTCCCTGGCCTCTGCGGTCAGCGGGCCGGGGCCGGCCCCGGCCGCGAACTCATCCAGCGCGTGGGGGAGGAAGCGGACGACTGCGACGGCGAGGCGGCAGAGCGAAGGGGGGAGGGGGCTCGGCATCAGGGCTGGTCGGGGGCGAGCTCTGCGATGGGCTGGCCCATGCGGATGGTGGCGCCCTGGGCCGCGGTGGGGGCGTGGAAGCCGGGAGGCGTCACGAGGACGACGGTCGAGCCCATCTCGAAGCGACCGAACTCCTCGCCGCGGGCGAAGGCGCGCGGCGGCTCGACCGCGCCCCGGTGGAGCGGGTCCACCCCGACGACCCGGATCCGGCCAACCACCACGGCGCCGACGAGCACCATGAAGAAGGGGCCGTGCTCCGACTCAAGGCGGCAGACGACGCGCTCGTTGATCGAGAGGACCCTGCGGCGCTCCAGGACGCTGGGCTGGACGCTGTGGCGATCCCCCGGGACGTGGACGACCTCGGTGAGCTGGGCGTCCAGGGGGCAGTGGATCCGGTGGTAGTCCTTGGGGCCAAGATAGAGCGTGTACTGGTGCCCACCGTTGAGGTCCACGTCCTCGCCGACTCCTGCGAGCAGGGAGCGGATGGGGTACAGCCGCTCCTTCGCCTCGACCACCATTCCGTTCGTCACGGGGGAGCTGGCCTGGACCATGCAGTCCACGGGCGAGGGGAGGAGGGACGGGTCTGCCTCGACGGTCCGCGCCCCGTCGGCGAGGCGCCGCACGAAGAACGCGCCCAGGCTCGGGTAGTCCCTCGGCTGGCCGCGCATCTCGCCGAGGTCTGCGCCGGTGAAGGCGGCGTAGGCCTTGTAGAGCGGGGCGCGGAGGGGGCTCGGGACGCGTCGGTCAGCCGCCCAGCCGATGAGGAGCGAGAGCCGACGTTTGACCTGGAGGGGGGAAGCCATGGGCGGACACTATCCGGCGGGGCGTCCCGGGGGGAAGTCTCCGATTGAACGCCGTGCGCCTTGACGAGGCTCTGGGGCCCAGCATCATGTGCCGCACTGCCCGCCGGACACGCGCTTCGAGCCCTGGCTCGAGCCTTGACCCGGCCTCTTGAGCCCCGGGCCCAAGGGTCCTGCCGACGCCCCCCCCCAAGGAGACCCCAGATGACTTCCGGAACCACCGTCGTGATCCTCGCCGCAGGCAAGGGCACGCGCATGAAGAGCGAGACGCCCAAGTGTCTCCACGAACTCTGCGGGCGCTCCATGCTGGGCTGGGTCCTCGGCGCGGCCGAGGGTCTGTCCCCCGACCGGATCGTGGTCGTCGTCGGGCACGGTGCCGCCGAGGTCGAGGCTGCGGCGCGGCGAGAGCTGCCGGACGTCGACCTCCAATTCGTCCTGCAGGAGCCGCAGCTCGGGACGGGGCACGCGCTCCAGGTGGCCGCGCCGGCTCTCGGGGACACGGAGCGGGTCGTCGTCACCTACGGCGACATGCCGCTCCTCTCGACCGAGAGCATGCAGTCGATGGTGGACGCCCAGGTAGGGGTCGGGGCCCCGGGCGCCGTGTCCATCCTCACCGCGATCATCGAGGACCCGACGGGCTACGGCCGGATCCTCCGCCGTGACGACGGCTCGTTCGAGCGGATCGTCGAGCACAAGGACGCCACGGAAGAGGAGCGCATGGTCAACGAGACCAACCTCGGCGTGTACTGCTTCGACCGGGCGACGCTGGACGACGACCTCGCGAGGCTCGATAACGACAATGCCCAGGGCGAGTACTACATCACGGACCTGGTCGGGATGGCCGAGGCTGGCGGGCGCCCCGTGCTCCCGCTGCTGCTCGAGGACGCGGGCGAGGCGCAGGGCGTCAACGACCTGGGGCAGCTCGCAGAGGTGCGCTGGCAGATCCAGATGCGCATCCTTGAGCAGCACATGGCCGCCGGCGTGCGGATCATGGACCCGGCCACGACCTTCATCGACCACGGCGTGGAGATCGGCTGCGGCACGGAGATCCTGCCCTGCACGGTCATCCGCTCGGGCGTCCAGGTGGGCGAAGGCTGCGAGGTCGGGCCCTTCACGCACCTGCGGGCGGGGGCCGTCCTGGAGGACACCGCCGAGGTGGGGAACTTCACCGAGATGAAGAACTCCACCCTCGGGAGCGGCTCCAAGGCCAAGCACCTGAGCTACCTGGGCGACGCGCGCATCGGGGCCAAGACCAACATCGGCGCGGGGACGATCTTCGCCAATTACGACGGCAAAAAGAAGCACCCGACCGTCGTGGGGGACCGGGCCTTCATCGGCAGCGGCTCCATCATCGTCGCGCCCAACGAGGTCCCGGCAGGCTCCACCACCGGCGCCGGGGCCGTGATCACCCGTTCGGCGGAGATGGGAGAAGGCGAGACCTGGGTCGGGATGCCGGCCCGTAAGCTGAACCGCAAGTCCTGAGCGCACCGTCCAGCGGCCCCCCCCTCCGCCGGACGCCCCGGCCGTGAGCGTCCTGCTCCGGCCGCCCTTGTCCCCCCCCAGAAACCAACCCTTACGGCCGCGGCGAGACGCGTCCATCGTTCCATGAGCAGCGCCTACGGTGACATCACACTCATCTCGGGAAACGCCCACGTCGAGCTCTCGAAGGCCATCTCGGAGTGCCTCGACCAGCCGCTCGCCTCTGCCCGCGTCGCGCGCTTCACGGACGGAGAGGTGGACATCAAGCTCGACGAGGATATCCGCGGCCGGGACGTCTTCGTCCTGCAGCCGACCTGCCCGCCGGTCAACGAGAACTGGGTCGAGCTGCTCCTGCTCCTGGACACCCTGCGGCGCGCCAGTGCCGGGCGCATCACGGCGGTGATGCCCTACTACGGCTATGCGCGCAAGGATCGCAAGGACGAGGGGCGCGTCCCGATCAGCGCGAAGGTGGTGGCGAACACGCTGGTGTCTTGCGGCGCGGACCGGGTCGTCACCCTCGACATGCACGCAGCCCAGATTCAGGGCTTCTATGACATCCCCGTGGACCACCTCTACGCGCGCCCGGTGCTGCTGGACGAGGTCGAGGCCATGGGCCTCGACAACCCCGTGGTGGTGACCCCAGACGTGGGGGGGACCAAGATGGCCCGGGCCTATGCCAAGCGCCTCCAGGCAGACCTCGCCATCGTGGACAAGCGCCGCATCTCTGGCTCGGAGACCATGATCGAGCACGTGATCGGTGAGGTCGAGGGGCGCAACTGCATCATCGTCGACGACATGATCTCAACGGGCGGCTCCATCACCCAGGCCGCGGCGGTCCTGAAGTCCAAGGGGGCGAAGGCGATCGTGATCGCAGTCAGCCACGCGGTCTTCTGCGGCCCTGCAGTGGACCGCCTCGACGCCGCTCCGGTGGACGCCATCCTCGTCACCGACTCGATCCCCCAAGGAGAGCGGCGCCCGAGGAAGCTCAAGGTTTGCAGCATCGCCCCGCTGGTGGCTCAGACGATCCGGAGCATCCACACCTCGGAGTCGGTCAGCTCGCTCTTCGAGTGAGGCCAGGCCGGGCGGGCTGCCGTCCGCCCAGCCCCAGCTGGGCCTTGCTCGGCCGCCGCGTCCAGCCGATCTGTCCAACCGATCTGTCCAACCGGGAGGCTCTGATCGGCCCCAGGCTGGTCCCCTGGGGACCCCCGAGCCGCATCCTCGGGACTCCCCCTCAGGGCTTCTCGAGGGGCCGCCCCGGGGACTGCCCCTGGGGCTCGGTGGGGCTGCCGAGCCATATTTATGGCCAGAGTTGGACCCCGGGGCGCACGGGCGGGGACTATCCTCATCGCCTTCAAATCCTGTGCGCTTCTCCGGTGCGGGCTCCGCCCGACGGTCCTGGAGGAGCGACGAACCACCCAGGAACCCGATATGACCGACGCCAAGATCATCTGCTCGCTCCGTGAGTCCCTTGGGAGCCGTGCCTCCCGTCGCCTCCGCGCCATGGGGCGCGCCATCGCGAGCCTTCAGGCCGACAGCGACCATCCGCACGTTGACCTGCACTTCGACGAGGCTGAGTTCCACTCGGCCCGCCGCGCACACGCGCACCTCTTCGACCTGGAATTCGACGGTAAGTCCGAGTCGGCGATCGTCCGGGAGCTCCAGTGGGATGCCTTCGGCGACACCCTGCTCCACGTGGAGTTCAAGCGGGTCATCCGCGGTCAGAAGACCGAGTCGAGCGTGCCCATCTCCTTCACTGGCACCCCCGCCGGCGTCCTGAACCACGATCTCGAGGCGGTGACGGTGTCCTGCATCCCGTCGCTGATCCCGGACGCCATCAAGGTCTCCGTGGACGGTCTGGAGCCCGGCGCCCACATCAAGGCCGCCGACGTGGTGATGCCCGAGGGCATCGAACTGCTCCTTGACCCGGAGACCGAGATCGCTGTCATCAGCGAGATAAGGGCGACTGCCGCCGCAGCGGATGGCGCTGACGGGGCCGATGCCGAGGAAGGCGACGCCTCCGCTGACTGATTCTCTCGCGGCCCTGATGGGGGCCCGGTCGTCCGCTGCAGCCTTATGGCACAGCGGGGGTTCCGGGGCTCATCAGTCGCCGCTACGCTCTTTCGCCGCTTCCGGGATTTCCCGGGAGCGGACCCCCGCGCCCTCCCCGGGCTGACCACCGCGTCCCCCGCGATCGAATCCACGATGGCAAGACTGGTTGTTGGCCTTGGAAACCCCGGTACCGAGTACGACGGCACCCGACACAACGTCGGGTTCGCCGTGCTCGACCACCTGGCGGAGACGCGCGGATCGCTCTTTCGCGGACCGTCTCGCCTTGATGGCTGGACGGGGCCCCGCGGCTTTGAGTGGGCGCGCTGCCCCGCCGATGGCGGGGAGGCGTTCCTCCTCAAGCCCGGAACGTTCATGAATCGCTCAGGTGACATCGTCGCCCCGATAGCGCGTTGGCTGGCAAAGTGTGGGGACCTCCCCTCGCTGCCGCCCTCGCCCGACCCGGGAGACGAGGCCGCCGGAACGGTCAAGGACGAGCCCCCTCAGCCCTCACCGGACTCCATCCTCGTGGTCTATGACGACATGGACCTCGACGTGGGCAAGCTCCGTCTCCGCCCGCATGGGGGACACGGAGGGCAGAACGGGATGCGTTCCATTATCCACCGCCTGGCGACCGACAGGTTTTCTCGACTCAGGGTCGGGATCGGTCGTGCGGGCACCGACGCGGCGCGTCATGTGCTGAGTGCGTTCTCCGGACCGGAGAGGCAGGAGATCGAGGTCTCGATCGCGGAAGCGACCGAGGCCATCGATGCCTGGCTCGATGGCGAGGCGTTCGCCGATGTCATGACGCGGTTCCACAGCCGCTGGAACCTGCGTGATTCTTGATCACGCACGACGTCACCTAACCCCGGAGAAGACCCTTGACTCAGACTTACGAGACCATGGTCCTGCTCGACAACGATGTCGTGCGACAGGACTGGAAGAAGGCGAAAGCCATCGTGACCGATACGGTCGCGAAGTACGGCGGCAGCCTTGAGAGCTGCCGACGGTGGGACGAGCGTCGGCTCGCCTACCCCATGAAGCGCAAGAACCGCGCGACGTTCTACCTCGCGTACCACGACATGCCCGGCGACATGATCCCGGGGTTCCTTCGGGACCTCGAGCTCAACGAGTCCGTGCTGCGGTACCTGATGGTTCGGGTCGACGAGACCCCCGAGGACGAGCGTAAGCTCGCCGCCGAGGAGGATGGCGCGGAGTACTCCGTGCCCGAGCCGCCCGACGACGACCTGATCGAGGTCCCGGAAGAGGCGGAGACGGATCCCCTCATGGACATCGACATCCCGGTGGACATTCCCGCCGAGGCTTCCGCCACGGCCCCTGAACCCGCGAGGGAGGGCTAATCCAATGAAGCGACGCGTCAAGACCATGATCGGATCGAAGAACTGCGACGATCCCATCATCGATTACAAGAGCACCGAGTACCTCGAGAAGTTCCTGACCCCCCAGGGGCAGATCCTCTCACGCCGCCGCTCGGGCTTCTGCACGCAGTGCCAGAAGCAGCTCAAGTCGGCCATCAAGCGTGCACGTCACGTTGGACTTCTCCCCTTCGTGGGCTGATCGTCGTTCTGACGACAGGAGCACAGTTATGAGCGACGTAGAAGTCCTACTGCAACAGAGTGTGAAGCACCTCGGCCTCGTCGGTGACGTGGTCAAGGTCAAGCCGGGCTACGCCCGGAACTACCTCTATCCCCAGCGCCTCGGCATTCCGGCAACGGAAGACGCCAAGCGCCAGATCGCCCGCCGCGCCGCGAAGGTGCGGGAGGCTGAGGCCATCCGCCTCCAGGAGATCGCCGAGCTCGTTGGCCGCCTTGAAGGCCTCGAGTTCAAGATCACGATGAAGTCCGACCCGAACGGCAACCTCTACGGATCGGTCAACAGTGCCAAGATCGTGGAACTCGCCGCTGAGCAGGGCGTGACCCTCGTCGAGAAGGACATCCGCCTCGAGTCTCCCATCAAGACCGTCGGCCAGCACATGGTGAAGGTCCATGTGAAGGACGACGAGTTCGGTGAGGTCCTCGTGGACGTCGAGGCCGAAGGCAAGACGCAGGAGGCCCTTGACGCCGAGGCGGCCGCCGAGGCCGCTCTCGACGCCGAGGCGAGCGCCGAGGGCCCCAACGGCCCGCCGTCTGAAGACTGAGTCCTCGTGACCCCTCCCGAGAGCTCCTGAGGGGGCCCTCGGGGCGTGGGACCCACGATCGACCGAACAGTGGAGCCCGGGGGGACGACCCCCCGGGCTCCGCTCGTTATCCTCCAGCCAGGCCCGCGCGCGCAGCGCTACGCCGTCAACCTTGGATCAGCAGCACGAGCAGAGCGGTATGGGACCTGGACCGGAAGAGGGGGAAGGGGCTGACCCCAAGCGCGACGTTGAGGACGTGCCTGACCACGGAGACGCGTTTGCCGGGAGCGGTTTCAATCCAGGTCGGTGGTCCTCCGACGACGACCTGCCCGCAGCTGGCGCTGACCCCGCGGCGAGCGCCGAGTGGGACAGCGAGGACGGCTGGGACCCCGAGCCCATCGTCGAGGACGATGGCGGCTTCGCCGAGGCGGAGGAGAGCGCGGCGGACGCGGATGTCTCCGAGCTTCACTCGGAGCCAGCGACGGTGAGCAAGGCGACGGCGGGTGAACCGTCCGCGCCGGCGAGCAGCTCAAGTAGGGCCGCGGCCGCGGCCCCGGAAGCCACCGAGGCCACTGGGCCGCAGCCGGGCGACGGCGCTGGCCCGTCAGGGCCAATCACCGAGTCCCCGCTGGCTGCGCCGCTGCTCGACGTGGCTGCACCCGCGGCAGGGCCAGTGGGCGAGCTCCCCTCCTTCGATCTCCCGCGCGATCGGGGACAGGACTCACGGGCGGGGCGCCCTGCGAGTGGACACCGGGTCGTGCCCCACGATCTCGGAGCGGAGCGGAGCGTCCTCGGCGCGCTGATGATGAGCCCGGACCGTCTCGTGGAGGTGTCGGAGGTGTGCAAGCCTGCAGACTTCTTCGAGCGGCGGCACCGTCTGCTCTACGAGACGATGATCGAGCTGGACGCTCGCGGACAGGTCGTGGACGGCGTCACCCTCACCTCGACGCTGCGCGCCACGCGCAAGCTCGGTGAGGTCGGGGGCATCTCCTACCTCGGCGACGTCGCCAGCTCGGTGAGCACGTCAGCGCACGTGAAGCACCACGCCTCTCTGGTTGCGGAGACGGCGAAGCTCCGAGGCCTCATCGAGGCGTCCAACGAGATCGTCGCCAAGGCCATGGAGACGCCGCCCGACCGTGACGAGGTGCAGACCCTGATCGACGAGTCGGAGTCCGCCATCTTCAGGGTCGCCGCCAGCGGCGAGACGCGCGGCGCGGCGGGGGTGAGCTCCATCCTCGACGAGGTCTTCCACGGGCTCGAAGCGCAGCGCGATCGCGGAGAGTTCACCGGGATCCCCAGCGGCTTCTACGACCTGGATGAGATGCTCGGGGGGTTCAACCCTGGGGAGATGACGGTCATCGCAGCCCGCCCGGCCATGGGGAAGACGGCGTTCGTGCTGAACCTGATGGATCACGCCTCGACGCACATCGCGGACAGCCTGGGGTACGCGCCGTCGGTGCTCTTCTTCAGCCTGGAGATGGGCCGGGCCTCCATTGTCCAGCGCATGCTGGTGGCCAGGGCCCAGGTGGAGGCCCACAGGCTCCGGTCTGGCCGTCTCCATGACCGGGAGTACGCCGACCTGGTGGAAGCTGCCGGGGTGCTGAAGAGCGCGCGCCTCTTCATCGACGACACCCCCGGGCTCTCGATCATGGCGCTTCGGAGCCGCGCACGGAGGCTGAAGGCCGAGCATGGCCTGGACATGATCGTGATCGACTACCTCCAGCTGCTCTCGGCGAAGGCGGAGAGCCGCCAGCAGGAGATCAGCATGATCTCTCGGTCGCTGAAAGAGCTGGCCCGTGAGCTTGAGATCCCCCTGATCACGCTCGCCCAGCTCTCGCGGAGCGTGGAGTCCAGGGAGGAGAAGCGCCCGCAGCTCTCCGACCTGCGTGAATCCGGCTCAATCGAGCAGGACGCCGACGTCGTGGCCATGCTGTATCGCGCGGAATATTACTTCCCGATCGACGAGAACAAGGGCAAGGCGGAGGTGCTGATCGTGAAGCACCGGAACGGTGCGACAGGCACTGTCGAGCTCCAATTCCAGGGGGCGATGCTGCGATTCTCCAATCGCGAGCCCTCGATGGCAGAGCCCATCACAGGGCTGTAGCCATCGGTGGCGCTGGCTTTGTACGCTCCCAGCCCCCCCGACCCCGGATCCGCCCCAGGATCCAGGCTGGGGGCCCAGCTCAGCTCCACCGTGCGCCTCGCCAAGTTCATCTTCATCCTCGTGGTCGGGCTCGTCTCCTCCTCTGGGGATGCGTCCGCGAGGCAGCTCCGTCCCGGCGCTCAGGCCGAGTGGGATCGACCGCTTGTCATGGACGTGGAGGTGTCCGGGCTCACTGCGCATGACGCGGAGCAGGTCGTCGCCCGCCTTGGCATCCGTCGCGGCCAACCTATCCCGAGGTCGATCAACCAGGCTCAGAAGGCGCTCTGGGAAGACTTCCGGATCCTGATCGCGAGGGACGGCTACCTGTTCGAGGAGATGGAAGGCGGCGTCCGTGTTCGTCTTCGGTTCCTCGAGTCACCGGTGGACCTTGATCCGCGCTTCGTGGGGAACAACAACTTCGACGTCGAGAGGCTCCGCGAGTGGGCGGAGCTGGACGATCGAGTCGAGGTGTACGTCGACGAGGCGGAGAATGTCGCGGAGCGCATCCGGACGGCATACCGCCGGCAGGGGTACTACTTTGTGGAGGTGGAGCCGCGCTTCGGCGGTGACGGCGGCGTCCGGTACCAGGAGATCATCTTCGAGGTCCGCGAGGGCCCGAAGGTCTACGTGAAGGGGGTCAAGGTCCTTGGCAACGAGTCGATCCCAGAGATCGGGTTCATCTTCTGGAAGCGGAGCCTCGAGAAGTCGGCGCAGCTGGGCACCAAGGGGCGCGGTCTCTTCGCCTGGTGGGGGCATCGCTTCGTGGAGCAGGTCGTTCAGGAGGATGTCCTCGCGATCTCCGAGGTGTATCGGGACCGCGGCTATCTGGACGCGGTGGTCGGCTACGACCTCAGCTTCAACGAGGATCGAAGCGGAGTGCGCGTGACCTTCAACATCGACGAGGGTGAGCCTTACCGGGTCTCGAAGGTGAGCTTCGAGGCGCTGGAGAAGGAGGTGGTCGAGGTCATACCGGGGGGGCGCAAGGAGGCGGCGTTCCGGAAGGTTGAGTTCACCATCCCCGAGGAGGAGCTGCGCTCGCTCTTGTCTCTGGAGCCTGGCGGGCTCTACGAGGCGGTGCGGGTCGCGCTCGACGCTCAGGCGCTCAGGGACCGGTACGGCGAGGAGGGGCACATCGACGCGAGCTCCTTCGACGATCCGACCCGGACCGCCGGCTGGGCCTTCCTCCCGCCAGAGCTGGTCTACGACGTGGAGAACAAGACGGTCGCCGTGACCTATCGCATTCAGGAGGGGCGCCGGTTCTTCCTCCGCTACTTCGAGATCGAGGGCAACGAGACCACCAAGGACCACGTGATCCGGCGTCGCTTCGCCCAGCTGGAGGGCGAGCGTGTGGACTCGAAGGAGCTCCGGGACGGGCTGCGCCGCGTCCGGGCGACCGGCTACTTCGACGACCAGTACTCCCAGGGCGCGCACCCGCCTCCCACCCTCCGCTACCGCCCCGTGGAGGGCGAGCCGGACCTGGTGGACGCCGTGGTTGAGGTCAAGGAGGGGCGGACGATCAACGCGAACGTCTCAGGTGGCGTCGCGAGTGACCAGGGGCTCGTCGGGATCATCTCTCTGCAGGTGAACAACTTCGACGCCAAGAAGCTCCCGTCCAGCGCGCTCGGGACCTTCGGCGAGGTGTATCGCAAGGAGGCCTTCACGGGGAATGGCGAGACCTTCGGCGTCGACCTGTCGCCGGGCTCAGAGGTGAGCTTCTGGCGCGTCTCCTACTCCCATCCCGACTTCCTTCAGCGCTACTTCGACCCCCTCGGGTTGCTCTTCGAGATTCAGGCGAGGGACCGGATGTTCCAGTCGCACGACGAGACCCGGAGGTTCTTCCGGGCGGCGCTGACCCGGGCCTTCGGCCAGGGCGACTACCAGGCGAGCGTCGGCTTCCGGACCGAGTCGATCCGGATCGACGACGTGGATCAGCAGGTTGAGCTGCCGCGGACCCTGATCGACTCGGAGGGGACCGAGGACTACGTCGGGCTGACCGGTTCGGTCAGCGCGAACCTGCTCGACAACCGGCGCCTGCCGCGCTCGGGCTGGTCGGCGCGCTGGACGAACACGCTCTACCCCACGGCCCTCGGGAGCGACGCGAACCTCTGGAAGTCAGAGGCCTCACTCGATCAGTACTTCCACCTCTCCGAGGACCGGGACTCTGCGGCCCCCGGGATCTACCTGGGCCTCGGCGCCGCGCTCGCCGTGCCCTTCAACGAGGAGAAGGGGAGCGTGAACTACGGCGAGCGCTTCTTCTTCGGCGGCTCTCGCTTTGGTCGGGGCTTCCGTTTCCGTGGGGTCGGCCCCTACGAGGGCGCCTACCCGCTAGGGGGGGAGACCTTCCTGCGGGGGACCGCCGAGTACCGCATGCCCCTCTACACCCAGCCTGTCCCCGGCACGGCCCGGCGGAGGGAGCTGTTCCGTGGCTCTCTCTTCGTGGACGCGGGCGTGCTCGACCCCGAGGCCTACCAGGTGGACTTCAATGAGACCCGGGTCTCGGCGGGCTTCGCCCTCGGCATGATTGAGCCCTTCCCGGTCACCTTCAGCTTCGGCTGGCCGCTCGAGTCCGGTCCTGCGGACGAGACCCAGGTCTTCGCGTTCAGCCTGACCCTCCGGTGACCGCGCAGCCCAGGCTCCCGTCCCGGCCGCGTCGACTTGGTTTGACTTAGCGGGGCCACGGGGTCACCCTCTGCGCCCTAGGACGCCTCCGCGCGAGGCTCCGAGCCTTACCCTGCCCAACCGTCTCATGAGTGCACGAAGCCTGGACGAACTCGCTGCCCTCTGCGGCGCCGATCTGGAGGGAGACGGCGCGCTGCAAGTCACCGGCCCCTGCGGGCTGGCGGACGCCGCCGAGGGGCAGATCTCGTTCCTGACCCAGGCGGCGTATGCGCCGCTGGTGGAGACCACCTTGGCCAGCGCGGTGGTGCTGGCCCGCGACGTGGTCGTCGAGCGGACGGACCTCGCGCTCCTCCGATGCGACGATCCAGAGCAGGCTTTCTCGCGGGTGGTCGTGGCCTTCGCGCCGGAGCCGCCCCTCCCTCCGGTAGGCGTGGACCCCAGCGCGGTGGTTCACCCGACCGCTGAGGTCAGTGAGGGCGCCAGGATCGGCCCGCTGGTCTCCGTGGGGGCTAGCGCCATCGTCAGCGCGGGGGTGATCCTCCACGCGGGCGTGCAAGTCGGAGCTCACTCGAAGCTCGGGCGCGAGACCGAGATTCACTCCAACGTCGTGCTCTACCCCTACACCGTGGTCGGGGAGCGCTGCGTGATCCAAGGCAACTCGGTCCTCGGTTCGGATGGGTTCGGCTTCCTCTTCGACGGGGTTCGGTGGGTGAAGACGCCTCAGGTGGGCAACGTGGTGCTGGGCGACGATGTGGAGGTCGGCGCTGGCTGCACCGTGGACTGCGCTCGCTTCGGCTCCACCACGATCGGGGAGGGCTGCCGGCTCGACAACCTCGTCCACGTCGGGCACAACGTCACCGTGGGCAAGCACACGCTGCTGCTTGCGCAGGTGGGCGTCGCGGGCTCAACGCGGATCGGGGACGGGGTGATCCTCGCTGGACAGTCGGGTGTCGCCGGGCACCTCTCCATCGGGGATGGCGCCCTGGTAGCGGCCAGGGCTGGCGTGACCAAGGACCTCGCCGCGGGGGGGCAGTTCTACGGTTACCCCGCGGGGCCGCGGCGGGAGCGTCTACGCTCCATCGCGCGCACCCAGCGTTTGCCTGGCGAGCTCGAGGCCCTCAAGGGCGAGGTCCGGGAGCTCCGCTCCAGGCTCGAATCGGCGCTCATGCGATTGGAATCAGCCGGCGAGGGTGCGCCCGGCGGAGACATCGACGACACTCCCCCCGAGGAGAATCAACGCTCATGAGTCGCAGGCAGCACACGCTTCGCACTCCGGTCGAGGTGACCGGGGTCGGGCTGCATACAGGGGAAGAGACCCGGGTCAGGGTGGCGCCGGCGCCGCCGGACCACGGCATCGAGTTCGTGCGAACGGACATCGAGGACGCGCCGTCCGTCCCGGCGCTGATCGGAAACCAGTCCCCCAAGGACCGCCGAACCCGCCTGGTGCGCGACCGGGTTGAGGTGGAGACGGTCGAGCACTTCCTCGCGGCCTGCAAGGGGCTCGGCGTGGACAACCTGCGGGTCGAGATGTCGGGGTCGGAGTTCCCCGGTGTCGACGGCAGCGCCGCGCCCTTCGTCGAGCTCCTTGAGAGCGGCGGGCTCGTCGAGCAGAAGCCTGCCGCGAAGGTCTTCCGCCTGGAGGAGCCGGTCTTCGTCCGAGACGGGAACGCGACGCTCGTGGCCCTGCCCACGGACAAAGACGTGCTGACGCTCCAGTACGTGGCCTCCTTCGAGGAGCCGGGCGTGGAGTCCGGGAGCTACCAGTTCGACATTGACCCCGAGACCTTCAAGGCGGAGATCGCGTCCGCCCGGACCTTCTGCCTCGCGTCAGAGGTGGATGCGCTGCAGGCCGCCGGGCTTGGCAAGGGAGCAACGCGCGAGAACACCGTCGTTCTCGGTGACCCCGACACCAAGCTGCGAATGGCGGGCGAGCCCGTCCGGCACAAGATGCTGGACCTGGTGGGGGACCTCTCGCTCCTCGGCTCGGACCTGATCGCGCATGTCATCGCGACGCGTAGTGGCCACGCCACCAACGCAGAGCTGGTTCGCCGGCTGCTCGCGATCATCGAGGCCAAGGAGGCCAGCGGTCTCGTGGAGCGCGAGTCCGGCATGGACATCCGCCGTATCCTCGAGCAACTCCCGCACCGGTACCCGTTCCTGCTCATCGACCGCGTCATCGAGGTCCAGGGGTTCCAGCGTGCCGTAGGGATCAAGAACGTCACCATCAACGAGCCCTACTTCCAGGGGCACTTCCCGGACATCCCGCTCATGCCGGGTGTGCTCCAGCTCGAGGCCATGGCTCAACTCTCGGGGATGCTGCTCCTGCGCAAGCTCGAGTTCAGCGGCAAGCTCGCGGTGCTCTGGTCCATGGACAAGGTCAAGCTGCGCGGCGGCGTGACCCCGGGCGACCAGCTCCGCCTCGAGGTGGAGACGGTCCGCATCAAGGGCGACACCATCAAGGTCCGCGGCTCCGGCTCCGTGGCGGGGAGGCCCGTCTGCGAGGCCGAGCTCATGTTCACCATGTTGGAGGCCTGACGGGGAGCGGTCGAAGCCCATGTCCCAGCAGATCCATCACACTGCGCAGATCGCGGACGGCGCCGAGCTCGGCGACGGCGTCGTGATCGGTCCCTCGGCCATCGTCGGACCCCACGTCAAGATCGGCGACCGGACGCGCATCGGCCCCCTGGTCGTCGTGGACGGACACACGACTATCGGCGAGGACAACGTCATCGTCGGTCAGGCGAGCCTCGGGGCTGCGCCCCAGGACCTCTCCT
Organism: uncultured bacterium; assembly: GCA_938083085.1. Classification (GTDB taxonomy): domain Bacteria; phylum Planctomycetota; class UBA1135; order UBA1135; genus Saltatorellus. The sequence goes on from CALLKX010000008.1 coordinate 91,259, forward strand.
ACCGCGGCGAGCCGACCATGCTCGAGATCGGCGACCGGAATACCATCCGGGAGTTCGTCAGCATCAACCGCGGGACGGTCAAGGGCGGCGGCGTGACCCGGGTCGGGTCGGACAACCTGATCATGGCCTGCTGCCATGTGGCCCATGACTGCGAGTTGGAGGACAACATTGTCCTCTCGAACAGCACGGGGCTCGCGGGGCACGTGAAGGTCGGGCGCAACGCGAACCTCTCCGGGATGTGCGGGATCGTCCACTTTGTCTCCATCGGTGAGTTCGCCTTCCTGGCGGGGATGACGCGCCTGGCGCGCGACGTGCCTCCGTACATGATCATCGAGGGCCACGAGGGGCGCGTGCGCGGCGTCAACGCCGTCGGGCTGGCCCGCGGCGGGGTCGACGAGCCCGACCAGATGGCCCTCCGGGGGGCCTACAAGCGGATCTTCCGTGGGGATGCGCCGCAGAGCGCCGTGCTCGAGAAGATGCGGGGCGAGGAGCACGACTCCGAGCTCGTGCAGCGGCTGGTCGCCGCCATGAGTCAGATGGAGGGGGCCCTGCGAGGCCGCGTCCGGGAGGGCCAGCGCGACGACTTCATGGAAGTGGGCCGCAAGCTGATGCGCGAGATGAGTGTGCCGGGCTTCGAAGACTGACCCGGCGGCTCCTGGCCGTTATGCTCCGCCGCAGCCATGAAGCTGCGACCCGTCAGGCCCGAAGTTGACTTCCCCGCCCTTGAGGCCCGCGTCCTTGATCACTGGGACGCGACCGATGCGTTCAGGAAGAGCGTGGAGCAGCGCCCTGAGGCGGACCGCTTCGTCTTCTACGATGGGCCGCCCTTTGCGACGGGGCTCCCGCACTACGGACACTTCGTCGCCAGCGTCCTGAAGGACATCGTCCCGCGATACTGGGCGATGAAGGGCAAGCGCGTGGAGCGCCGCTGGGGCTGGGACTGCCACGGGTTGCCGGTGGAGAACGAGACCCAGAAGGAGCTGGGCCTGGGCTCCAAGGCGGACATCGACGAGCTTGGGATCGAGCGCTTCAACGAGGCCTGTCGCAGCATCGTGCTCAGGTACACCGGCGAGTGGCGCCAATCGATCCGGAGGCTCGGCCGCTGGGTGGATCACGACAGCGGCTACAAGACCATGGACGCCGACTTCATGGAGTCGGTGTGGTGGGTCTTCTCCCGCCTCTGGGATGACGGTCGGATCTACGAGGGCTACCGCGTCCAGCCGGTCTCTCCCGCGCTCGGGACGCCGCTCTCCAACTTCGAGGTGGCGCAGGGCCCGCAGGAGCGAGACCCGGTCACGAAGAAGGACGGCCACAAGCGCCGCCAGGACCCCAGCCTCACGGTCCGATTCAAGCTCGAGGACGAGGACGCGAGCCTTTGGGCCTGGACCACGACGCCGTGGACCTTGCCCTCCAACCTGGCCCTCGCCGTGAACCCCACGGTCGAGTACGTCCGCTTCAAGGTCGTGGAGACCGGCGAGGTCGCCTACGCCGAGCCCAGCCGCCTCGCGGACTATCAGTCGCGGGGCCGGGTGGGGGAGACCGAGGAGCTGGGACGGCTCCCTGGCGCCGAGCTTGTCGGGCGACGGTACCGCCCGCTGCTGCCCTACTTCGAGCAGTACGCTGAGGGTGAGGGCGACGCGCGCCAGGCCTTCTACGTGGTGTCCGCGGAGTACGTGGAGACCTCGAGCGGCACCGGGATCGTGCACCAGGCGCCGGCCTTCGGTGAGGACGACTTCCAGACCGGCAAGGAGAACGAGCTGCCGCTGGTGAACCCGCTCTCCCTCACCGGGCACTTTGGACCGGAGGTGCCCGACTTCGAGGGGCAATTCGCGAAGGACGCCGACAAGGGCATCATCGCGCACCTGCGCGGCCTGGACGCCGTCGTGGACCAGGACACCTACGTCCACCCGTACCCGCACTGCTACCGGACGGGCACGCCGCTGCTCTACATGGCGCTCTCCACCTGGTTCATGGGCGTGGAGCCCATGCGAGACGCGCTGGTGGCCAACAACCAGAAGACCCACTGGGTGCCCGAGGCCGTGGGCACCGGGCGGTTCGGTAATTGGCTCGCGTCGGCGCGCGACTGGAACCTCTCCAGGAACCGCTTCTGGGGGACCCCGCTCCCCATCTGGCGCTGCGATGAGGACCCTTCGGACATGGTCTGTGTCGGCAGCCGCGAGCGGCTTGAGGAGCTCTGTGGGCTCGAGAAGGGGTCCGTAACGGACCTCCACCGGGACCGCATCGACCACCTCACGTTCCCGTCCGAGAAGACGCCCGGCGGCACCATGCGCCGCATCCCCGAGGTCTTCGACTGCTGGTTCGAGTCGGGCTCCATGCCCTACGCGGAGCACCACTACCCGTTCGAGAATCGCGAGCTGGTGGAGCAGAACCTCCCCGCGGACTTCATCGCCGAGGGCCTCGACCAGACCCGGGGTTGGTTCTACACGCTGACGGTGCTCTCCACGGCGCTCTTCGATCGCCCCGCGTTCAAGAACGTGATCGTCAACGGCATCGTGCTCGCCGAGGACGGCGAGAAGATGTCGAAGTCGAAGCGCAACTTCCCCGACCCCAACCTGGTGCTGGAGAAGCTCGGGGCGGACGCCTTGCGGATCTACCTCGCGAGCTCGCCGGTGGTGAACGCCAAGTCCCTGCGCTTCGCGGAGGAAGGCGTGCGTGAGCAGGTCCGCAGCGTCTTGCTGCCGCTCTGGAACGCCTACTCGTTCTTGACCCGCTACGCGGACGTGGACGGTTGGGAGCCTGACGGCAAGGCGCCGTCGACGGACGTGAACGAGCTCGACGCCTGGGTCCTCTCGCGGCTCCAGACGCTCCTCACCGACGTCGAGGACCGGATGTCGCGCTACGAGCTCTTCAGGGTCGTCCCGTCGCTCCTCGAGTTCATTGACGACCTCACCAACTGGTACATCCGCCGCAGCCGTCGTCGCTTCTGGCGCGGTGCCTCGGATGCCCACGCGGAGGACAAGGGGAACGCCTATCGGACGCTCTACCACGTGCTCCTGACGCTCTCGAAAGTCCTGGCCCCCTTCGTGCCGTTCATCACCGAGGAGATCCACGGGAACCTGTCGGACGGTGGGCGAGAGTCGGTCCACCTCGAGGACTACCCCGTGGCGGATCGCGCGCTTCAGGACGCCGGCCTCGAGCGCCGGATGGGGCTCGCCCGGACCGCCGTCAGCCTCGGCCGCGGCCTGCGCGCCAAGCACGACGTGCGGATCCGTCAGCCGCTGCCCTCCATGACCGTGGTCATGGCGGACGCGGAGGATCGCGCCTCCCTCCAGCGCATGGCCGGGATCGTGAGCGACGAGCTCAACGTCAAGGAGCTGCGTGTCTCTTCGGAGGAGGCGGACTTCGTGAGTTATTCGGCGCGTCCCAACCTGAAGGTGCTCGGACCTCGGTACGGCAAGAGCCTCGGGGCCATCCGCGCCGAGATCGGGGGCTTCACCGGTGAGCAACTGGCCCAGGTGGTCGCCGGCGGCAGCCTCCAGAGCGAGGCGATCGCCGATCTGCAGTACGACGAGGGGACGCTACTGGTGGACCGCGCGTCCAGGGAGGGCACCGTGGTGGACACCCTCGACGGCGTCACGGTGGCGCTCGATGTCACGCTCGATGACGCGCTGCGTCTCGAGGGGCTCGCCCGCGAGCTGGTGAACCGTATCCAGGGCCTGCGCAAGGAGCTGGAGCTCGACCTCGACGACCGGATCCAGGTGCAGGTTGGCTGCGACGGTTTGCTCGCGGAGGCGCTCTGCGCGCACTGGGGGCTGATCTCCGACGAGGTGCTCGCCACAGGGGACGCGCCGGACACGGGCACCCCGCCGACGGATGGGAAGGCCTTCGACGTGGACGGGATGTCCGCGTCGATCGAGATCGCTCGAGTTTGACTCCAGGTCGCGCGTTGTGACGGCCCCCGACCGGTGCTACCTTCGTGCCTCGGGGGTGTCCCTGGCGCCGCAGGTGAACTCGTCAATGAGCCCCGGAGCCGAATAATCGACACATGGGCCACTAACGGTCGCGGACGTGACAAGCATCACGTCGGGCCCGGCCCACCTTGGAATCGGATGGTTCCAGGGCCGATCTCGAGCACGGCAGTGCTGGGGCCCCCCGTGTCTCTTCCTCTCCCGCGGTCGCTTCCCGTGGCCTTCGAGCGCTGATCAGCGGGCTCGGCTGCGGGAACAGATCGAGGAACGCGTCGAGTCTCGCGCAGAGGAGCCTCGAATGGCTCGCCCGGGCTCGGTAGGATCGGCCGCGTCGAAGGTCGGCCCGCGGTGGGACGACCTCAGGCACCGCACCACTTTCATCAACGGCTGGAGGGGAACCGACCGTGAGAGGTTTCGTCGTCGTCGCCTTAGGGGCGATTCTGATCTGGATTGGACTGAGCACCGAGGGCAGCAAGGTGGACGCCGCGGACGTGGCAGAGGTCCGGGCGGATGAGCCCCTCGAAGACCCCGGAGAGCTGGCTGTCGCTGTGGATGGGGCCCCGTTCGAGGCTGCGCCCGCCATTCAACCGCCTCCTGGTGGCGCTCCCATACCGGCTCCCGAAGTCGAGGTGCAGGAGGTCGAGCGAGAGCCGATCGAGCGAGAGCCGATCGAGCGTAGCGTGGAGCCGGCCAGGCAGGTTCAGCGCCCCGAGCCGCCCACGACGGACAGCTTCGCCGGCGCGCGGCGGGGCGTCAGCGCGGCCGACCCGCGGGCCAGCGTCGACTTTGACGCAGGCAATAGTGGCTCCGAGGAGCTGGCTCGCGTCCTCCTTGAGGCGTGGATCACCGAGGAGCCTGAAGAGCTCAGCGCCTACATGACTCAAGGGCAGGGCACCAAGATGCCCGCGGCTCGCCAACAGCTCGTTGGAGGGTTCTGGGAGGCGCTCATTGGAAAGGTGGACGCTGCGCAGCAGCGCTTTGACGCCATCCGCGGGCAGGAGGGCGTGTCGAGCACCCAGCTGGCCTTGCTCGCTGCCGCGATTGATCCCCCGGGCAACCGGGCGGTTCCAAGGGTCGCCTCGTCCGGCCGTATCGAGCCGCTCGCGCTCTCCATGCAAATGATCCTCCTCGGCGACGAGGCCCGGAGTCTCATGGAGGTCCGGGACTACGGGCGCTCGGCGGTCGCCTGGTCTGATCTGATCCAGATGGAGCTGCGGGCGCCCTGGGGGCCGCACCGCGACGCCATCCGGCGATGGGGTGAATCGCTTGGGCAGGCTCAGGGGAACCACAGGCTCGCCAAGGGCGGAAACTGGCCCTCGTACGACGTCACCGTCGGCGCCGGCGAGTACCTGACCGACATCCGCAAGCGAGCGCTCCGGCAGCGGCCGGACCTGCTCATCTGTACAGGGCTGATCGAGGCGACCAACGGTCTGGTCGGTCGCTACCACCACCCTGGAGATGTGCTGCGCATCGGAACGGATCGCGCCAATGTGATCGTCGATCTCGACGCGCGGGCAGTGTTCTATCGGCACGGCGACGAGGTGGTCCAGGTGTGGGACTGCGGGATTGGAAAGGCCGGCCACGAGACGCCTCTTGGAACGTTCACCATTGGTGACAAGCTAGAGAATCCGCCGCTGTCCACGAAGGGGCTGCCCTACGGACACCCGGACAACCCGCTGGGGACCCGCTGGCTCGCGTTGCTTCGCGATGGTCAGAAGAGTTCCTATGGCATCCACGGGACGACGGATCCAAGCGGCGTCGGCGGAGAGGTCAGCCTCGGGTGCATTCGAATGCGGAACGACGACGTGAACGAGCTGTTCAAGATCCTGCCGCGCGGAGCCGAGGTCATCATCCAGCGCTGAGCCGAGGGGAGGTCGCGAGGAAGAGGCGGGCTGAAGAGGGGGGCGGCGAGTCCCTCTCCCCTGGGCGGCAGCTCGCTCCTTGCCGCGGCTCCTGTGGGCTGTGGTCTTGACCGGCGGCCGCCTTGTTCCGCGGCCGCTCTTCCTCCGCTCCCAGCCACGACCGGGCCAGTCGTCGAGGCCGATCGTCGAGGCCGATCGTCGAGCCCGGTGGTCGAGTTCGGCGGTCGAGTTCGGTGGTCGAGCCGGGTCGTCGAGCCGGGTCGTCGAGCCTGATCGCGAAGGGCCGGGGGGCCACGCCACGCCCTGCGTCGGCGGCGCTCCCCCTCCCGTGGCTCCAGCGGCGCCTCTCCGGGTTCCGAGCGGACGCCCAGCACCAGCGGCCCAGCACCAGCGGGCCAGCACCAGCGGCCCAGCACCAGCGGCCCAACACCAGCGGCCCGGCACGAGCCCCAGCCGGCGAGCCGACGCGGCTCGAGCGCCGTCGGGTACGCCCCGGGCCGCTTGAGCCCGTCCTCGGCACCTCCCCTCCGCCGGTGCTTTGGGGCGGCAGGGTTGTCCGATGCCAGCGCCGGCGCACGTCCTGGCGGCGGGTGGCATGGGAGACGCGATGGCGCGCGACGCGAGAAGGCGGGTCGCCCCTCTGGCGGTCGTTTTTGGACCGGCACCCTCCCGGTGGGGGAGGGGAGGAGTGAGGGCGCTGGGTGACGACGTTGCTGCGGGGCCCACGTTCCGGCGTCATACCTGGTGTAGCGGGTGGAGTTCGGCTGTCGCGCCTTGGGGTGGAAGCGGGCCTGGGTGAGCGGAGAGGCGTCACTGGAGAACGGAGCTCCGCTGGCTCAATGGGCGCCGTCTTTGTCCGGGGTTCTAGACCGGACCTTGCTGCATTTCGGGCTGGGCCAAGCCCGGGGTCATGAGGGGGAGAGGCGTGAAGAGGGTGAAGGGCGTTATGGGAGTGATGGGGCGTGCTCCTCCGATCGACGACCGTGGTGGCCTGCGGCGCCGATGGGCCAGCGAGTCGGGTTGATTCAGCGCCCGAGGTCGAGGATGCAGGTGGTGGGGAGCCATGCTCCGGGCAGCACTGCCGGCCTCATGTGGATCGACGTCACCTGTGAGCCGTCAGCGAGAGGCGCCTTGGTGCCAGGCTTCACTGCAGGCGCACTTGGCCGTTATTGGGGGCCGGTGGACCTCTGGAGGCGGTTCCGCGGTTGGTTGGCTCCTGACTTGGGGTCGGGCGCCGAGCGCCGCCATGCCGAGGTCGTGCGGTCCCGCCGCCGGCGGGCTCCACCCTGCGCTTTGCTCCGCGATACGAGTGCCCGTCCGTCTGTTTGGGTCGTGACGCGCAGGGAGTGCTGCGCCCAGGCGCCGCCAGCCGGCTCCCCCGTTCACGCTGAAGGGGCAGCCTCAGTCCGGTTGAGCGGGGGGAGCGGCATGAGCCCCGTTGGGCCGTCCCTCAGACGCCTCCCCCTTGGACCGCTGGTGCTGGACCTCACGGGCAAGACCCACGGGCAAGACCCACGGGACGGCGACAGCGTCGGCAAGGCGAGAGTGCACGGCCTGACCGCGGTCGGCCATCAGCGCCCAGGAGGCCCTGAAGCGCCTTGGCGGGCACCTGCTGGGGGATTGAAGGCTGACCTGCCCGGACCCGCACGATGCGCCGGGGGCCGGGTCAGCAGGCAGTGGCTCGACACCCACACCCACGAGATCACCCGTTCGCCTCCGCAGGCCCGTTGATTGCCCTGGGTAAATTCACCAAGTGGCCGCCGGTTCGTCGATCTTGCACGGTTCCGCCCTCCTTTTTGATCGACTGAACTCGCTGACTGACATGGGTTTACGTAGCCGCTGGCGCGGGTGGGGACCTTTTCGGGGCGCCGCCGTTGACCCTGAAGCTTGGATCCCTATGATTCCCGCTCTCGACAGCGCTTCAAGCGTTCGCCGAGCACCGCACGGCGCGCCCAGCGACCCTCCACGAGCATTGCTCGTCCAGGTCACAGCGCGCCCCGCTTCGAATCCCGAGGCGGCTGCCCCTTCCGAGGGGCAAGGCACGGGGCGACCCCAAGGGGTTGAACGCGGTTCTTTGAAAACAGGGTGACTCTTGAATTTGAGTGCGAGCGTGTCTGACACGGCTTGCGAGGCTTCGGCCTGGCAGCTGGTCAGACTCCAAAAAACAAAGCCAAATTAAACTCAACTGAAGGGTTTGATCCTGGCTCAGAACGTACGCTAGCGGTGTGGATTAGGCATGCAAGTCGTGCGCGAAAGCCTTCGGGCGAGTAAAGCGGCGAAAGGGTGAGTAACACGTAATCAACGTACCCCTCAGATCGGAATAACCTCTGGAAACGGTGGGTAATGCCGAATGGTCCCAGGAGAGACATCTCTCCAAGGGTAAACGGTGCCTTCGGGTGCTGCTGAGGGAGCGGGTTGCGGCCTATCAGTTTGTTGGTGGGGTAACGGCCTACCAAGACGATGACGGGTAGCGGGTCTGAGAGGATGATCCGTCACACTGGGACTGAGACACTGCCCAGACTCCTACGGGAGGCTGCAGTCGAGAATCTTCCACAATGGGCGAAAGCCTGATGGAGCGACACCGCGTGCAGGATGAAGGCCTTAGGGTTGTAAACTGCTGTCACGCTATAGGAAC
>CALLKX010000009.1 GCA_938083085.1 uncultured bacterium
CCCCAAGCATCACCCGAGGATGCACTACTTCCTGAACACCTTCCCCCACCACACGGGGCGGGGCCGACCCGTCGGGCCCGAGTCCGATCCGCACTCGGTGCTGGGGTTGACCAAGTGGCTGATCGAGGAGATCAAGGCCCCTCAGCAAAGGGCGAAGGAGGCCGAGTGAGGAGCCGGACGCCGAGCCGGCGAGGGCGAACCGGACCAGCCGTACGACGGATCGAATCCAGGTGACGCTGCCCCGCCGGGGCGCGGACCCCTGGACGAGGAGGGCACCGGACCGCCTCCCGGGGCCGGGCTTCCCTTCCACGCTGCAGGCCTCTGATGAGTCCAACTTGCGGCCGTCACAAGAAAGCACCGCAGCAGCCGTTGCCGCAGGGGAGCACGGCCTCTGGGCCCTGCGAAGCGAGCCACCTGCCGATAACGGGCGCGGAGCTCGCCATCCGGTGGTTCAAAACGGCACACCCAGGCCCTCATTGCTGGGTTCGCCCGCTCTCCCGATCTCGCGAGACTGACCGCCGTGTCCTCCCCCACACGGATAGATTTTGAACATGCGTTCATTCCCGAGTTGCCCGGGCTGAGCCGTCTCGAACCCATCAACACCATGCGTCAGTCCGCCTGCCAAGCCGCCGCTCTCGTCCTCTTCTGCGCCGCCGCCGAAGCCCGGCAAGCCAATGCTGACCACCTTCCCTGGCTCGTCCACTCGCGTGGGGAGATCGCGGACACGACGCTCTACTCCCAGGACGCCGACGCGATCCAGGCCCTCCAGCGCCTGGACGCCTTCGCACCGCAACTCCAGCTCCCCGACGGCCAGCTGGTGACCCTGCAGCTCGAGCGCGTCCCCTTCCGCCCTGAGCACTTCGGCGTCCACGTGAACGGCGAGTACCGCGGCGCCGCCGACGTCCGGGACCTGTCGATCTGGGAGGGGGCCGTCGAGGGCATGAGCGGCCCGTCCAACGTCCAGCTGTCCTTCTCCCGGCACGGCAGCTACGGGTGGATCCAGACCACCGACGCGCTCTGGCACGTCTCCTCCTACGCCCCCGAGGGCGGCTCCTGGGACCTCGCCGACGTGCGCGTCTACTCCGAGGTGAACGAGGAGCGGCTGCGGGCCGCCGAGCGCCAGTCGAGGCGCCAGGCCCCCGAGGACTGGTGCCTCGCCGACGCCGTCAGCGAGCGCATGCCTCCCTCGCCGGCGCCGCCTGCCAGCCGCGGCAGCGCCACCGACTCCACCGGGGCGTGCTCGACCCTGTACGAGGGCGCGATCGACATCGAGACCGACTGGCAGCTCTACGACGACGTCTTCTCCCAGGACCTGACCGCCACGCAGATCTACATGTTCTGCCTGCTCGCCGCCATCAGCAACCGCTTCGAGGACGAGATCTGCACGGTCCTGACCTTCCCGTACATCAACTTCTGGACCGTCTCCACGGACGACTGGTCGACCCCGGACACCCTCGGCTCGACCAGCGACATGCTCGACGAGTTCCAGAACGAGTGGGGCGATACGGCGTGCACGTTCCTGGACCCCACGCCCCTCGGCAACCGGCCGGCGGGGGCGACAGGCCGCCTCGCGCACTTCATCAGCGGCGCCGACCTGGGCGGCGGTGTCGCCTATGTCGGGGTCCTCTACCCCCCGTACCTCTGCTACCAGTTCGGCGTGAGCGCGGACATCACCGGCGGGGTCACGGGCTTCCCCGGTCCGCCCACGGGGGCCGGCTCCATGAACTGGGACTTCGTCGTGATCGCCCACGAGCTGGGGCACAACTTCAACGCCTGCCACACCCACCAGACCTGCAACGGCGGGACGCCCATCGACTGCTGCTACACCGGGGCGTGCTGCGGTGGAAGCGGCTCGGGCTGCTCCTCCGCGTCCTCGAGTTCCACCGGCACGTTGATGAGCTACTGCCACCTGTGGTCAGGGGGCATGAACAACATCACCACCTTCTTCCACCCGGAGATCCAGGACGACATGCGGGCCGAGGCGTCGGCGTACCTGCCGGTCTACACCAACGTTGGCACGACCATCTGCCTCGGCGTCGAGAACTCGACCGGGGCGGGCGCCCTGCTCGTCGGCACCGGGAGCTCCAGCATCGGTAGCAACGACCTGATGCTGACCTGCTCCAGCCTCCCCACCGGCGGCAGCGGCACGACCGCGATGATCCTGAACTCCACCGGCCCGGCGGGGGTCGTGGCAAACCCCGCGGCGGGGGGCGTCGCGAGCGACGGCATGCTGTGCATCGGGACGGCGTCCAACGGGGCGACCTTCGGCCGCCACATCAACGACATCTACATAGGCACCGCGGGCACCTTCACCCGGGCGATCGACGCCACGGACCTCCCCCACCCGCCGGCGCCGCCCTACTCCGTCGCGATCGCCTCCGGCGAGACCTGGTACTTCCAGGTCTGGTACCGCGACGAGGGGCCCGCAGGCCGCAGCAACTTCTCGTCGGCGGTCTCCGTGACCTTCGGCCCCTGAGCCGCAGCGCGGACCCGAGAACGCGGATCGAGCGGCGTGCCGGATGCGGGAGTCAATGACGACGCACTTCGGCCGTATCTGCGGGGAGCCGCGGCGCTACGGTGAATGACCCCATCCGACCGACCGTTGGCTGCACCGATGATCCACGTCCTACCCCTGGTCCTCGCTCTACTCGCGCCCTCCACCGCGTCCCACGAGACCGCAGGCAACGTCCGCGTGGTGAACGCCGCGACCGGTGAGCCCGTGGTGGGCGCGGAGGTCCTCGGCGTCCGCGAGGTCGAGATCCCCGTGTTCGGGGTCACCTGGAGCGAGGCCCGCGACGTGACCGACGCCGAGGGCTGGGCGACCCTGCCGCCGGTGACGGAGAAGCAGGAGTACCAGTGGCTCATCGTGCGCGCTGAGGGGTACGGCGTCGCCGGACAGATGGACGTGCCCAGGTCCGATGGCTGGGTCGTTGAGCCCGTCGCTCTGCACCCCGAGGTCCTCGCCGGCGTCCGGGTGGTCGACTACCTCGGGCGCCCCGTGGAGGGGCTCCACCTGGGCCTGTGCGTCGGCTGCGGGCACACCCCTGACGTGGCGAGCGCCGTGACCGACGCGAACGGGCGCGCGACCCTGCCCGGGGTGGGGCGCGAGATCGACGGCATCGCCGACGTCTACCCCGTGGGGGACGGGGTCCTGACCGACTACCTGCACGTGGACTGGGACGCGGCGCGGGCCGGCGTCTACGAGACCATCGCCGAGCCAGGCGGGACCCTCGAGGGCCGCCTGCTACGCGCCGATGGGACGCCCGCCGTGGGGTACGGCGTCGGGGTCCCCGAGCGGCACCGTGGTCCCTGGACCATGACGGACGAGGAGGGCCGCTTCCGCTGCCAGGGCCTCGAGCCACGCTTCGCGTCCTACGTCCAGGTGAAGGCCCCCACCGGCGAGACCATCGCCGGGTTCGAGGGGTCGCGGATCGGCGTGGAGCGCACGCTCCGCCTGCCGGCCGAGTTCTGGGGCGACACCGAGCCCGAGCGCGACGCCGAACTCGCCCTCTCGGTCTACCTCAAGCGCGGGCCGGGAAACGACGGCGCTTCCATCTGGCCGCTCGGAGTGCCGATCCTCGCCACCCACCTGGGTACCGGGTGGTGCGCCCAGTTCCACGTCGCCCTCGCCGAGGAGATCGTCCTCGAGCTCCCCGGCGGTTCGTACCGGATCGAAGTCGGCGGCGGCGCGAGCCCGTATCCCCTGAGGAGGATCGAAACGGTCGAGATCTCCCCTGAGCTGGACACCCCGGAGGTCGAGCTCGAGCTCCCTCGACCCGGGCTCGTGCGCCTCGAGATCGACGGGGTCTCCGAGGGCTCGAAGCTCGAGGTGGTCTGCGCCGACGGGCAGGTCCGAAAGCTCAAGCTCGACCGAATCGAGCGCGCACCCGGTGCCTCCCGCGGGCTCGGCGTGGTGGAGCGCGTCGCGCTGCCGGCGGAGCCCTTCGGGCTGTGGCTCGACAGCGAGGATGAGCCCGACGCCGCGGATCGTTCCGCGATCCTCATGGACCTCTCCGAGCCCCGCGTCCGAAAGGAGGCGCCCGGACTCGTCCCCTTCGTGCGGGCCACCCGGCGACCGCGCTGAGGCGCCGCGCGAACTTGGGCCTGCCGGGGTTCCTCGTCAGAGGATCGCGCCGGCTGTGGACGGAGCGCAAGCCGCCTCCCGCGCCCGGCACCCCACGTCGGGGTCATCCACGAAGACGGCGTCCACACCGAAGCGTCGGAGGAAGTCCGTGAGCGCCGCCTCCTCTCCACGGAAGGTCCATACGTAGACCTCGAGTCCGAGCTCGTGGGCGCGCTGCAGGAGGGCCGGACCGACAGGGTCAGGGCCCTCGAAGGTCCTCCTCGAGAGGCCGATGCCCGCGAGGCCTCCGGTGCGCTCCTCGAGGTCCTCGGGGGCCGGGAGGGAGCCCGACAGGTTCCAGACCCGTCGGGACGGGCGACCTGAAGAGCCAGCGGTCTCTCGCAAGGCGTCACGCTCGAAGCACTGCACCACCACCGCTGCCCCGGGGTTTCGCGCGCTCCAGCGGGCCAGGTGTTCCTGCACCGCCTCCGTCAGGTCGACCCCCTCTGTCTGGTGCCACCCTGGCTGCTTGAGCTCGGGGATCACGCCCACCAATCGGCCGGTTCGATCGTTGAGGCGCTCGATCAGATCGAGGGCGTCGGTGAGCCGCGCGAGGCGGTAGGCCGTGCTGTCGAGCTCCTTGCCCGTCACCGTCAGCTCCTCGAGCTCACTCCAGTCGAAGTCGCGGGCGTACCAACGGCCGTCCGATCGCGCCCTCCCTGGAAACCGCGCCGCCACGTCGGTGACACGCTCCAGGGTCAGGTCGTGGAGGCAGATCAGGACCCCGTCCCGGCTGCAGACCACGTCAGGCTCCACCAGGTCCGCCCCCTGGGCATGGGCGAGGGCGTAGGCCTCGAGGGTGTGCTCGGGGACGTACGCACTCGCTCCCCGGTGCCCGATGATGAGCGGTCGCGGCGACGGGTTCACGGTGGCGGACCCAGGGCGCGGGGTCTGGGCGCAGCCCGCGAGGGCCGCGAGCCCGAGGAGGAGAAGCCAGCGCATCAGAAGAGTTTGCACAACGGGCGGCGGGAAGACAGACCCGGCCTGCGGACGCGACCGAGCGGGCTGACGCGCGCCCCTCCCGGGATTCCCGCGCCGCCTTCTGGTGCCACTTGTTGTTCTCCCCGAGGCCCGTCCCTAGGATCCGCCGCCCTTTCGCCCGCCACCGCGCCTCCCCCGCCCGCTGGTCCCCCTCGCCACCCTCCCCCATCCCCTTGAACGTCACCCTCAAGAAGCTCTCCGAGGTCCGCCTCACCAACCAGTACCTGCGCACTGATACGGACGTGGAGGCGCTGAAGAAGAGCCTCGAGAGCGTCGGGTTGATTCACCCGGTGACGATCAACGGCGAGGGGGACTTGTTGGCCGGTGCCCGCCGCTTCCAGGCGGCGAGCGAGCTTGGCTGGGAGGAGATCCCGGTCCAGGTTGTAGAGCGCGACCCGTTGGAGCAGGAGCTCATCTCGATCGACGAGAACCTGGTGCGGGCGCCCCTCAACTCCCTCGAGCTGGAGCGCTACCTGAACCGGGGTCGCGAGATCTACGAGCAGCTGAACCCCGAGGCCAACAAGGTCGACCTCTCCTCGGAGGAGCTCAAGGGCGAGGCGAAGCAGGAGAAGAAGGAGGTTGAGGAGCAAGACGAGAGCTCCTTCGCCGCCGTGACCGCCGAGAAGACCGGGCTCTCGAAGTCCATCATCCGCGGCGCGATCAAGCGCGACGAGCTCGCGGCGGACGTGGTCAAGGAGGCTCGCAGCCAGGGCGAGCTGAACGCCACGCAGACCAACGAGATCATCAAGCTGGAGAAGGAGACCCAGGCGGAGGTCCTGCCCCTGATCGCCGACAAGACGGTCAAGGAGGCCCGCAAGATCATCGCGGCGGCCCAGACCGGCGGCGTCGAGGCCGCCGTGGAAGAGTCCGAGAAGGTGGTCCCGCTCCCCCGCGAGTACGGCCAGATCCTCAGCCCGGTCCGGCGAGTCAACAAGAACATCGGCCGCATCCTGGTGGAGGAGCTGCGCTACGACGGGCCCGAGCGGAAGAAGATCCACCAGGAGCTCCGGATGCTGAAGGACAACCTGGTGCAGTTCTTCGACATGGTTGGAGAGGGCGAGTAGCCGAAAGGCGCCCCCGCCTGCCCGCCGAGTCCATCGAACCCTGGGTCCATCGAACCCGGAGTCCGTCGGGCCCCTCGGCCGTTCAGCTCCTGGCACGGTCTGCCCCTCGGACCGGTCGACCCGCGGCCCACTTGGTCCTCCACCCTGCCGGGGATCGCCCCCGTGCTTCCCCCGGGGCAGAGGCGCCCGTGTCGTGGGGCTCCGTCCCGCTTCGGGACGAATCGACGGCGCAGGATCGGCGGCCCCTCGCGCTCCCCGCCCGATCGCCCGGCTGCACGTAGCCTGAGGCCTCCCCTCACCTGCACCGACCTCCATGCTGCGCTCCCTCTCCCTCACGGTCCTGTTCCTTCTCTCGGTCGCCTCTGCACGCGAGGCGCTTGCGCTCCCGCAGGAGCCCGCCGCGAGCACCACCCTCGACGCACCGAGCGTCGATTCCGACGGCGACGAGGCAGTGGCTGCCGAACCGGCCCCTGGCCCGCGTCTGACGACCGAGGCGGACTGGGGCGAATGGGAGCGGTTGGGTACCGACATCCTCTCCCCCGACGGCCGCTGGATGGCCTACACCATCCGCCGGAACGACGGCACCAGCGAGCTCCGGCTGCGCGTCATCGCGACCGACTCGACGGAGGTCTTCGAGCAGGGCGGCGGGCCGACCTTCTCCAGCGACGGCAAGTGGCTCGCCTTCTCGATCGGCAAGTCCGACGCCGAGCGCGAGGCGCTCTCCAAGGCGAACAAGCCCGTCGAGAGTGACCTCGGCCTGTTCGACCTCGTCGGCGGCGAGACGGACGAAATCGAGGGCGTCAGCTCCTTTGCGTTCAGTGAGGACGGCGCCTACCTGGCGATGCGGCGACACGCTGAGGACGGCGACGATCACGGCGCTGACCTCGTGGTGCGCGACCTCGCGAGCGGCGTGGACACCCACTTCGGTCGCGTGGGCGCCTTCTCGTGGAGCGAGAAGGGCGCGTGGCTCGCGATGACCATCGACGCCCCCGACCAGGCCGGCAACGGGCTCCGCGTGGTCGACGCCCGTACGGGCAAGATGCGGACGCTCGACTCGGGCGAGGCGGACTACGTGGGCATGACCTGGCGCGACGGCGCCGCGGACCTCGCCGTGATGCGCAAGCAAGCCCACGGGGACGATGAGGACGCCACCTACACGGTCCTCGCCTGGCGCGGCCTCAACCGCAAGGAGCCGCGGTCCTCGCGCTACGACCACCTCGAGGACGAGGCGTTCCCCGGGGACCTGCGGGTCGTCGACTTCGACGGCCTGACGTGGTCCGACGACGGCGACGCGGTGTTCTTCGGCCTCAAGGCCTGGGCGACCCGACCTACCGGCCTCGACGAGGACGACGAGGAGAACGCTGGCGACGATGAAGGTGTCGGCGAGAACGCCGCCGAGGACGAGGAGGCCGCGGGCGAGGAGGCTGAGGAGCCCCAGGATCCGGACGGTGAGAACGATCGGGCGAAGTCCATGCGGGAGAGCCTCGACGAGGCTCCCGGCGTCGAGATCTGGCACGCAAAGGACATCAACATCGTGCCCCGGCAGAAGCGCACCGAGTCCGAGGACGAGCGCGACAGCTTCATGGCGGCCCTCTGGCTCGATGCCGGCACGCTGGTCCGGCTGGAGGACGAGGCGGTCCCGGACGTGATTCTTCTCGAACGCCAACGCATGGCGCTCGGGAGCGACGAGGCGCCGTACGAGGAGGAGCAGCGCTTCTCGGCCACGCTCGTCGACCTCTACGCCGTGGACGTCATGACCGGCGAGCGAGAGCGAGTCCTCGAGCGCGTCAAGTACACGATGGAGGGCGACCCCCGAGGTACGCGATTCCTCTTCGTGCGCGACGGGCACATCTGGGCCTACGACATGCAGGCCCGCGCCGCGACGAACCTGACCGGCCAGGTCGAGGCCGCGTTCACCGACCAGGAGAACTCGAGCCTCACCGACGAGAAGCCGCCTTATGGCGTCGCCGGGTGGACCAAGAAGGGCGACCGGGTCCTGCTCTACGATCGCTACGACATCTGGTCCTTCGCGCTCGACGGCAGCTCGCACAAGCGCCTCACCCAGGGCGCGGAGGACTCGATCCGTCACCGCCGGGTCATCGTCGCCGCGGACCCCGACGCCGAGCAGCGCGACATCGTCCCGTCGGCGGGCTTCTACGTCAGCCTCTACGGGGACCTCACCAAGGAATCCGGCTACGGCTTCCTCAAGCCCGGCCGCGCCCTCGACCGGCGGGTCTGGGAGACCGCCCGCATCTCCGGCCTCGTCCGCGCGGAGGACGCCGACGTGTTCGCGTTCACCGCGGAGCGCTTCGACGATTCGCCGGACCTCTTCGTCGGCGGCCCGGCGCTCGAGGACGCCAAGCAGGTCAGCGCCACCAACGCCTTCTCGAGCGACTACCTCTGGGGGCACTCAGAGCTCGTCGACTTCGAGAGCTCGAACGGCGATCCCCTGCAGGGCGCCCTCTACTACCCGGCGGACTACGACGAGACCAAGACGTACCCGATGGTCGTGTACATCTACGAGCTGCGCTCGCAGTCGCTGCACCAGTACATGGCCCCCTCGGAGCGCAACCCGTACAGCACCTCGGTCTTCACCCAGAACGGGTACTTCGTCTTCCAACCAGACATCGTCTACCGCGCTCAGAACCCGGGGCTCTCCGCCGTGGACTGCGTGGTCCCCGCGGTTCGCAAGGTGCTCGAGTCCGGCAAGGTGGACCCCGAGCGTGTCGGCCTCGTGGGCCACTCCTGGGGCGCGTACCAGACGGCCTTCATCGTGACGCAGACGGACCTCTTCGCGGCCGGTGTCGCCGGGGCGCCGCTCACGAACATGATGAGCATGTCGATGAGCATCTACTGGAACTCAGGGCAGACCGACGCGTACATCTTCCACGAGAGCCAGGGCCGCATGGACCGTCCGTTCTGGAACGACGTGGACACCTACATCGCCAACTCGCCGATCTTCTCCATCGAGGACCTGAACACCCCGCTGCTCGTGGCCTTCGGGGACGATGACGGCGCCGTCGACTGGCAGCAGGGCGTGGAGATGTACAACGCGGCGCGCCTGGCCCAACGCCCGTTCGTGATGCTCGTCTACCCCGGGGAGAACCACGGCCTGCGCAAGAAGGCGAACCAGGTGGACTACCACCACCGGGTGCGAGAGTGGTTCGACACCTACCTGGCCGGCGCGGAAGCCCCCAAGTGGATCTCCGACGGCATCCCGTGGCTCGATCAGAAGAAGGCGCTCGAGGAGATCGGCAGCGGCGACGGCGAGGACTGACGCCACGGCCGGCCGGCGCGCCAGAGCCTCCCCCCCGCAGCACGGGCCTCCCCGGCAGCACGGGCCTCCATTGAACCCGCGGATCTCGTCAGGTCCGCGGGTCTCTCTTTGCTGGAGTACCAGGGTCCGTCCCTCGCTCGGCACCTCCGCCCCGCCTCTGGCGCCCCGACTCTGGCGCCCCGACTCTGGCGCCCCTCCCCGGCATGAAACCTCACTCTTCGAACGGCTTCTCGAACGCCCCGCTCCGCCGAGGCCTGGAGCCTGCGTCCACGGCGGTCCCCGAGATGAAGCGCCGCGGGCGCGTCGCCCTGGCGGTCCTGCGGGGCGTCGTGGGCGCCCTCGGGCTCGCGGGGCTCGCCGCCGGCCAGGGGGCGCTCAGCGCCGACCGCGCATTCGGGAGCCACATGGTTCTCCAGCGCCGCCAACCGATCCAGGTCTGGGGACTCGCCAGCCCTGGTGCGGAGGTTGAGGTGGTCCTATCGGAGGAGCGCGCCGAGGCGATCGCTGGCGCAGACGGGCGCTGGCGAGCCGAGCTTGGCGCCATGGAGGCCGGCGGCCCCCACTCGCTCACGCTGCGCTCCGAGGCGCGTGAGGTGACCCTCGAGGACGTGCTCGTGGGCGAGGTCTGGGTCTGCGCCGGCCAGTCGAACATGCGCTGGACCCTGGGCCAGAGCGCGGCCGCGGAGGAGATGCTCGCCGCCGCCTATATCCCGGAGCTGCGCCTGCTCGACCTCGTGGGCGAGGCCTATCCGAGCTCCCGCGCATGGAGCGACGATGAGCTCGCGAAGTGCTCCCCCGAACGCTACTACCGGACGTCCGGCTGGGCGGTCTCCAGCCCCGCCTCAGCGCGTCCGTTCTCCGCGGTCGCCTGGGCCTTCGGCCGCGACCTCCAGGCCCGGCTCGGCGTGCCCGTGGGCCTCATCCACAACGCCATCGGCGGCACCTGCACCGAGGCCTACATCAGCCCCGAGCGGCTCCGCAACGAGCCGGAGCTCGCGGACGGGGAAGGGTGGCTGACGGACCCCCGCGCCCCCGAGTGGCCCAGGCAGCGCGGCCGGGAGAACCTGGCGCGCTGGTTCGCTGCGCCCGAGGGCCCCATGCCCGGCCACCCCTTCCAGCCTGGCTTCCTTCACCAGGCCGCCATCGCCCCCCTGGCGGGGCTCGGCCTCGCCGGGGCCATCTGGTATCAGGGCGAGTCGAACGCGACCCTGGCCGACATGCAGGTGGCCGCGGACCCCGCCTGGTGCCGGGCGAGCCTGACCGCGCTCATCGACGACTGGCGCGACACCTTCGCGAGGCCCGAGCTGCCCTTCCTCATGGTCCAGCTCCCCGGCATGGGGCGCGCGTGGATGGCGTACCGGGAGGTCCAGCGCGAGGTGGCCAAGCTGCCCGGGGTCGAGCTTGCCGTGACCCTCGACCTGGGCCACCCCACCGACGTCCACCCCCGCCGCAAGCGCGAGGTCGGCGCCCGCCTCGCGGGCCTCGCGCTCCACGGCGTCTATGGCCAGGACCTCCCGCGGAGCCCCGCTGCTCGGTCCGCTGCCCGCCGAGGATCAGACGGCGTGGTCCGTATCTCCCAGGCCGACGGCACGCTCCGCACCCGCGACGGGGAGGCCGTTCGAGGCGTGGAGGTGCAGGGCACGGACGGGGACTGGCACCCGGCCCGCGCGATCATCCAGGGCTCGGACCTCATGGTGAGCTCCCCCAAGGCGCCCGTCCCCAGAGCCGTGCGCTACGCATGGGCGCCTATCCCCGACGTGAACGTCGTGGGGTCCACGGGTCTCCCCCTCGGCCCCTTCGTGGAACCCCTGCGCAACGGGCCCTCCGGGGACAGATGACGCCCCGGGTGGCTCAAGCCACGATGCGAAGCGACCGCGCAGGTCCGCCTGAAGCCCGGTCGGGCCAGGGCGACCGGTGCGCGTGACCCCCTTGGCCCGAGAAGCTGGCCCGAGGAGCTGGACGGGGAAGCTGGAACGAGAAGCTGAACCGGGTGCCCGCCGACCCTGGTCCTGATCGGGGGTCGACACGAGGTTTTGGGAAGAAGCCTGTCGTCCCCGAGGCCCCCCATTGCACGTGACCCTGCGCACCACGGCACCAGCCCCCCGGCCGCCCCACCCCTCCCATGACTCGGGGGCCTCCGGGTAGCTCCAAGCCAAATCAACCCGCGTTGCGCGACCTCCTCCGCCCATCGGAGCTACTGCGCAGCGCCTTCTCTTGGTCCTTCGTGGGTGGCTCCCGCCTCTGCCCAGAGACCCACGATGAATCACACGCAGCCGTTCCTCCGCAGGCATCGAGGCCTGACCATCTTCTTCGGACTCACCGCCCTGGCCCTGATCTCCGCCCTTCCAGGTACGAGCACTCAGCTCGGCGCGGGAAGCGCCCTCCCGAATCACAAGGGCGGGGTCCACGGCACGGTCTACGTCGCCGGCCCAGCCGCCACGGGCAGCACTCTTGCCAGCAGGATCCCCGTGCCGGACCACACCATGCGTCTGCTGGATTCCACGACGGGTGCGCTGGTTGCGGAGGCCACCACCGACGTCTTCGGCCGCTACTACTTCCCGCCCCAGGAACTCGGTGTGTACTCCCTCACCTGGCAGCTCCAGAGCGGCTGGAGGGGGGGCGCCTACGCGGACCCCTTGGTGATCGAGAAGGGGACCGTTACCCCAGACCAGGTTCGTCTCCGCCCGGTGCCTGGCAACGTCGTGGTGGTCGGGACGGTCACCCTGCGTGACGGCAGCACCGCGGGGATCATCGACGAATACTTCGGCCTTGAGGTCACCCCCGAGGTCAGCCTGAGCGGCCTCACGGGCGCCCCGATCGCTGGCCCCGTCCGGGCCAACGCCGGCGGCGGCTATGCCCTCTCGGGCCGGGCGCAGCAGGCCGCGGTACGGCTCGAGGCCAGGGTCGAGGCGGCCTCCTCCAGCCGCTCGATCCCCTTCCGCAAGGGCCCCCCCCAGGTCCAGGACGTCGCGCTCCCGAACACCGCGCCGCGAATCAACGAGCTGTACCTCGCGGACACCTCAGGCAAAGGCGTTCGCGGCGCCATGGCAGGCGATACGTTGACGTCCGTCGATGACATCTTCGACGGGGACAGTGATCCCGTGAGCATCAACTGGCGCCCGGAGTTCACCACCGCGGCGGGCGCGCTGACCCAGGCCGGCAACCAGGTGGACTGGACGCTCCCCAACATCGCAGGAGGGTACTCCCTCTATGCGATGGTCAGCGATGGGCGAGGTGGCTACGCGAAGGGCTCCGTGCGGGCCACGATCGGGAAGACGCAGGAGGTCTTCAGCGGACGGGCGACCGATCGGTCCACGGGCGATCCGATCGCCGGCGCTGAGGTCGAGGTCAATCAGCAGCGAACGGTGACCGACGCCACCGGCAACTACGAGCTCCGCGTACCGATCGCAGAGCGCTATGTCCTGAACGTACGCAGCGCGAACTACGCGCTGGCAGGACGAGGCTTCGATGACGGGGACCGGGGCCGCACCTGGCGCATGGTCCGTCGCGAACGGACGGTCTTTGATCCAACCCGACCCGTGCGGCTGGTCGACAAGCGACGAGAGCTCGGAGACCGGCGACCGGCGACGCTTCGGATCCCTCCCAACACCCTCGTGGACCCGAGCGGGAACCTCCCTACCGGCAACCTCACGGCGTCCTTCGCCACCATCGACGTGACCGACGGGGAGTCCGCCAGCGACTACACGGCGACCCTGAACGGACGGGATACCGGTTTGATGTCCTACGGCGTCCTCTCCGTCGAGATCACCGACGCCGCGGGCCAGGAGTACCAGATCCGCTCCGGAGGCCGCGCACGACTCATCATGCCCATCGCCGGCACCCGAGAGGGTCAGGTGCCGGCGGGCGCACCGGACCTCGTCCCCGTCTGGTCGTATGACGAGTCCGGGGGCCGCTGGATGAAGACCGGTGAGGCCCAGCTCGACCGGGCCAGCGCGAGCTATGTCGGCACCGTGAACCACTTCTCGGAGATCAACGTCGACGCGCCGGGTGCGGACAGTTGCATCCGGGTGCTGGTGGACCCCTCGCTCATCGGAAAGACCCTCCGCGTCTCCGACGTCGCGGGCGACGGGATCGACTACACCGAGGTCGAGGAGGACGAGCTGGACCAGCCGCTCAACGTCATCTACACGATCCCACCCTCGCAGCTCGTTCGTCTCGAGGTCCTCGACAGCCCGGGGGGCTCTCCCATTCCGGGCGTCGTGATCGAGCGCTTTGACGCGGGTAACCCCTCTGCGGGTTGGGAGCGGCTCGAAGACGGTGCCGGGGATCCTCTGGACGAGGTCATGGCCGGCGGGATCTCAACGCCGGTCTTCCCGGAGTACCCCTACTCCCAGAGCCCGATCACGGTGTACCTGAAGCAAGAGGCCTCCTCCTCCGGCCCCTTCCTCGTCTACAAGGGAGCAGGCTCCCAGACCGCGGCGCTCCAGTACTACGACCAGGTCAACCCGCAGATCGCTGGAGACGGCAACCGGGACACCCTGCAGGAGTGGTGGGCCCACAACGGATTCCAGCCTGATGGATCGGTGATCACCGTGGGGAACGAGACCTACGCGCGGACCAGCTACCTCAACAACAACGACCTCGGGTCCGGCCGCGACATGCACCTGTATGGCCGCGAGGACGGGACCTCCGCTGCCTGGGTCTCCAACTACGGCCAGTTCAACCAGGACCAAGGGAACGCAGACCTGGCCCTCAGCCAGGACAACGACGGAGATCTCGTCGCCACCGTCTGCATGGAGTTCAGCCCCATGGAGGACGCGGCAGGACAGTTCCTGGACCTCAACGACAGCGTCTTCACCCCCGCAAACTTCGCTTCCCTGACGGACTACCTCGAGGCGGTCAAGGCGAACTCCGTCGTCAAGTTCTTCGTCTATGCGGACGCAGATGGCGCCCCAGAGGACGAACTTCAGATCGCGGCAGACCTCGATGGCTACGGACCCAAGTTCATCCCCAATCTGTGTCTCAACTGCCACGGCGGTTCAGCACAGCAGGAGTACCTGAGCCCTTCGAGCTGCAGCATCAACGCCTACTTCCGAGAGCTCGACTACCACACCTACCGCTTCCCCGGCGGGGCATTGACGCCGACAGCTGTCGAGCAAGAGGCCTTCAAAGTCCAGAACGAGATCGTCTTGGGCTCCGCGGACTCGCTGATCTCCAGCGATGCCATCAAGGAGTTGATCGATATCTGGTATCGAAGCGGACCCAACGACATCGAGCAAGACGACAGCATCTTCAACAACGGTGCGCCCGTCGCGGACTCCTTCCCCCCTGCATGGAACACCGCGCTGGACTCTCAGGCCCTGTACGCCCATGTGGTCGGTCGCTCATGCCGCACGTGCCACATCGCCTTCGGAGAACAGGACGGCTCCCCTTCGAACCTCTCCTTCAACAGCGCGTCCTCGTTCGAAGTCGGGGGTAACGCGAGATTCCTGCTGGAGGGTCTCGCCAGCGACCCGCCTCAGCTCTTCAGCCCGATGCCCCACGCGGCCGTCACCTACCGGAACTTCTGGACGTCCTATGCGCCCTCCCAGCCCCAGGAGGTGATCGACTTCATTGACTGAGCCGAGAGGGCACAAGCCCTGAACACGCCCCCAACAGTCACCGCTGTCGGGGGCGTGTTCCTGTCTTCCTCGAGGCCCGCGCGGCGTGCGAGCCAACGCGATCGACCAGCGCTGTGGTCCGGGCGCCACTGGCGGTGGCGGGACCCGGCTCCAACCAACAGGTCGCTCGAGGCCTCAGCGCACTCGAAGCGCCGCAGCCGTCGCCCCGTCCACCAGAGAGTCCGGCGGCCCGGACGCCATGAGGCTCCCGCCGCCCGCGCCGCTGGAGGGGCCGAGGTCGATGACATGGTCGCAGGCCGCGATGAGGGAGAGCCGGTGCTCGGCCATGAGGATCAGGTCGCCGCCGCTCGCGAGGTCGCGCAGGACCTCGACCAGCCGCTGCACGTCCGCCTCATGCAGGCCCGTGGCGGGCTCGTCCAACAGGTGCAGGGTGGGCCCGCCCCTGGCGACGAGGCCCATGGCGAGGGTGAGGCGCTGGACCTCACCGCCCGACAGCTCCCCGACGGCGCGTCCGAGCGCCAGGTGGCCGAGGCCCAGGCGCCCGAGGCTCTCGAGGCCGCGGAGGAGCTTGCCCCCGACGGACGCGCGCTCCAGCGCAGCGCGGAGCTCCTCTGCCGGGGCGGCCATGAAGTCCGCGACCGACCGGCCCTGCCAGCGAACGCCGAGGACCTCGGGTCGATACCGCAGCCCCCCACAGTCCGGGCAAGGGAGGTCGAGGTCCGCCATGAAGTCCATGGGGACGCGCTCCCTGCCGGAGCCACGGCAACCCGTGCACCGGCCCGCCGGGCTGGTGAAGGAGAAGGCCCCGCGGGCGAGCCCCGTTCCCTTGGCCTCGGCGGCGAAGATGGACTGCACCGCCCCCATGAGCCCCAGCGCGGTCACGACGGTGGACGCCTCGGTGGGCCGGCGCGAGCTGCTGATCTCCGCAAACACCGCGGGGGCTCCGCGCCCCTCGGGGCCGCGTACGTCCTCGCACTGCACGGGGTTGCCTGAGCGTACGCTCGGCTCGATCACGTCGAAGAGCAGGCTCGACTTCCCGCTGCCGGAGACCCCGGTCACCGCCACGAGCCCCGCCGCGGGGAGCGCCACGTCGATCCCCTTGAGGTGGTGCGCGCGGCAGCCCTCGAAGGCCAAGGTCAGCGGCAGTGGCGTACGGTCGCCGTCGAAATCGCCCTCGGCCGCGAGGGCGCGCGCGGTCGGCCCATCCCCGGCCAAGACCTCGGCGGGGCTCCCGGCGGCGGTCACCTCTCCCCCTGCTTCGCCCGCGCCCGGGCCGAGCTCGATCAGGTGGTCGGCGGCGCGCAGGACGGCGGGGTCGTGCTCCACGAGGACGACGGTGTTTCCTCCGTCAGCGAACCCCGCCAGCAGCTCCATGAGTCCCTCAACATCCCGGGCGTGCAGCCCGCTCGTGGGCTCATCGAGCACCAGGGTCACCCCCGCGAGCCCCGCGCGCAGCACGCTCGCGAGCCGCGTGCGCTGGAGCTCGCCGCCGGAGAGCGTCGGGCTCCGGCGCGAGAGCTGGAGGTGCCCGAGCCCCAGGGACACCAGCGATGCAACGCGCTCGCGCACCTCGGGCATCAGCGCCTCGCGGACGGCGGCCTGCCCCCTGTCGAGCTCGAGCACGCCGAGCCCCTCGAGCAGGCCGTCGACGGGGAGATCGAGGAGCTCGGGCAGCGTCCGGCCGCCCAGCACCACGCTACGCGCGAGCGGGCCAAGGCGCGTCCCTTCGCAGGCCTCGCAGGGGCTCGGCGCCAGGGGCTCGGCCCAGCTCGCAAAGCTCTTCTGCTTGACCCGGCGCTGGGCCTCGCGCTCGGCGAGGGCCAGCATGCCGTCCCAGGTCGCCTCGAACTCGTGTGTGCCCTTCCCCTCGCCCGCCTGACCGCCCTCGGCGAGCTTCCACCGCACCAGCAGGACCTCGCCTGAGCCTGCGCCCCTGAGCGCGAGCTCTTGAGCCACCTCGTCCAGCTCGGCGAAGGGCCGGTCCCAGTCCACGGACGGCCCCGCGGCCCGCAGGGTGGCGAGGAACTGGCCGTCCGCCTCACCGAGGTACTTGCCGACCCGCGTCCCATCCATGGCGCCCGCAGTGATCGGGCGCGAGGGATCCGTGATCAGCTGCGCCGGGTCGCAGCGCGAGACGGAGCCCTGGCCCTCGCAGGCGGCGCACGCCCCCGCGGCCCGATCGGGGCTGAAGTGCTCGGCCTGGAGGCTCGCCCGGGTCCCGTCGAGCGTGCCGGCGCGGGAGAAGAGCAGGCGCAGGAGCGGGCCGAGCTCGCTCTGGGTGGCGACCGTGGAGCGCTGGCCGGCACGGGCCTGCTGCTGGCGGAGCGAGATGACCGGACCGAGCCCCTCGGCGCCGTCCAGCTCCGGCCGCGCGAGGCGCTTCATGTGGCGGCGAACCTGAAACGGGAGGCTCTCGGAGAAGCGCTGCCAAGCCTCCCCCGCCAGGGTGTCGAAGGCCAAGGAGGTCTTGCCGCTGCCCGACACGCCGCAGACCGCCGTGACCCGCCCGCGGGGGAAGTCCACGTCCACCGAGCGGAGATTATGGGTCCGCACGCCCCGGAGCTGGATCGTGTCCGAGCGCACCACGGGCGGACGAGGCGCTCGAGCCGCCGCGGGCGCCTCACCGACGCCGGGCGCCACCGGCCGCGCGACTCCGTCCACCACGTCCACCCGCCGATCCGCCGCCGCCCACAGGCCGCGGTGGTGGCTGATGGCCAGCACCGTGTGCCCTGCCTGGATGAGCTGGCCCAGGCTACGAACGAGCCGCTCCACGTCGCTGGGGTGAAGGCCGCGGTCCGGCTCGTCGAGGGCCACCAGGGTCGGCGCGCTCCCCGCCTCCCCGAGCAGGGTGGCGAGCTTGACGCGCTGGGCCTCGCCGCGGCTGAGGCGGTTGGACGGGAAACCGAGGGGGACGTGGCCGAGGCCGAGGTCGTCCATCGCCGCGCACAGAGCCAGCGCTGGCGGGTCGTCCGCAAAGAAGTCCCGCGCCTCGGCGACCGTGAGCGTCAGGACGTCGGCGACCGTCTTGCCGTGAAGCCGCACGGCCAGGGACTCCGGGCGATATCGGGCTCCGGCGCAGGCGTCGCACTCGAGTTCCAGGTCTTCCAACAGGTGGAGCCCGACCCTCTGCACGCCGAGCCCTTCACAGGTCGAACAGCGCCCCTCCTTCGAGTTGAACGAGAAGTGACTCGCCCCGAGCCCTGCCGCGGCCGCCTCCCCGGTCGCCGCGAACCGCTTGCGGATGAGGTCCATCAGCCCCGACCAGGTGGCCGGCGTACTGCGCGGTGTCCTCCCGATCGGCCGTGCGTCCACCGCGCGGACCCGCTGCCCGTCCGCGCCCTCCAGTCGCTCGAAAGCCCCCCCGCGCTCCCCGGCGAGCGCCGGGAGCAGGGTGCCGAACACCAGGGATGACTTGCCCGCGCCCGAGGGGCCCGTGATCACCTGCAGGGTCCCCAGGTGCACCGTGAGGTCTGCCCCGCGCAGGTTGTGGAGCGTCGCGCCCACGAGCCGCAGCTCTCCGGTCGGCTCACGCCGCGGTCCGTCGATCACGAGCGGCTCCCCGAGCGGAGCGCCGGACATGGGCGCGCTGCGTACGATGAGGCCGCCCTCTGGCCCGGCCCCTGGCCCGACCTCCACGACGTGGTCCGCCTGCCGGACCATGTCCGGGTCGTGCTCCACCACCATCAGGGTGTTACCCCGGTCCCTGAGCTCGTCGAGCACGGCGGTCATTCCCGGCTGACCGGAGGGGTGAAGCCCGAGGGTGGGCTCATCCAACGCCACCAGCAGCCCGCCCATGGGCGCGGCGAGCTGGGAAGCGAGCTGGATCCGCTGGGCCTCGCCGGTGGAGAGCGTCGTGCTCTCGCGAGCGAGGGACAGGTGGCCGAGCTCAAGCAGGACCATGCGCTCGAGCCGGCGGTGCAGCTCGGGCAGGATCGCTTGCGCGACCTCACTGCGCCCGATCCCGTCCACGGCGTCGAGGGCGGGGCCGAGCTCATGAGCGGAGAGACCGAGCAGCTCCGGCAGGCGGCGGCTCCCGATGGCCGCCTCACGGCCGGGCCGTGAGAGGCGGGCGCCGTCGCACTCCGCGCAGGGGACCGAGCGGGCGAAGCGCAGGATGTTCGGGTTGCGGTTGCGCTTGAGGGTCTCCTCGATGACGGGGATGAGCCCGCGGTAGTAACCCTCCTCCCTGGGCCGCGCGGTGATCCCCTCCCACCTCATGCGGGACTCGATGCTGTGCTTGCCGAAGGGGACCTTCAGCCGGCGCGTACCGCGCAGGATCACGCCTCGCTGCTCGTCGCTGAGCTCTCCCCAGGGCGTCTCCACGTCGAACCCGTGGGCCCGGCAGATGGTGTCCATGACCTCCAGGGTCACCTGGGAGTAGACGGTGTAGCCGCTCTTCAGGGTCGGCTTCAGGGCGCCATCGCGGATGCTCCTCGAGGCGTCCTCCACGAGGAGGTCCTCGCTCACCTCGTCCTCGACGCCGCTGCCCCCGCAGCGGGTGCAGGCGCCGTCGGGGTGGTTGAAGCTGAAGTGGCTTCGGGTCAGCGAGACCCCACCCGGGTCCTTTGCGACGCGGGCGTAGAGGAGGCGCAGGAGATCGAGGGTCCCCGTCAAGGTCCCCACGGTCGAGCGCACGCTGGCCCGCGCGTCGGTGGAGCCCATGGCGATGGCCGGCGGCAGGCCCTCGACCGAGTCCACGGCCGCCCGTCCGAGCTTGCCGAAGAACTGACGGGCCCGGGCCGAGAGGGAGCCGAGGTAGCGTCGCTGCCCCTCACGGACGACGGTCTCGAAGACCAGCGACGTCTTGCCTGACCCAGAGGGCCCGGTCACGGCGATCCACTGGCCGCGCGTGAGGTCGAGGTCAACGCCGCGCAGGTTGTGCTCGCGGGCGCCGCGGATCCGAAGTTCACTCACGGCCCCGTCTCCCTAGCGGCGACCAAGGCCGCCCCGATCTTGATGTGGTCCGAGCCGGCAGGAAAGCGGAGGACCGCCACCTCGGGGCCGGCGCA
The DNA here is from genome assembly GCA_938083085.1 of uncultured bacterium. GTDB lineage: Bacteria > Planctomycetota > UBA1135 > UBA1135 > Saltatorellus. The sequence goes on from CALLKX010000009.1 coordinate 20,037, forward strand.
CCCAGCGGCCTCGGGTCCGGCCTCATCGAACCGGACGCCCCCCTGGACCAGGGCCCCGATCACCGCCGCCGCCTCCGCGGGCGACAGAGTGAGCAGCTCGGAGCCGTCGGGCTCAGCGATCAGCGGCGGGACCGCGGCCGCTGCGGCCTCGAGGTCGAGGAGCGCCCGCTTACGGTCGACCCCCGCGGCGTAGCCCGTCAACTGACCGCTGGACCCGATGACCCGGTGGCACGGCACCACCATCAGCAGCGGGTTCCGGCCGACAGCGGCTCCCACAGCCCGGACAGCTGTGGGCTTACCGAGGCCGGCCGCGAGCTCGCCGTAGGTGGTCAGCGCCCCGTGGTTAAGGAGGCGCAGGGCTCCCCAGACCTCCCGCTGAAAGGCCGTGCCAGAAGCCTGAACGGGGACCGTGAAGGGCCCGCGGGCGCCGCGGAGGTAGGCCGCGAGCTCCTCTGCGAAGTGCGCGAGGTGGGCGGCCGCCGCGCGTACCTCCCCCTGCTCATTCCCCGCCTCGGGCTGCGCTTGGGACCCCGCCGAGCGTCCCACCGGGGCGTCCTCAAGGAAGCGAACGCGGGTCAACCCACCCACCGAGGCCTCGGCCTCGACCCACCCCAGGGCAGGGGCGCCCGGGAGCGCCAGGTGGCGTCGGGCGAGGGAGGGAGGGGGAGCCGCGGGCACGCCGGATCATAGGTCCTCGAGCCCCGCCACGCCGGTCGCATGAAACGGAAGCGGCCGGCGCCCCAGGGGACGCCGGCCGCTCCAGCTTGGCCCCGCCGGGCAGCGCCCGGTCGAGGTCAAGGCCAGGCTGAAGATCAGGCCTGGGCGGCGGTCGCGGCGATCAGGCCGCGCTCCTCGAGGTACCCGAGGATCTTGGCCGCCGACTCCTCGATGGACTCGTCGCCGGTGTGGACCGTGATCTCAGCGTTGGTCGGCGCCTCGTAGGGGTCGCTGACGCCGGTGAAGTTCTTGATCTCGCCGGAGCGGGCCTTCTTGTAGAGGCCCTTGGTGTCACGCTCCTCGACGACCGCGAGGGGCGCCTCGACGTAGACCTCGACGAACTCGGAACGCGCCGCGTCGATCATGCCGCGGCACTGGTCGCGGACCTCCTGGTAGGGGGAGATCGCCGCGGTGATCGAGCAGCAGCCGTTGCGCGCGAGCAGGTTGGCCACGAAGCCGATGCGCGCGACGTTCGTGTCGCGATCTTCCTTCGAGAAGCCGAGGCCCTTCGAGAGGTTGGTGCGGACGACGTCGCCGTCGAGGACCTCGACGTTCTTGCCGCGCTCCGTGAGGACGGGCGTGAGGTACTCGGCGAGGGTGGACTTACCGGAGCCGGAGAGGCCGGTGAACCAAAGGACAAAACCCTTCTGGGACATGGTGATGGTGGGTTGGTTAGGGATAGGAATCGTTGATTGAATGGCGGGGTCCGGCGCTACCGGATCATCCCCTCGAGGTAAGGCACCTCGAAGCACTTCTCGTGCATGATCGGGCCGTGGCCGAAGTACCCGGCCTCACCGAACAGCTCGCCGTGGTCGGCGGTGACGATGATGTGGGTGTTCTTCGGGACGGTGTCGTAGAGCTGCTCGAAGACGCCGTCCAGGTAGCGGACGGTGTCGATCTGACGCTCCTTGAGCTCGTCCAGCTTGTCCTGGTTGAAGAACTGGAAGTCCTCTTTGAACTTGCTCTTCTCTTCGCTCTCGGCGATCTGGTCGTTCATCTTCCGGAAGACCCCGTTGACCCCGCTGATGCGCGGCCACATGGAGGAGTCCTCGTCCGGCTTGGCGTAGGGGTAATGCGTCTCCCCGACGTTGAGCAGGTAGAAGTGCGGACGCGGGCCGTCGAACTTCATCGTGGGCAGGATCGCCGCCATGTCGTTATGGCTGTCCATCAGCTGGAAGCTGTCGAAGGCACGGTTGATCCCCGTCTTCGGGTTGAGCACGGGCAGCGACACGCGGGCGTGCGTGTCGTAGCCGAGCTTCTGCTGGAGCAGACCAGGCAACCAGAGCCCGGGGACCATGGCGCCGAAGTCGATGTCGGTGCCCTTGGAGCCCAGGCGCTTGTTGTAGTTATAAAAGTCCTCCTTGTAGTACTCCGACGCGTACACGTTCTCCGGGGAGGTGTGCGGCAGGAGGCCCGTGAGGAGGTTGTAGTGAGAGGGCGCGGTCCACGAGGCGTACGTGTACCGCTTCTCCACCTTGCCGCCCGACAGCTTCGTGATCGTCTTCGTCTCCGCCGACATGAACGCGTCGTAGCGGCAGGAGTCGAGGATGATGATGATGAAGTGGTTCTCCGCCTGGGGATCAGGCTTCTGGACCATCCCAGGCCGCATCGGGAGACGCGGCATGGGACGCGGCGGGGTCGCCGGCTTCTTCTTGAACTTGTCGAACAGGCCCATCAGCTCACTCTTCCTTGGTCTTGTAGAAGTCGACGAGGATCGCGGCGGTGGTCTCGCGCATGATCCGGGGGTCAGGGTTCTCGCCGCTCACCAGCTGCTCGCGCACCTTGGTGCCGGAGATGAAGACGGACGTCTTGTCCTTGTTCGCCTCCATGAGGCCGACGCGACCGAGCTCCTCGAAGTACGCGGCGAAGCCGACGTTGACGGTCTTGATGGCGAGGTCGCCGCCGAGCTCCTCGAACACGGTCTGGGCGTCGAAGTCGCCCCAGATCGCGGTCTTGTCGTCGAAGGGCGCGTCCGCGTGCTTGCGGCCGATGATGAAGTGGGTGAAGCCCAGGTTCTGGCGGTAGATGGCGTGCATCACGGCCTCGCTCGGGCCGCCGTAGTACATGCGCATGTCCAGGCCGACGAGCTCGAGCTGGTCGTTCAGGTCTTGACCCTTGGACTCCCAGAGCTCGGCGTCCTTGTCGCCCTCACCCAGGAGGCGGTTCTTCACCAGGGCCTCGTAGGTCTCCATGCGGGTCGAGGCCGGGACGTCGTCGCCCTTCAGCTGACCCACCAGCGGGTTCAGGATGACGCCGGTCTTCTTGCCGGTGTCGCGGAGGATGACCTCGGCCCCGTGGACCAGCGCGTACTCATGGGCGCGGTGGAGCGGGTTGCGGGTCTGGAAGGCGATTGACTGCTCCCAGCCGCGGTCCATGATCAGGCTGCGGGTCTGGGTCGGGCCCATCACGCGGCCCGCGAACGGGCGGGTGTCCTCGGCGGGCGCGAGGGTGATGGTGCCGCCGACCAGCTTGGTGCGCTCGTCCGCGGTCCAAAGGCGCGCGCCGGGGTGATCCGTGCGCTCGGTGCGATACACCGCCTTGATGAAGGCTGCCTTGTCCCAGTCGTAGGCGCCGCCCTCGACCTCGAGGACACCGAAGACCTCGCCGTCGGAGCAGAGGGCGATCTTGGCCCCGGCGGTGCACGCGGCCGCCTCGGCGTCGGTGACCGGGAGAATGATCGGGATGGTCCAGGCCCACTTCCCACCGTTGCGCTCGATGGCCTGCTCCGAGAGGACCGCGTCGTAGTCCGCGCGGGCCATCGGCCCTTCGAGGGGCGAGAGGGTCCCGTCCGCGATGCGGTAGAGGGTGGTGCGATCCACCTCGTTCACGTCCACCTTGGCGAGATCCGCTCCGGCGCTCGCTGCGGCGGCGTCGATGCGGTTGACCGGGGCCTCGAGGCCACCGTGGACGGGAAGAATGGAAACGTTGGCGGCAGTCATGTGGGTGGGGATTGGTGTGGGCGAAGCCCAGTGCTGGTGATCAGAGGTAGCCGAGGTTCTCGAGCTTGCGCTTCACGTCGTCGAGCTCTTCCTGCGTGTAGTCAGAGCCCTCCACCCCCTCCGTGGGGGCGACCTGAACGGAAGGCGTATCTCCCATCAGGTCTCGGAGCACGAAGACGATGAAGTCCGTTGGCGAGTTGAATCCGGACCCATCCACCACCTGCTGGATCTTTCGATACAGAGGACGGGGGATCTTGACGGTGACCTTGGACTCTCTCACGGCGGGTTGCTGGATGCGACTTGGTAGCGACTAGAGGGAACGATCGGGGCGAGCCAGGGGAGGGTCGACACTCCAATCGCACTCCAATCGTACTCCTATCGGAGCCTACCGGGGCAAACTTGAGTGCGATCAGAGCGTCCCGTCCTGAGACCCCACGGCCCGCCGCCCCGCCAACCCAACCGCTTGGCCCACGGTCCGCGCCCCCCGCCCGTAGTCGCAGTAAGCTTCCCGCGAGCCGTCGCGCAGGCCCTCTCAGCCGAGCCTGCCCGCCGAGCCTGCTCCTCGAACCCGTCCCTCAGCCACCCCCGGGCGGACCCAAATCCCATGCAGTTCAAGAACATCCTCCTCCCCCTCTCGCTGTCGCTCACCCTCGCCGCTTGCGGCGGCAACGAGTCCGCCGATCCGGCCCAGCTCATCCAGCAGGGCCAGTACGGCGCGGCCATCGAGGCCTCCGAGAGCCAGCTCGCCTCGGTCGAGGCGGGCTCCGCCGACCACAAGGAGCTGGTCATCGTCTACGCCGAGGCCCTGGCCGAGAGCCGCCCAGACGAGTCCCGGGACGCCTTCCTGGCCTTCGCCACGGAGCACCCGGACATGGTCGAGCCGGTGGACTACAAGTACGTGGTCAGCGGCCTGAGGACCCACGCCGCGTACCTGCAAGCCATCGACGTCATGGACGCTGGTAAGAAGCGCTGGGCCGAGGACAGCACGATCGACGAGCTCGTCGACGCCCTCAAGCAGGACATCGCCAACTCCGGCGACGCCGACAGCATGGCCAAGATGAAGGGCCTGGGATACATGTGAGCCGGAGGGGCGCTGCCCCTCCTCTCCCTCCTCCGTCGGGGCCGCGCCGACCCACGGCACGGCCCCGCGTGCGTTCACCCGCCCAGGATCCCGTGAGCCCCATCACGCGCACCTCATCCCGCGCACGAGGCTCCCCCCAAGATGCTCGATCCGAGCTGCTTGGCACCGCCCCCCCCGACCCCATGCTCGGCCCCCTCCGAACGCCCGCCGCCTGCGCCCTCGCGGCGCTGCTGGCGGGCTGCGCCGCCGCTCCCCCGCACCCCCGGGTCCCCGTCAGCCTCTCCGCTGCCGCCCAGCCGACGGCCCAGCCGACGGCCCAGTCTCCGGCACAGTCGACTACCCAGCCGACTACCCAGTCGCCGGCGCAGTCGCCGGCGCCAGGGGACTACTCGAGGCCCACCTCCGGCCGCCTCACGTTCACGTTCGGCCAGCGCCAGCTCGACGGGGACTTCGCGCCCACCGATGAGCCCCAGGCCTTCGGGGTCGAGTTCTCGAGGGTCACCAGCGGCAACACGCTGGGTTTTGAGCTCGGCCTCCAGTTCGCGGACGATCGCGTTCGCGGCGCCCGGCTCTCAGGAGGTGGAATCGGGAACCTCGAGCTCTTCCAGAGTGAGTTCTACGCTGGCCTCCGGGCCCAGGCGGGCACGGGCCCCCTCCACCCCTACCTCGGCGCTGGCGCCACCTGGGTGACGAGCGAGACCCGGGTGAGCTCGGGCGGACTCCAGGCGCGGGAGAGCAGTGGAGACCTCGGCGCCTACGGGCACGCGGGCCTGCTCTTCGAGGTCTCCCGCTCGGTCCACCTCTCGATCGAAGGTCGCATGACCTTCTTCACGGACCACTCGATCGACGGGACCAGCTTCGACAGCGACTACTCGCAGGTCACGATCGGCGTGGGCGCCACCTACTGATCCGCCCCGGGCGCCCCGGATGACCGAGCCTCAGCCGCTCAGTTCCCGATGGGTGGGAAGACCCGCGCGGGGTCTCTATCGACCCAGATCGTCGGGACGTCGTCGGTCCCCGCCGGCCCTGAAGGGTCGGTCGGGTTCGATGAGCCGAGAGCCCAGATGGCGCCCGACTGCAGCACCCGGACGACGCTGCCCGACTCGAAGGAGTTGTCGGCGCTCGCGCCATCGTCGATGAGGAAGCCGAGGAAGTTGTAGGCGCCAGAGAGAACCCCGGTGGTCCCGAACGCGAAGACGGCGAGGTCAGTGTGCCCCTCCGCGTTGCTCCGCTGGCCCGCGGCGATGAGGGTCCCGTCGGGGCCGATCGCGAGGGACCTCAGGCTGGTGTCCCGCCCGAAGTCGATCTCAGGGTTGTTGGTGGAGCCGTCGCGGAGGGTCACCACGCCGGTCCCGGTGGTCGGCGAGGAGAGGCTCCCCGCGAACGTGGTGTCGGCGTTGCCGTCGGGGAGGAGCCGCCAGAGCGCCGGCTGGTCGCGGATCATCGCGCCGCCGAAGGCGCCGGTCAGGGAGCCGGCGAGGACAAGGTTCGAGGCGCCGTCGAGGCTGGCCTCGCCGCAATGGGCGCCGTACGTCGCTCCGCCGAAGAACCGCAGGGGCTCCACGGTCCCGCCTCCGAAGCCCGCGACAGCGCCGCCCGAAGCGGGGTCGAGGGCGAGGATCCGGATCCCACCGCCGGCGTGCCCGATCACGTAGAGCCGGTCGCTCCCGGCGACCACGCCTGAGGCGCCCTCGTTCCCGACCTCCGGGATCGCCGGCGCGTACACGACCCCAGCCGCCCCGAAGCCCGGGTCGAGCGTCAGGTCCGAGAGCAGGCTCCACGTGGCGTAACTCCGGGCGCCAATGCCCTGAAAGCCCACGGCGACGTACCCGCCGGAGGCCGTCGACGCCAGGTCGAGGACGGCCTGATCCGTGATCGAGGGGTTGGGCAGGTCCACGCGCGTCGACCCGCTCCCGTCGGGCGCCACGCGCCACAGGGAAGCCTGAGAGAAGCCGCTGGAGGCGCTCGCGCGGGCCCAGCCACCGACGATGACGTCCCCCGTGATCCCGTCTAGCGCCAGGGACGTCGCCCCGCTCACGGCGAAGGGCGACACCTCGAGCACCCGGACTCCCGCGATACCGAAGTCCGGGTCCAGCCGCCCGTCGGGGAGGTTGGAGCCGACCTCGGATGCGGGGCTCGCCCGGAAGCGGGCGACGAACGCCGTCGAGGGTGTGCCGCACCCGGGCTCCAGGCAGTTGTCGGTCCGCCAACCGCAGGCGAGGACCTCGCCGGAGGCCAGCTCCACCGCGTCGGAGATGAAGGCCCGCGCTCCCGCGCCCCCCAGCTCGGGGTGGTTCTTGATGTCGAGGAAGGCGCAGCCCCCGCCGAAGTATCGGGCGTCGAACGTGAACTGCGCGTCCGCCGAGTTGTTCGGCTGCGGGAGCACCGAGATCCGCAGGCTGTTGATGCCGCTCGTCTTCGGTGAGCAGTAGCTGAGGAAGTAGAAGCTGTTGGCGAGGTCCCTGACCTGGCCCCCGATCTGCTCGAAGGCGTCGGCCAGCTCACCGAACTCCGTCGCCGTGGCCGTCCCGTTGGGGCCGAGCGCCGCGAGCACCGCAGCGTCGTACTCCTGGCCCACGCCGATGGTGAACGCGGTGTGCTCCGTGCCCTCCGAGCTGACGCCCTCGATGGCGTCCAGGGCGTCTTGAAGGGTGACCGCAGGCCCCGCTTGATGGGTCCCGTCCGTGAAGGTCACCAGGGTGAGGGACCGGTTCTCCACGCCGCTGTTGGCCGCGCTTGCGTCGACCTCGTCCAGCGCGCTGATGCCGTCCACCACCGCCCCATAGAGGTTGGTCGACGTGCTGAACGGCGGCTCGTCGTTCAGGGCGTCCACGGCCGCGAGCAGGAGCTCGCGGTCGTTGGAGAACCCGAAGTCGTAGCCTGAGATCTCATGGATCATCGGCGAGCCGTCGAACCAGCTGACCTTGACGTAGTTCTCGGGCTCCGCGGTGACCGCCTCGATGAACTGCCGCGCTCCCTCCTGCACCTCGGCTGCGCCCGCCGACTGGACGCTGTTGCTCCGGTCGAGGACCAGGTGGAGGTAGGAGCGGAAGACCTGGGGCTGAGCCACCAGGCGCTGGGCGCTCTCCGTCTGGGAGACGAGCTGCTCGTTCTCGTAGACGTTGAAGTCCGCGCCGGCGAGGTCCGCCGCGGGCGAGCCGTCCCCCTCGGTGACCTTCAGGAAGACGCTGACCCTCCCAGGCAGGTCCACCCGCGCGTCCGGCGAGAGGGCTGTGACCCTCGCCGGAGTCCCGGCACCAGGCGCCTGGCTCCCGCCGTCGCCTCCTCCGCAAGCGGTCAGCGGCACCAGAGCGAGGGCCCCTGTGAGCAGCAGCCGGAGGGAGCGTGAGCGGCCGCGACGGGCCGCCTCGAGAGCAGTTTGGATCTTCGGCATGGTGGGAATCCCACGGAACGCCGAGGACCCCCCCCCGGCCCCGCGCGGGCTGCCAAGACTGTGGAGAAGTGCGGGGGGGAGACTCAAGGGAAGTCCCCCATCGTCCTCGTATCCTTCGCGGTCGACCCGGAGCTCACCCATCACCTCGGAGCCCTCGCCCCCCCCAATCGAGCGTCGGGCCCGTGTGGAAGAGCCTGGTGGGAAGAGCCGTTTGGGAAGAACCGGCTGCACCGCCCCTTCGCGCCGCTAGCCCTGGTCCAGGGCCTCGCGGAGCGCCGCGAGGCAGAGCTTCACGTTGCGCTCCGTGGAGCCGGCGCCCATGAGGCCGACGCGCCAGGTGTTGCCCTTCATCGGGCCGAGGCCGCCGCCGATCTCGAGGCCGTAGTGCTGGAGCAGGTGCCCCCGGACCGCGGCGTCGTCGACCCCCTCGGGAATGGCGACGGTGGTCAGCGGTGCGAGCCGCTCCGCCTCCGGCACCCTGGGGGCGAGCCCGAGCGGCGCGAGCCCCGCGCAGAACATCTCGGAGTGGCGGCGATGGCGCTCGAAGCGGGCGTCGAGCCCCTCCTCGAGCACCAGCCTCAGGGCCTCGTGCAACCCATAGAGCATGTTGATGGGCGCGGTGTGGTGGTAGCTGCGCTCCTCACCCCAGTAGCCCTGAATCAGGGAGAGGTCCAGGTACCAGGACTGCACGGGCGTCTTGCGCGCCCGCATCTTCTCCACGGCGCGCGGCGAGAAGGTGACCGGCGCGAGCCCAGGAGGACAGGAGAGGCACTTCTGGGTGCCCGAATACGCCGCGTCGACGCGCCAGCCGTCGATCTCGACGGCGTGCCCGGCGAGGGAGGTGACGCAGTCAATGAGCAGCAGCGCGCCGAGCTCGTCAGCGAGCTCTCGCACCGGCGGAATCGGCTGAAGGACCCCGGTGGACGTCTCGGCATGGACGACGGCCACGAGGTCGTAGCGAGCGTGCTCCGCACCCGCACGGAGCATGTCGGCCTCGAAGGCACGGCCCCACTCACCCTTCACCTCCGTCACCTCGGCGCCGCACCGGCGAGCGACCTCGGCCATGCGCGTCCCGAACACGCCGTTCACCCCGACGAGCACTCGATCGCCGGGCTCGAGGAGGTTGACCATGCACGTCTCCATGCCCGCCGAGCCGGTCCCCGACATGGGCATGGTCAGCTGGTTCTCCGTCCGGAAGACCGAGCGGAGCATCCCGCCGATTTCGTCCATGACCCCGAGGAACTCCGGGTCGAGGTGCCCGAGCGTCGGACGGGCCATGGCGGCGAGCACCGCGTCGTCCACGTCGGAGGGGCCAGGTCCCATGAGGACACGGCGCGAGGGGGTCAGGCTGCTGGGGAGGGACATGTTCAGGCGCGGCTGGGACAGGGGCAATGAGGGCTCGCCGGGGCACCCCGGGTCACCGCTGACATCTTCGGGCCCTGGAAGCTGCCGTCCACCTCGCGCAGGTCACTTCCGCGGGTTTGGCGCCCGGCAGTGGCCGTGGTGAAGGTGGCGACACAAGGCGTGGCGTACCGGGGCTGCCCCCGAGGAGGGCGGGACGTACTGGGCGCGGTGTCAAAGCGGCACGGGGCCACGCCGCACAGAATCCGAGCAGCATTGGGACGAGAGCGGTGCGGCGGAGAGGACCGCAGCGGAGGACCGCGACAACCGCGGGCTCAGCGGCGACGAACGTGCCGGAGACGTGCTCCGCGACGAGGCCCCCGCGGCGCCCACGGCCTTGGATGGACCTGGGGGCAGCCGCCCCGGGAGCCCGGAGGAGCACATGCGAGGGGTCGGTCCGGGTGCCCCAGAGCGATGCACGACCCCTGCTCCAGGGCGCCTGAGCCTGCCCAGGCGAGAGGTGCGGCAGCAATTGGCCGGGCTTGAAGTACGCTCGATGTAAGGCAGCCATCCTGGCTGCGCTGCTCAGACGGCCCCCTTCCCCAGACCTCATGTCCCGCTTGATCTCACTTGCCGCCATGGCGGCGTTCACGGCTTCCTTCGGCCAGGCCCAGCAACAGTCGATCTTCGTCGACATCGGTTCCGCCACTGCTGGCGCCGGGGCTCCCTCGGGCACCTTCGGAGGCGCCGCAGGCGCCCCCGGGCAATGGAACGTGTTCGATCTCGACAGCGTGGCCGGCCCCGTCACGGTCTCACCGCCGCTCAACGACATCACCGGCAACCCGACCGGTGTGACGTTGACCTGGGATGGACTCACCGTCACGCCGCTCAGCCTCTTCTTCGACGAGGCCTGCTCCATCGGTGATGACCAGGCCCTGATGGATGACTGCGGCTACGTCGGCGGTCCGAGCCAGTTCCGGTTCGATGGCCTCAACCAGGGCACCTACACCGTCATCACCTACGCCATGGCGCCGGACAGCGCGGCGTTCCTCACCAACGTCGCGGTCCAGGGGTCCGTCGATCCGGCACAGGACGTCGGCGGGGACTTCTGCCTCGGCTACGTGCTCGGTGTCACCCACGCCGAACACGTCGTCGCCGTCGGAGCTGGGCAGCCCCTCATCGTCGACATCTCGGTGACCACCTCGTTTGACAGCATCAACGGGATCCAGATCTTCCCCGGATCGGGTCCGAGCTTCGGGACGAGCTACTGCGGGCCCGCGGTGACCAACTCCTCCGGGTCACCCGCGGAGGTCAGCGTCAGCGGTTCCCCGGCCGTCGCCTTGAACGACCTGACCCTCGTGTGCAGCTCCATGCCCATGAACTCGTTCGGCTTCTTCCTCGTGAGTCAGACCCAGGGCTTCGTGGCCAACCCCGGCGGAAGCCAGGGCAGCCTCTGCCTCGGCGGCGCCATCGGTCGCTACGTCGGACCCGGTCAAATCCTGAACTCCGGCTCGGCGGGCGAGATCATGCTCCCCGCGGACCTCACGATGATCCCGAGCCCCACCGGCTTCATCACGGCGGCTCCCGGTGACGTCTTCAACTTCACGACCTGGTTCCGCGACTCGTCCATGGGCACCGCGACCTCGAACTTCTCCCAGGGCATCGAGGTGACGTTCCAGTAGGCAGCGTCACGAGCGGGCGCAAGCCCCTCGACCGGCCAGTGCCCCGCGCGGGCAGAGGCCCAATGAAGGAGGCCCCACGGCATGCGCCGCGGGGCCTCCTCCTCGATGCGGCGCCGCGAACGGCGCCGGGGGCATCAGAGCGTCGCCGAGAAGCGCGTGCCCTCGAAGGCGCCAATCAGCGCCTTGGGGTCAACGTTCGCTCCTGCGCAGTCGACCGTGGCGGTCTTCTTGTCGTAGTCCACCACGACGTCGGACTCTTCAATTCCATCGAGCTCAGCAAGTGCAGACCGCACTTGCGGGGGGCAGCCCGCGCCTCATGTCATGCCCGTGAGCCGAAGCGTCACGGTCTGGGCTTTAGCGACGCCCATGTCGGCGGCGTTGCCGTCGGCCGGGGCGGTCGTCGTATCGATTTCGGTGGTCTCGGCCGTGCAGGCCACAAGGCCAAGCGCGAGCACCGCGGGGAGGAGGGTCTTGAACATGTTGATCTGGGTGATGGTGACTGTGCCCGCATAGTGTAGCCAAAGTCGGCCGGCCCCCGCATGTCGGCAAGAGTGCGCCCACCCCCTCCCTGCCTGGCTCCCCCCTGAGCCGTCCGCCATGATGCCCCGAGACCTGGAAGGCCGGATTCTGCTCGAAGCGGGAACTCTCCTCGTCATCGACAAGCCCCCCGGCCTCCCGTCCACTGGCCGCAGCCTGGACGATGACGATTGCCTCCAGCACGCGGTGATCCAGCGCGCCGGAGGCATGGTCTGGGCGGTCCACCAGCTCGACGCCGACACCAGCGGAGTCAATGTGTTCACCACAGAGAGGCGCCAGGTCGCCGCCCTGAAGGAGGCGATGTCCGCGCCCTCAGCGCGAAAGCACTACCTCGCCATGGTCCACGGGCGCCCCACCTGGGAGACCCAGATCGTCACCGACCCCATCGGGATGGTGGACGGCACCAGCCTGGGGGTCACGACCAAAGGACGCTCGGCGCACACGGAGATCGAGGTCCTCGACCGGGGTCCGGAACATTCCCTGCTGCGCGTCAGGATCCTGACGGGGAGGACCCACCAGATCCGGATCCACGCCGCACACCTGGGCCACCCGATCATCGGGGAGGAGTGGTACCGCTCCCCCCCATGTACGCTGCATCCCCGCCAGGCCCTCCACGCGAGCCGACTCACCCTCAAGGACCATCCCCGCCTCGACGTGGCGGCGCCGATCCCCGACGATCTCAAGCGGCTCGCCAGCGCGATCGGCCTCCGCCTGGACCGCGCCGAGCCACGCTGACCCCTCTGGCTCCGCATCGGTCCGGGCGCGCCGGGCGAACCTCCCCGCGCGGCCGCTCTGCGTCCCCTCCCGTCCCATGAACCAGCACTCTCGATCCCGAGCCGCAGCGCTCATCGTCGTCTCCCTCGCTGCGAGTTGCGCGCCAGAGCCTCCGCAGAGTGCGAGACCAGGGCAAGGCGGAGCCGAGCGATCCGCCCCCGTCGAGGTCGCTGACATCGAGGTCGGCGCCCTGACCGAGCGGCGAGTCTTCACCGGGACTCTCGAGGCATCGGCCGAGGTGATCGTCGCGCCGCGCGTCGCCGGAAACGTCGAGCGTCTCTCCGTGGACATCGGGGACCCCGTCGAGAACGGCCAGGTCATCGCGTGGATCGACGACGATGAGCTGGTCCAAGCCGTGGCCCAGGCCGAGGCGGACCAGGCCGTCGGTCGAGCCACCGTGGAAGAGGCCGAGGCCTCAGCGAATCTGGCGAAGCGGGTCCTGGCGCGCCAGGCTCAACTCCAGCAGGAGGGCATCGCGTCCTCGGCCGAGCTGGAGAGCGCCGAGGCCGCCAACGCCGCCAGTCGAGCCATGGTCGCCGTCGCGAAGGCCAGGGTCGTACGCAGCGAGGCCTCCCTCGCGACAGCGCGCGTGCGCCTGGGTCAGACGCGGATCGTGGCCGAGTGGGAGGCGCCCGCCGCTTCGATCCACAAGGACCGCCCCGCCGGCGACGGCTCGGGGACGCCAGCGGGTCCCTTCAGGTACATCGCCGAGCGCTTCGTCGACGTGGGCTCGATCGTCAACTCCAGCACGCCGATCCTCTCGCTCGTCGCGCTTGACCCCATCGTGGCCGTGATCTTCGTCCCCGAGCGCGACTTCTCGAGGCTCGCCGTGGACCAGCGAGCGAGCTTCACGACCGACGCCTATCCGGGCCAGTCCTTCGAGGGGCGCGTGGCGCGCATCGCGCCCGTCTTTCGGAGGAGCACCCGGCAGGTTCGTGTCGAGCTCGAGGTCGACAACGCTGACCTGCGGCTCCGACCCGGGATGTTCGTCCGCGCCACGCTCGAGCTCGACCATGCGGAAGGCGCGACCATCGTGCCCGTGGACGCCCTGACGGCGCGCGACGGAATCGAGGGCGTCTTTGTCCTCCCGCGCGGCGCGAAGACCGTCCGCTGGGCCCCGGTCCAACGCGGCTTGCAAGAGGACGGCAGGGTCCAGGTCTCAGGCGACGGGCTCTCCGGCGGGGTCGTGGTCCTCGGGCAAGAACTCTGCGATGACGGCAGCGAGGTGAGCGTGTTTAGTGCCGTGCCCAACGCCAACGGCGGGCGATGAGCCTCCCCGCCGCCAGCGTCCGACGCCCGGTCTTCGCGACCATGGTGTCGCTCATGGTTGTGGCCCTCGGCGCCTTCGCCCTGGGCCGCCTGAGGATCGACCTTCTGCCCGAAGTGGAGATGCCCTCGTGCACGATCCGGACCACGTACGAGGGCGCGAGCCCCGAGGTGGTTGAGCGTCTCGTCACGCAGATCATCGAGGAGGTGGCCGCGACGGTCCCCGGGGTGGAGGAGATCGAGTCGACGTCCCTGGAGGGGTCGAGCCGCGTCACGGTCCGCTTCGGGTATGGCGTCAACGTCGACGCTGCGGCCATCGACCTGCAGGCCCGCGTGGACCAGGAAGTGGACGAGCTCCCCGACGAGGTGACCCGCCCCCGGGTTCAGAAGTTCGACATCGGCAGCTTCCCCATCGTGATCCTGGGGGTCAGCAGCAAGCTCGACCCCGTGGCCCTGACCCAGCTGGTGGAGGACCAGATCCGCTTCCGCTTCTCGCGGATCCCCGGCGTGGCCCAGGTCGACCCCTGGGGCAGCTTCACCCGCGAGGTCCGGGTCGAGCTCGACCCCCAGCGACTGAACGCCCTGGGGATCCCACTCGACCGCGTGCTCACCGCGCTCCGGGAGGCCAACCTGGACCGCCCTGCCGGCCAGCTGGAAGAGGGTCGCTACGAGGTCACCCTGCGGGCGCCCGCTGAGTTCCAGACCCTGGACGAGATCCGTGACACGGTGATCCTCGAGCGCGGCGACGGCGCCGTCACCGTCGGTCAGATTGCCGTGGTGAAGGACACCTACGAGAAGCTGGACCGCTACGTCCGCGTGGACGGCGACCTCGGGCTAAGGGTGGCGATCCGGAAGCAGTCCGACGCCAACACCGTCGAGGTCGCCAAGGCCATCCTCGAGGAGGTGGAGCGCGTCAACGTGGCTTACCCCCAGCTCAACGTTGTCGTCACCTCCAACCAGGGCGACTTCATCCGCCGCTCCATCGACAACGTCGCGAGCTCCGTCCTCTACGGGAGCGCGTTCGCGATCCTCGTGCTGCTCTTCTTCCTCCGGAGCCTGCGCAGCACCCTCGTCATCGCGGCGTCGATCCCGATCTCCATGGTGGCGACCTTCGCCCTCCTCGAGCTCGGCGGGCTAACCCTCAACCTGATGACCCTCGGGGGCCTGGCGCTCGGCGTCGGCATGATGGTGGACAGCTCGGTGGTCGTCCTGGAGAACATCTTCCGCCGGCGCAGCGAGTACGGAGAGGACGCCGTCACCGCCTCGGTGGCCGGCGCCGATGAGGTGGCCAGCGCCATCCTCGCGAGCACGATCACGACCCTGGTCATCTTCCTTCCCCTCGCCTTCATCGAGGGTGTGGCCGGCGCGCTGTTCGGTGAGCTGGCCCTCGTCGTCGTGTTCAGCCTGATCTGCTCGCTGCTCGTCTCCCTGAGCCTCGTCCCGGTCCTCGCCTCCAGGCTCCTCGCGCGGCCAAGCTCCCAGGGCTCACTTGCTGCGTTCGCCGAGCGCGGCTTTCAACGCCTCGATAGCGCCTACGCGGGGCTCCTGCGCCGCGCCGTCCGCCGGCCCCTCGTGGTGGTCGCCTTGTCCTGCGCGGCCCTCGGCGCCAGCCTGTTCCTCTACCCCCTCATCGGGACCGAGTACCTGCCCCCCAGCGATGAGGGTGAGGTGCGGGTTACCGGGGAAATGGCCGTGGGCACCCGGCTCGACCTCGTGGATCGCCAGACCCGCCGGATGACAGAGCTCGCCATGCCACTGGTTCCCGAGCTCGTGTCTAGCGTGGTCTCTGTCGGGCCCGGCTGGCGCGGCACGGTCTCGGCCCAGGGAGACATCCAGATGTCTCTCGTCCCCGCGCGGGAGCGCACTCGGTCCAACGCCGAGATCGCGGACGCGCTCCGCGACGCCCTCACGGGGCAGGTCGCCGGCATGTCGATCCGGACCCGCGCACCCGAGGGCCAGTTTCTCCTGCAGCGCGTGCTCGGGAGCGAAGGCGGCGTGGAGATCGAGGTCCGTGGCCCCGACCTCGACGTCCTCGAAGGCCTCGCGGCCCACGCCGCGCGCATCGCCGAGGAGACGCCCGGCGTCACCGACGTCACGGTCAGCCGGCGCGCCGGGACGCCCCAGCAGGAGATCCTCGTGGACCGGGCCAAGGTCGCCGACGTCGGGCTCTCCGTCCGCGACGTGGCGCGGGTCCTCGAGGTGGGCTTCGCCGGCGCTCGAGCGGGCGAGTTCCGCGCGGACGGCAACTCCTATCGGATCCTCGTCCAGCTGGAGGACGCCGAGCGGCGCTCCATCGACGAGGTGCTGGACATGACCCTGAGCACCCCGGGGGGAGACGCCGTCGCCCTGCGGAACCTCGTCGACGCGAAGCCGAGCCGTGGCCCCCTCGTGATCGAGCGCAAGGACCAGCAGCGCGTGGTCACGGTCTCCGCCAACGTCGCAGGCCGGCCCGAGGGTTCAGTAGCCCGAGACCTGCAGGCCAAGCTCACCACGCTGCCCCGGCCCCGGGGGCACGCCGTCGAGGTGGCGGGCACGTTTGAAGAACAGGAGAAGGCGACACGCGAGCTCGTGCTCTCGTTCCTGCTGGCCATCGCGCTGGTCTACATGGTGCTCGCTTGCCAGTACGAGTCCCTGCGGGACCCCCTCGTGGTCATGCTCTCGGTCCCCTTCGCGGCCATCGGCGTCCTGGTGACGCTGCACCTGACCGGTACGACTCTCAACATCCAGAGCGCCATTGGCTGCATCGTCCTGGGCGGGGTCGTGGTGAACAACGCCATCCTCCTCGTCGATCAGGCCGGGCGCCTGGTCCAGGACGGAACCCCCGTGCGCGAAGCCGTGGCCGAGGCCGGTCGTCGCCGCCTCCGACCGATCCTGATGACGACGCTCACCACGGTCCTGGCGCTCCTCCCCCTGGCCTTCGGGATCGGGGAGGGCGCCGACGCCCAGGCGCCCCTGGCACGTGCGGTGGTCGGCGGGCTGGTCGGCTCGACCCTGATCACTCTCCTGCTGATCCCCGCCGCCTACACCCTCGTCCGACGCTCCGAGGCCCCCGAGCCCGCCTGAGGCGGCACGCTGCTCGGGCGCACGCGTCGCATCGGTCCTGCCTGAGCGGCCCGGCCTGACCGGTCCCGCCTGGCGGGGATCGCTCGGCTGGTCTCGCTCGGCTGGTCCCGCCTGGCCGGGCACCTCCGGACGAGTGACCATCGAAGCGAGCACTCCACCTGCCCACTCCGATCCGCGCGCCGCCCGCGGAGCAGCAGCGCCCGAACGGGATCAGCCGTCAGCGGTCGCCGCCGCCCAGAAGGTGCTCCTGGATCAACGCCCACTCGGTCTGACGCGAGTGCCAGGCGAGGTCGCGGTCGCGGATCCCGTGGCGCGTCTGGGGGTAGGCCATCATGGACCAGTCGGTCTTGCCCGCCTTCATGAGGGCGTGCGCCATCTGGAACATGTTCTGGACGTGCACGTTGTCGTCCATGATCCCGTGGTGCATGTGGAGGAAGCCGTTGAGGTCCTTCGCCACGCCGAGGACGCTCGTCTTCTCATAGCCCTCGAGGTTATCCGAGGGTGTCCGCATGTAGCGCTCGGTGTAGATCGTGTCGTACATGCGCCAGTCGTAGACGCCGCCCCCGGCGATGCCGAGCTTGAAGCGATCCGTGCGGCACAAGCAGTTCGCGGTCATGGTGCCGCCGAAGCTGTACCCCGTGATGCCCACCCGGTCCCCGTCGGCCCAGGGGTTCGCCGTCAGCCAATCCAGAACGTCCACCATGTCATCGACCTCCTGGAGCCCGACCCGTCGGTAGAGCGCCGAGGTCGCGTCGTGGCCCCGGCTGGTGGAAGAGCGCACGTTGGTCTGTAGCACGATCACGCCCTGCTGCGCGAGGAACTGGAAGAAGGTGCTGCTGTTCCAACGGTTCCGCACCGACGGCGCTGCCGGCCCGGAGTAGGTGGAGATCCACACGGCGTAGGAACCCGCAGGGTCGAAGTCCGCCGGCTTGAGCAGCGCCACGTCCAGCTCCACGCCGTCGCGCGTGGCGACCCGGTGGAGCTCCCAGTCGCCGATGCCGTAGTCCTTGGCCGGCGCCTCGGCCCGGCCGAGTTCCTTGACGATGATCCCCTCCGCGTCACAGACCCGGACGACTCCGGGGTTCGTGAGGCTGGAGAAGCGGTCGATAAAGTAGGTCCGCGCCCCGTTGAAGGTGACCGAGTGGGATCCTTCATCCGACGTCAGGCGGACCAGGCCGGTCCCGTCGAGGGCGACCCGATAGAGGTTCGAGTTGATGTCCCCGTCTGCGGTGGACTGGAACCAGACGTGCCCCGGAGCGTCGCCCTCGGGGGCGTCCACGTGCTCGACGCCCCGGAGGTTCCAATCCCCCGAGGTCACCGCGCCCAGCAGCTCACCGTCGAGCTGATAGCGGTAGAGGTGATCCGTCCCCGTCCGATGGCTCTGCCAGAGGAACGTGCCGTCCCCGAGCCAGATCGGAGGCTCCGGACGCTCCGTCCAGCTGGAGGACTCCTCGCGGATGAGGACCTCTCCCTCGCCTGTCTCCGGGTCGACGCTCAGGAGGTCCATCCAGGTCTGGATCCGGTCCTGCACGTAGACGAGGCAGCGATCGCCATCCGGCGTCCACCCCACCCGCACCACGAGGATCTCTTGCCCGTCGTAGGCCGAGAGGTCCACCCAGGCCGTGGCCGCGGTCTCCGCGCCGGTGATCCCGACCCGAACGATGGGGTTCGGGTCGCCCACCTTCGGGTAGTTGGTGACCTCTGACTTGACCCGGAAGGTCGAGTCCTCGATGTGGTCCACGACCGTGAACTCGTAGACGGGGCTCTCGTCAAGGGCCAGGAACGCGAGGTGCTCAGAGTCGGGGGACCAGAAGTGGCCGAGGAAGTTGCCGCGGCCGTAAATCTCCTCCTGGTAGACCCAATCAAGGATGCCGTTGAACTGGTCCGGTCCGCCGTCGCTGGTCACCGGAGCGACGTTTCCTGTCGCGGTGTTCACCATGAAGAGGTCGTTCCCGCGAACGAAGGCGAGCGCCTCCCCATCGGCGGACATGCGGTCGTAGCGAATCTCCCCGTCCGCGCCGCGGGCGAGGACCCTGGGCGCCTCACCGGCCCGGTGGAACCACAGCTCCTCGCCGAGGTAGGCCATACGCGCCGAGCCGTCGTCCGAGAGCTGCTCCGGGCGCTTCTCGAGGCCCCTGGCGATGCGCTGGGCCTCCTTCTCGGATCGCCCCCCCTGGGCCTGAATCAGCTCGGCGAGGCCATCGAGCGGAGCGGCGTCCTGGCCGGCCTCCCCCTCGGGCCGCTCGACAGGCTTCCCCAGCTCCCCGGTCCGCACATCCAGCCAGCGGGCGTCCTCTCCCCGGCCCACCTCCACGTGCTCGCCATCCCAGGCCCAGCGGACGCGCGGGAGCGACGGCGAGAGGTTGATCGGCTCGCTGCCCGGCCGCCGGCTGGTCTGCTCCAGGGTGATCCGCTTCTCGGAGGCCGGCGCGGGGGCCTCCGCGGGGGCCTCCGCGGGGGCCTGGATGCTGAAGGTGGCCGCGCTGAGGAGGAGAGTCGTGGAGAGCATGGAGATCAGGGGTGGGCGGAAGACGACAGGCCGTTGGCCCGGTATTTTAGGCGCTGCCCGTGAATAGACGGGCGCTCTGCTCGTACGGACGCTGCAAGGTTTCCCACGACTCCAAGACCACACCCCGATCATGCTCGCTCTCACCCCCCTCGCCCTCCCCCTCCTCCTCTCCGCCAGCGGGAGCCCTCAGCCAGCGACATCAGACCTCCTCGCGGCAATCCCCGAGGACGCGCTGATCGCGGTCCACATCCCCGATCCCCGCGCGATCATCGCCGCGCGTGAGACCAACGCCATGGTCGGCTTCATGCTCGACCCGGAGTGGGAGTCGATCGCCGCGCTCTTCATGGGCGAGAGCGAGGAGAGCGTGGGCATGCTCGACGAGCTGAAGGGGCTTCGCCAGCGGGCCATCGAGGCCATGACGGACGCCGCCGGGATCGTGGCCTTCGCGACCACAGCTCCTGAGACCGGTGAGGACATGACGGTCGGTGTGATCGCCCAGGGCGGGCCGAAGATGGCCGCGATGATCGAGGAGATGTTCGTCGGCGAGGCCGCCTCGACGCTCCAGCTCTCACCGTCGCTGATCGCGAGGGTCACCCCGGCCTCCGAGGGCCGCATGGCCCGCGCCTTCGCCACCACCGGGACCCTGGTGGTCGGGATCGAGTCCGAGTCCGGTGAGGCGGCAGCGAGGGAGCTCGCGGCCAAGTGCCTCTCCGGCGGAGCCGAGCGTCCGGGCGGCCCCTTCGGCGTCCCCGGCGTGGCGGTCGAGCGGCGCGAGTGCGCCGTGGAATTGGCCGTCAACCTCGCGCCCATCTGGGAGTCGGCGCGGGCCGAGGGCTTCAGCAGCCCGATGGAAGAGCAGATGTTCGAGATGATGGTCGGCGGTACGGACTGGATGTACGGCTTCGCGTCCCTCGGCAGCGGCGAGAACACCGACTCTGCGATCGTGATCCCCTACCTCGAGGAGTCCGACCTCGCGGGCCTCTTCGCCAACTTCGGCAGCGCGGACCTCTCGACCTTCCGCAGCGTGCCGGCGAACGCCCACACGGCCTCCGCGATGTCCCTGGACCTCGAGGGCATCTTCGACTGGGCCATGGACCTCGTGAAGGCCGACTCCGAGGAAGGCTACGAGCAGGTCATGGGCATGATCGGAGGGATCACCGAGATGTCGGGGATCGACCTCATCGAGGACGTCCTCGGCAACATGACCGGGCAGTTCCTCACCTTCTCGGCCGTCAAGTCCGAGGACGACGCTGTGAGTACCGAGCCCAGCCTGCTGGACCTCGCCATGGCCGGCAACCTCACGGGCGATGACGTCACCATGATCGCCTTCGTCGAGGACACCGAGGTCCTGCTCGAGGCCATCGAGTTCGCGCTCGATATGAGCGGTATGGGTGAGATGATCGAGTCCGGCAGCATCGAGGGCGGCGAAGCCGTCTCCTTCGAGTCCTGGGCGCTCGACCCGGACATGGGGATGGGCTCCATGAAGATTGCCCTTGGCGCCGGCCGCCTGATCTTCTCCACCAACCCCGCGCAATTGAGCGACTACGTCGAAGGCATCGGCACCGAGCGCGCCTCGTCGTTCGGGGCGGACAAGAAGATCGCCGCAGCGCTCACGCGGCTCTCCGGGGCCGCTGTGAACGTTCAGAAGACCGGCAAGGTGCTGGAGTCCATGACGAGCTCCCTGAAGATGATGGGCTCGATGTTCAGCGAGATGGCCTTCGCCGAACCGGGCTCCGACATCGACAACGGCGTCAACGCGATGTTCGGGCGCATGGCGCTGGCCTCCGACCGAGTGGTGGAGCTTGGCCGCCGCTACTTCGAGGGCACCACCTCGGGGGACATGGTCATGGAACAGGGCAAGATGCGATTCCGCACGAGCAGCCGCTGAGCCAGCGCTCCGCCCGAGCGAAGGCTCCCGGAACGAACGCGCCCCGCGTGCCCTCCTCGGGCCGCGGGGCGCGTTGCTTCCACCGCAGCCCGGAGGCGCGGCGACGACTTCAGCCGCGCTGCCGCTTGTACTGTTCGAAGGGGTCCTCGAGCGGCTGCTGCTCACCTGTTACACCGGGCGCACGCTCCTCGCTAGGCAACGCTGGCTGAGGGCCAGGCATCAAGCCGAGCGGGGCGGCGGCAGAAGCTGCAGGAGGGGCCTCCCCATGCTCGGGGGTCAGGTCTGCAGGCATGTCCGCCGCCGCTTTCGGGAGTGGGCTGGCTGGCATCGGAGCCTGCCCGACCACGCCCGGGTGCCAGTTCACGCCAGCTGCGTGGAGGCTATCCACGAAGGCGTCTTTTTGGATGGCCTTGGAGTACGCCTCCCTGGGCGCCACCTCACCGCTCGCGACCAGCTTTGTGAGGGCGTCGTTCAGGAGGATCATCCCGGACTTCGCGCCCATCTGCATGACGCTCATGATCTGGTGGGTCTTGCCCTCACGGATCAAGGAGCTGACCGCGCTGTTGACGGCCAGGACCTCGAGCGCCGCCACCCGGCCTCCCTCTTGCCTCTTGCAGAGGGTCTGCGCCACGACGCCCTTGAGTGACGAGGAGAGCATGGTTCGGATCTGCGACTGCCGCTCCGCCGGGAACTGATCGATGATCCGGTCCACGGTAGACGGCGCGGTTGTCGTGTGGAGCGTGCCAAAGACGAGGTGGCCCGTCTCCGCCGTCTCGATGGCGATCTCGATCGTCTCCAAGTCGCGGAGCTCACCGACGAGGACGATATCCGGGTCCTCACGGAGCGCCGCCTTGAGGGCGCGCTTGAAGGAGGCGGTGTGCTGCTTGACCTCACGCTGGTTGATCAGACACCGGTGGTCCTGATGAACAAACTCGATCGGGTCCTCGATCGTGATGATGTGGTCGGCGCGGTTCTTGTTGATGAAGTCGATCATCGCCGCGAGCGTCGTCGACTTGCCGCTACCCGTCGGCCCCGTCACCAGGACCAGGCCCTTGGACAGCATGCAGAATTCCCGCGCGACGTCCGGGAGCCCGAGCTCCTCGAAGGTCAGCAGCTCCTCGGGGATGACGCGGAAGGTGGCCGCCGGTCCGCGGCTGTCCACGAAGAGGTTGCCGCGAAAGCGCGCGAGACCCGGGATCTCGTAGGCGAAGTCGGCGTCGAACGTCGTCTCGTAGGTCTCCCACACCGAAGGGATGCAGATCTCCTTGAAGATCAGCTGCATCTGATCCGGCGGGATCGGGTCGCACTCCTTCACCGGCACGATGTCGCCGTGCAGCCGAAACTGCGGCTTCGTGCTGGAGGTCATGTGCAGGTCCGAGGCGCCAACCTCGACCATTCGTTTGAACAGCGCGTCAATCCAGGCCATGTCTTCGTGCGGTGGTTTCTGTGCGGTGGTGGCAGGCTCGTGGCTTCCCCCCGAGGTATCGACAGGAACGTTTCTTTCCTCAAGTCGATACGCTCACCGAATGACGCGCCCCCGCTCTGCTGACACATCTCGGCCCCTGGAACCCTCCTCTGTGGCCAAGGAGACCCCCTCAGGCGCCGCCCGCGGAGGCTCTCTCTGGAGCTCTTCCTGGGGCTCCGCGCCTGGGCTTCGTGGGGTGCTCTCCACCATGACCGTGATGTGCGCCCTGGGCGCCCTGATTGGCTGTGGGCCCACCCCCGAGCCGCCCGCGACCGGCAGCTCGCTGGCCCCCGGGTCCTGGCGGGCGACCCTGGCCTCCCCGGGCGGAGCGATCACCTTCGGACTCGACCTCGAGGAGTCCGAGGAGGGCCTGCGGGCTGTCCTTGTCAACGGGAGTGAGCGCCAGCCTGCAGGCGTGCTCGAGGCGGCCGGCGAGCAGATTCGGTTCAAGATCCCCCCGTATCGGTCGGCCTTGGTCGCGACCCCGGACCCCGACGGCCGCGGTCTGACCGGGTACTGGGAGCGGGATGTCGGCGAGGGCCCCGTACCGCTCATGCCCTTCGCCGCCGTGGCCGGCACCGACGCCAGGCCGCCGGCGCGCCCGGACCCTGCCGCGCAGGAGGCGCTCTCCGGTCGGTGGCGCGTGCGCTTTGAGGGCGACGGGGAGGACGCCATCGGGCTCTTCGAGGTCGCACCCACAGGGCGCGCCTCCGGCACGTTCCTCACGACGCTCGGCGACTACCGCTACCTCAACGGTTGGTTTGACGGGGAGGCCCTTCGACTCGCGTGCTTTGACGGCGCCCACGCGTTCCTCTTCGAGGCCCGCCTCGGCGTTGGGGGAGACCTCTCCGGCGACTTCTGGTCGCGGGACTCCTTCCACACGACCTGGACGGCGACCCGGGACGAGACCGCGAGGCTCCCCGACGACTTCGCGCTCACCCGCTGGACCGAAGGCGAAGACCTCGACGGGCTTGGCTTCCCCGACCTGAACGGCGAGCCCCGCGCCCTCTCCGAACTCCTGCCGGCTGACTCGCCCGGGCTTCTCGTGATCTTCGGGACCTGGTGTCCGAACTGTAATGACCTCACGGAGACGCTCGTGGAGCTGCAGCGCCGACACCCTAGTCTCCACATCGTGGGCCTCGCGTTCGAGCTGGGTGCTGACCCGGCGAAACACCGCGAGGCCGTCCGCGGATACATCGCCCATCACGGGATCACATACCCCGTCCTCCTCGGGGGCAGCGCCTCGAAGGCGCTCGCCAGCGAGGCGCTGCCCATCCTTGATCGCGTCCGGGCGTACCCCACGACGGTCTTCCTGGCGAAGGACCGGCGCCCCACAGCCGTTCACACGGGCTTCAGCGGCCCGGCCACGGGGCAGCGCTATGAGGCCCTGGTGGAGCGCTTCGAGTCCGAGATCGAGTCGCTGATCGGCTCCCGGTAAGACCGCTCCCGCCCCTCGAGGCCCCGGGTAGAGCCCCGGGTAGGGGCCCAGGTAGAGACCCGGGTAGAGACCCGGGTAGAAACCCGGACGCCCAGCCTGGCTCCCGGCCCCTACCCGGGGGCCAGCCAGGGGCGAGCGGACCACCCAGGGACGGCGGAATCGATGAGGAGAACGGGAGGGGAGGAACCGCCGGCCGAAACGTCTTATCATCGGGACATGCCCTTCCTCGTCCTCCTCCTCCTGCTCGGCGGCGTCATCGCCGCGCCAGGCGTCCTCCTCGACCGCTCATGGAAGGTGGGAGACAAGGTGCAAGCCGCCATGGAGCGGGGTGAGGCCCCGAGCAACGAGATCATCGAGGTCTCGATCCTCCGCCTCAAGAACGCGCGCTACCGCCGGGGTCGGCCCCTCCCCGAGTGGGTGCAAGAGCTGGACGGCAAGAGGATCAGCCTCTGGGGCTACATGGCCATCGGGACTCTCGAGGGCCTGAGCGAGTTCGAGCTTGTCCCCGAGTCCTGCGAGTGCGGCAAGTCGAAGGTCAACCACTTCGTTCAGGTGACCCTCGACGACGACGTCACACGCTTCATCCCTGGCCGGATCACGCTGGAAGGGACCTTCAGCTGCGGCGAGGTGGAGGAGGACGGCTTCATCACGAGCCTCTACCGCCTCTCCACCGACCAACTCCCCTGAGGGGGAGCCCGCGCGCCATGAACCGATTCGTCCGCCTCGCCGCCGTCGCGGCCCTCGTCCTGTGCCCGTCCGTGTCCGCGCCGGCCCAGGAGGCCCCTGCGCGTCAGTACAGCCCGGAGCAGATCGATCGGCTGATCGTGCACGCCCAGTCTGGCTCCGCCGTCATCCGGCCCCAGGCCGCGGAGCGCCTGGCCAGCATCGGCAAGCCCGCTGCCGACCGCCTGCTCACCATGGCCGGCACCTCCCTCGGAGAGCTGGCGCTGCTCGGCCCGAGCCTCATCGAAGTCCTCGGCCGCTTCGACGACCCGCGCTTCCGCGCGCTCCTCTGGCCCGCGATGGAGGACGCCGAGTTCCCCTGGCGGCCGGCCGTCTCCCGCTCCCTGGCCCACCGTCCCCTGCCCGGCGAATGGGACCGCCTCCAGGGCTTCCTCGGGGACCCCATCGCCCCCGTCCGGCTCGCCACCCTCGACGCCCTCGCCCTGCTCTCCAGCGGTGATGGGGCAGAGCGCAGAGCCCGCTTCGACTCACTCGCCGTCGCGCGCCTGACCGACGACAACGACGTGGTTCGCCGCCGGGCAGCCGTCCTCCTCGACGGCCGCGGCCACAGCCGTGCGCTCCAGTGGCTGCTGGTGGACCTCCAACGCACCGACACCTACTTCGATCTCCCGACGGGCGAGGCCGCACGCTACGCCGCGGTCAACGCCCTGCAGGCCCTCGACATCGACCTGGCCGGCTTCGAGGCGTTCCTGCCCCCCACCACGGAGCCCAACCAGCTGGCCCTGGCGAAGCTCCGGCAGCGCCTGCTCGCCCGCGCCAGCGCGTCCGAGTCGAGGCTCCCCGAGGCCGCGCGCGGCCTCGTGCCCCGTACCCTCCCCGCCATCGCGCAGCTCGGTGGCCCCGTCGAGGGCGCCCGGCTCGGGCTGCTCCTGAAGTCATGCCGGCGCGGAGACTACTACCTGCGCTGGACGGACGACGACCAGCTCATCATCGGCTACGGCAACCCCGCCCGGGTCCAGCTCCCCGAGGGAACGACCCGGCGCCTCATGGCCGTCGCCGACGCCGCCCAGGAGGCCAACCCGGGCAAGGTCTACTGGGGCCGTCCGGGGTGCGACATGGAGAGCTTCCGCATGCCGCGCGTGGGCCAACCCGACGCTCGCCTGCAGCAGCTCATCCTCTCCAAGGACGAGCGGCCGGCCCCCGACCTGCGCCCCGCCGCCCTCTCTGCCCTGGGCGCTGCGATGGCCGCGTCCATCCCGACCGACGATGCGCTCAGCGCACGCGACCCCCGCACCAGGGACCTCGCTCGGCGGGTCCGCGGCGCCTTCGCCTCCATCGGCGGGTCTGTCGGGCCTCGCTGATGATGGCCTGAATCGACCGGCACCGCAGCCAGGCTCGGGGACGCCGCACAGCGCGGAGCGCGCGGCTCTGAAGCCGCCTCGCCAAGCGCCCATTGGCTCCAGGCTTGGAGCGCCGCCTCGGCCACGACTTCAGCCCAGGCAACAGTGAGAGCCTCCGTCCCAGGCGTGTATGGGCGGCCCCTCCCCGG
Source organism: uncultured bacterium (assembly GCA_938083085.1). GTDB lineage: Bacteria > Planctomycetota > UBA1135 > UBA1135 > Saltatorellus. Next base: position 46,364 of record CALLKX010000009.1, read on the forward strand.
CCTCAGCGCTCCCCGTCCTCAGCGCTCCCCGTCCTCAGCGCTCGACGTCCTCAGCGCTCGACGACCTCGAGCGAGTGCTCGCCGGTAGCGCGCAGCCGACGGACGAGCTCCGCGCCGAGCGCCGTGGTCGGCGTCAGGACGCCGCCCTCGCCTGGCACCAGCGGCCGCTCCGCGAGGGCGAGCCCCGTCTCCACCAGGATCCGCACCGTCGCGGCGTTCCCCGGGTCGCCACGCATGTCCTGGCGGACCTCGATGCGCCGGCCGTCCGACAGCGCGAAGTGTGTGGACGAGCGGGTGACGCCGCCCGAGAGCACGCGCTCCGACGGTCCCTCCCCGGGCGCGGGGCCGAAGCGTCTGAAGAGCGCCCGGCCCACCGCGGTGGAGAGCAGCGCCTGGCCGGCACCGAGTGTGAGGGTCGTGGTGCGCGCGGCCAGCCACCCTCGGCCGCTGGAGACCGACTGGAACTCGTCGTAGCGGAAGCCACCTCCCAGCGCCATGGGCGCACCGCGCTCGGCGCGCAGGTGCGCGGAGCGCTGCACCACGCGCCGATTGATCGGCCCCATGAAGAACGGCGCCACCCAGCGACCGCCGACCTCGTCGAACTCGGGCCACTGCGGGTCCCTCTGCTGGCGGCGCTCCTCCGAGGTGCACTCGTGGCCGGGGATGAGAGCGAAGGGATCCGCGAGCTCCCTCGGCGTCGCGGACTCGAAGATGTGCAGCACCGACGCGAGGGTCCCCCCGTTGAGCCCGCCGCGGAGCCGATAGACCGTCCGACCGGACTCCAGCTGGAGCCCCTCTTGCGCCGCAACGTCCGCGGCGAGGTACACCGCAAGATCCGCGGGGGCGGAGTCAAAGCCGGAGGCGGGCACCAGGAGGGCGCCGCTGCGCGTCGCCGCTCCGTGGTGGCGCTCGATCACCCGACGCATCCACGGCACCTCGCCAGTGAGGTCCGCGTAGTGGGTAGAGGCCGCCGCGCAGGCGTCCACCACCGGGTCGCCGTGGATCGCGAAGGGGCCGGCGGTCGAGAGCAGCACCCGGGTCGACCGCGCCATGGCGTCCACCGCCGCGGGGTCGCCTACGTCGGCGACGATCATGTCCATGCCGAGCGCTTCCGCCAGCTCCCGGAGGGGCGCTTCACGCCGTCCGGCGAGAGCGACCCGGAGCCCGTCGGGTCGAACCGCCGCGAGCCTGCGAGCGGCTCGCTGTCCCGTGAAGCCCGTCGCCCCGAAGAGCACCAGGTCGAAGCGTCGATCGACGGGGTCGATCACTCTTCGTGGGCGTCGGTGGCCTTGATGGCGAAGGCGCCCGTGGCGTAGCCGGCCTCGTCGCTCTGGCCCGCCAGCTTGAAGGTGCCGCGCACCACCACCGGGACGTAGGCCCAGTAGGTCGTGCCCTCGGGCGCCATGTCCACGTCGACCCACTCGTCCGGCTCGGGCGCGCCGCCGAAGCAGCACTGCAGGAGGTCCCGCACGAGCATGAAGTGGGGCACCTTGTTCTGGTCCCAGCGCAGGGGAATCATGTAGCCGGTGAGCGCCACCTCCTGTCCGTCGAGCGCACGAATCCGGTCGGGGAAGTGGAGATCTTCCCCCTCGTACTCCTCGGGGTAGACAAGGGCGTCCAGCAGCAGGTCCTTGTCCGCCTCGGCCAGGGAGAGGTCCCCGTATCCGATGATCCAGTGCCCCTCGTCGTCCTTGGCCCAGTCGTAGGAGGCGGGGTCGAGGGGGTCGGCTCCCTCGGCCAGCTCGAAGGGCTCGCTCTTGACGGTCCCCATGCGCAGCGGGTTCTCCGCCAGGGCCTCGGGGGTGAGCATGGCCGGATCGACCGAGCCCGCGAGTCCCTCGATGCCAGTGAGCGTCCGAGCGGCGGCTCGCGCTCGCACGCTCGCCTCCGCCGTACTCATCTCCGCGGCCGCCGCCTCGGTGGTGTCGAGAAAGGAGCGCCCCTTCACCTCCGCCGAGGTCTCCCCGGCGCCGGCCTCCGCCGGCGCGGCACCCTCGGCCACAATGGGGCCGGCCGGCTCCCCGCAGCCCGAGGAGAGCTGGAGAGCCGCGAGGGACAGCGCGATCGCGGGCCACCGGCCCGGGCGCAGCTCAGCCTTCGTCGCCGTCACCCTCGCCTTCGTGGTCGTGATCGTCCCCGTCGTGGTCGTGATCGTCCCCGTCGTGGTCATGGTCGTCCCCGTCGTGGTCATCGCCGTCGTGGTCATGACCCTCACCCTCCGCGGGCAGGTCGTAATCGAACTTGACGTCCGCGAACTCTGTCCCGAGCACGCTGACCGAGCGAATCAGCCCGTGGAAGTGACGCGCTCCGACAAGCGTCTCGTCCTTGGCGACGAAGTGAGAGGAGTCTCCCACCGTCTCACCTGAGAGCTTGCTCGCCTGCGCCATCAGCTCCAGCTCGAGGGGCTCGTCCCCGTGCATGTCGATGGAGACAACCACCGACGCCGAGGGCGACCGAACCGACTTCTCAGCGTGCCCGCCATAGGTGTACATCGTCAGCTGCCCGGCCTCGGGATCGAGGACGAACTCAGCGTTGGCGAAGTGGTCCCCCAACTCGACCAGCATCCCGCCTTCTTCGGCATGAGGGGCCGTATGGACGTGCCCTTCCTCGGCGTGCTCGCCGGTCCCCTCGTGATCATGATCGTGGTCATGATCATGGTCGTGAGCGCCTCCGCAGGAGACCAGGGCGGCGTAGGTGACGAGGAGGAGCGAGGCGCCGAGGCGCTTGGGTTGAATGGGCATGAGAGTGTCGTTGTAAAGAGGGTGACGACCAGACTACGCGAGGGTCCGAGCCACGTCCGTGGAATAGGCCTTGATGGCCGGAATCACACCCGCGAGCGCCCCGACGACGACCATGCCCAGGGGCGTCCAGAGGAGCGAGGGGTGCACCGACGTGACGTCGAGCACCACCCCGGTCTGCTCCCTGATGATCATGGCGGAGCCGAACAGGATCCCGCCATAGATGAGGTAGCCAAGGAGGCTCCCGAGGAGGGCGATGGCGCTGGCTTCGAGGACGATGGCCGAGAAGACCGTCTGCTTGCGCGCGCCGAGGGCGCGCAGGATCGCGAACTCGCGCCGCCGCTCGTTCATCGTGTTGTAGATGCTCGCCAGCAGGCCGAAGCCGGCGACCACGACCACGAGGTAGGCCACGTAGACCAGCACCTTGGTGATCCATCCGATCTTCAGGAAGAAGGTGCCGAGCACCGAGGCGATGGGCCAGGCCAGCGTCGCCGAGTCCCCGCGCCGGATCTCGTCCTGCATGAACTTGCCGCGGATGGGGCTGGAGTACTTCAGCATGACCGCCGAGACCTCCTTCCACTCGTCGGGGATCGCGGCCCCGCGCTCCACCTCCTCGGTCCCGCCCGCGAGCTTGTGCCCGTCCATGCGAAAGATGCCCTCGATGGGGATCCAGATCACGCCGTCGTTGGCGGTGTTCGTGGGCTCGAGGACGCCCGTGATCTTGTAGAGCTCCTGGTGAGGCGCAGAGCCCGGCATGTACTGCAGGCCGTGGTAGGGCCGGAAGGTGTCCCCACGCTTCAGCCCCAGCTTCTCCGCCACCACGCTGCCGAGGACCGCCTCCTGGAAGCCCTCGTCGAAGGGCTGGCCGTCTCCCTGGAACCGAAACTTCTCGCCGTTCTGGAACTCGAACACGTCGAAGATCTCGCGCGTGGTCCCGACGATGCGGTAGCCGTAGAGGTTGTCGCCGAGGGCGTAGGGGATGGCGTAGCGCACGTCGCCCCGGCCCTTGACCTCCTGGTAGAGGCTCCAGGGGATGTTCCCAGGCGAGGTCTCCAGGTGGAAGACCGTGTTGAGCACGAGCTGGAGCTGGCTGCCCTTGGCACCCAGCACCGCGTCGTACCCGATGTCGCCGCCCGTGAACGCCGTGCGCGACTGCTCCGAGACGGTGAAGACGCTCATCACCAGCCCGCTGGCGAGGCCGGCGGAGATCACGGTGATGATCGTCGAGAGCAGGTGCTGGCGCAGGGAGCGCGCGACGATGAAGAGGAGTGACCTCACGAGCCCTGGGGCTCCTCGGCCATGGCCCGGTTCAGCACGGCGAAGTCGAGGGCGTCACCGAAGTCGTCCAGCACACGGGGATCGTGGCTGACGCAGATGAGCGCCGCCCCCTGCTCCCGGCACAGCTCTCGCAGGAGACCCAGCGCCTCGAGCGCGAAGCGCGGGTCCAGGTTGCCGGTGGGCTCGTCGGCGAGGACCAGCCGCGGCCGGTTCGCGAGCGCCCGCGCCAGCGCGACACGCTGCTGCTGCCCGATGGACAGCTGGGCGGGGCGGTGGCGGAGTCGGTCAGCGAGCCCAAGGCGCTCCAGCAAGGAGGTCGCGAACGCGCGGTCCGGCCCGGGGCCAAACATCATCCCGAGGGTGACGTTCTCAAGGGCGGTGTAACCGCCGAGCAGATTGAACGTCTGGAAGACGTAGCCAAGCTCCCTGGCGCGCCAAGCGTCCCGCTTCGCCTCGCCCATTCCAGACACCACGTCGCCGTCCCAAACGACCTCACCGGAGGTGGGCGCCAGGAGCCCGGCGATGATGTTCAGGAACGTCGTCTTGCCGGACCCGCTCGTCCCGGCGATCGCGACCTGCTGGCCTCCCTCCACCTCGAAGGACGGGACATCGAGGATGAGCTGATCTTCCCCGTCCGGGGACCGGAAGGCCCGGCGGACGTCGCGGAGTTCGAGGAGGGGCATGGCGGAGATTGTAGGACCCCCGCGCCCCAGGGAAACCTGTCTACACGTCCCTCACCGGATTCGTCGCCCCGCGGGGCGCAGGCTCACATGTGCGGTCCCGGATCGGGCAGCCCGCCCTCGGTCAGCTTGGTGGTGATGTACTCCACCGCCTCGTCCACCGAGTCGGTCTGGAAGAACAGGTCGACGTCGTCCGGCGAGATCGTTCCGAACTCGATCAGGGTCTCGAAGTTGATGACCTTGGACCAGAACTCCTTGCCGAACAGGACGATGGGCAGGGCCTTCTTGATCTTGAGCGTCTGGACGAGGGTCACCACCTCCATGAACTCGTCCAGGGTCCCGAAGCCCCCCGGCATCACGACGATGGCCTTGGCCATGTAGGTGAACCAGAACTTGCGCATGAAGAAGTAGTGGAACTCCAGCGACAGGCCCTCGGTGATGTGCGGGTTGTCGTTCTGCTCGAAGGGCAGGCTGATGTTGAGCCCGATGTTGAGCCCGTCCGCCTCCGAGGCCCCGCGGTTCGCCGCCTCCATGATCCCCGGGCCGCCGCCCGAGCAGATCACAAAGCGCTGCCGGCCCTCCTCCAGGCCCTTGGCCCACTCCGTCAGCTTGAAGGAGAGCTCCCGCGCCGCCTCGTAGTAGGCGGACATGCGCAGGTCTCGCTCGGCCTTGGCCACGTCGCCCCCGGAGGCCTTCGCCTCCTCGAGCCCCTTCTCCGCGTCATCCCTCGGGAGCAACCTCGCAGAGCCGAAGACCACGATCGTGTCCTCGATCTTCATCTCCTCGAAGCGGGCCTCAGGCTCGAGGTACTCGGCCAGGATCCGCATGGGGCGGGCGGTACGGCTGTGAATCCAGGGAAGGTTCTCGTACGCCTTCACGGCGCGATAGCGGCTCTCTGACATGCCAGGAGTCTGGCGCTCTGCACCTCTGGAGGCCAGAGAACTCGACCGGCTCCTAGACTCTTCACATGACCCAACCGATCCCGCCCGGCTCCCCCAGCGCTCCGACCGAGCGGCGCGGTGCCTTCGCCACGTTCCTGAGCATCGTGGAGAAGCTGGGGAACCTGCTGCCCCACCCCGTGACGCTCTTCGCGATCTTTGCCGCCGGGATCGTCCTCTTGAGCGGCCTGGCCTCGTGGCTCGACCTCTCCGTAGAGGACATCCGGCCGGACACCAGGGGCGAGGAGATCCGGGCCGTGAGCCTGATGTCCGCGGAGGGCCTGCGCCGGATCTCCATGGGCCTGGTGACCAACTTCACCAGCTTCGCCCCCCTGGGCACCGTCCTGGTGGCGCTCCTCGGCGTCGGGGTGGCCGAGCGGTCCGGCCTGCTCTCAGCCGCCATCCGGGCGCTGGTGCTGGCGGCGCCGCGGCGGCTCCTGACCCCCACGATCGTGCTGGCCGCGGTGCTGTCCAACACGGCCTCGGAGATGGGCTACGTGGTCCTGATTCCACTGGCGGCGGTGATCTACCACTCGGTCGGGCGGCATCCCTTCGTTGGGCTCGCGGCCGCCTTCGCCGGCGTGAGCGGCGGATACAGCGCCAACCTCTTCATCGGGACGGTGGACCCGCTGCTGGCGGGCATCACCACCGAGGCCGCCGCCATCGTCGGCGGCGCCGACTACGAGGCCGGCGGCTCGAAGGAGGTCCTGGCCACGGCCAACTGGTACTTCATGGCCGTCAGCACGCTGATGATCACCGTCCTGGGCACGCTGGTCACCGAACGCCTCGTGGCGCCGTGGCTCGGTGAGTACGACGAGTCCGCGGCGGAAGACGGGGCCCTGGAGGCCAGCCAGGACGGGCTACAGCCCCTCGACGCCAAGGAGCGCCGCGCCCTGCGCTGGGCCGGCGTCACCCTCGCCGCCCTGATCGCCGTGCTGCTCGCTCTCGTGCTCCCCGAGGGCGGCGCGTTCCGCGCCCCCAGCGCCGCCGCCGACGCCACCTTCGTGGAGAAGATCAGGCCCGCCCTGAAGAGCGTGGTAGCGCTGATCTTCGTGTTCTTCATCGTCCCCGCCGTGGTCTACGGCCGGATCGCCGGGACCATGCGCACTGACCGCGACGTGATCGACGGGATGTCCAAGGCCATGGCCTCCATGGGCCTCTACATGGTGCTGGTGTTCTTCGCCGCCCAGTTCGTGGCCTTCTTCAAGTGGACGAACCTCGGGCTGATCCTCGCCATCTCGGGGGCGAACTTCATCGAGAGCGCGAACCTCTCGGGGCCGATCATCTTCCTGCCGTTCATCCTGATGTGCTGCTTCGTCAACCTGATGCTGGGCAGCGCTTCGGCGCAGTGGGCGATCACGGCGCCGATCTTCGTGCCGATGCTGATGCTCTCCAACTACACGCCGGAGGTCATCCAGGCGGCGTACCGGATCGGGGACAGCACGACCAATCCCATCACGCCGATGATGAGCTACTTCGGGCTCATCCTCGCGTTCGCCACGAGGTACGACCGCAAGCTCGGGATCGGGACGATCGTCGCCACCATGCTCCCCTACTCCATGGCGTTCCTCGCGGGTTGGGTGGTGCTCTTCTACCTGTGGGTGTTCGTCTTCGGGCTCCCCGTCGGGCCTGGCACCGAGCTCTACCTGCAGCCCTAGCGGCGTCGAGGCCCAGGCTCTCGTCACGCGAGGTCGCGATGTGCGGGGCGGTGACAGTCAACGAAGGTGGGCAGGAGCCAGCGCGCGCCGTGGTTCCGCGACCATGCTCGCGCTCGCCGCGCGGCTCGGCGCTCGTCACTCATCGTGGCGCTGCGCTCGATCGTCGACCTTGTCCTTCGCCTTCTTGAAGAGGTCATCGAGATCGCGTGGTCTCGCCCTCTCTCGATTCAACGCGCTGTCGAAGGCGTCCTCGCTGCGCGACCCCCGATCCGTGACCGTTCGAGCCGCGGCGTCCCAGCGCTTGCCGTCCTGCACGGGCTTGCCGAACTCGTCGAGCGACGCCTTGGGCGCGTGCCGGAGCACCTTCTGCGACAGGACATCGATCAGAAGCCGGGAGTCGCAGCACGGGCAGTCGATTTCAATTTCCTTCATGTGGGCGCAGGTCGGAGCATTTTGGGCATGCCGTCACGCCGGGCTTCATTGCGTTTGAGGCGCCGCTGGAACGGCCGGGCCCATTTTATTACAGATTGACGGACGAGAGGTGACCGCAATGCCGCCGAGGCATATTCGCCTCTGCGGAACGAGTAGGAACTGCGCCGAGACCCGACGCGACCTCCCGCTTCACCGCACTGACCGCCTGCCCAACGATCCGATGACGCGACAGACCACGATTCGTAACGCGTTCCAGACCTCGGTGCTCTTCGAGCGGGCCCTGGGCCTGGTGCTCTGGACAGGGCTGATCGCCGTGCTGTTCACGAAGTCATACCTCTGATCGTCCCCTCGCTCGGTCCGATGGACGCCCCGGCGGCCCTCCGATCAGCGACACGCTCGCGGCCGATCCGGCCAACGTGACATCGCTCCCGCGTTGCCTCGTGCAGGCCCCACGGGTGTCCGGCGCCGCTGATCAGGTGATCACTGACTCCGAGCGGCGTCCAGCGCCAGCGTTGCCTCGCCAAAGGCCCTGCCGATGTCGCTGAAGGTGCGAGGACTCCCCAGGTAGTGGAAGGGGTAGTCCGAGCCCACCAACTTCCACTCCTCGAGGTGCTCCCGCCAGCCCTTGTCGAAGATGGCCTGAGCCTCCTCGTCCCAGAACTGATCGGTGCGCACGAGTCGGGTGTTCGACCGGAACTCGGGGAGCAGGGTGGGCGCTGCCTGCGCGTCCTTGAACAGGTCCCGCTTCGGGTCCGCCTGCTTCGCGCCTCCGACCCCGAGCTGCCCGACCACGAAGGGCAGATCCGCCGCCTTGAGGTCCCGACGGACATCACGAATCAGGCAGGCGAGGTTGCGGGAGTAGTCGGCCACCGCCTCGTCGTTCACGAGGTCGTTCCACCCCTGGAACCAGACGAAGCCGCTGAGCTCGAACGCTCCGTCCCCCATGCCCGGGAAGGCGCCGCGCGCCTCACCCAGCGCCCGCTCGACCTCGCGGAGCATGCCGCGGTAGTCCCGGCCGAAGGACGCCTTCACATCCTCCATCGTCTTCTCCGGGGTCTTCTTCTGCTCCGCCGCGAGCAGACGCTCCAGGGTCACTTGATCGGGGAGACCGGCGCTCGGCGGCCGGAAGTCTCTGTACAGGCTCCGGCCGCCCCAGGCCGCCTTGATGAGCAGCACAGGCTCCTCGAAGTGATTCCCCACCACGTGCCCAAAGTCCAGCTCAACGCCCACTCGGCCCGGGCTGCCGAAGCCGACCGTCAGGGGCCCGCGGCGGCCGAGAAAGTCGATCCAGACGTCATCACGGACGCCCCAATCGCCGTCCTCTCGCAGGTGCGCAAAGCGCTTCGCGGTGGCGGGCTGGGTGGCGACGTGCTCCATCAGCGGGAGCTGGGCCTTGCCCTCCATGTTCGACTGACCGGCGAGGATGAAGACCTTGATCGTCTCCGACGCGAAGGCTGGTGAGGAGGCGAGCAGGCAGGCGAGCAGGAGGAACGGCTTCATCGTGGGAGGGTCGGAGCTCCGACCGGGGTCAACGGAGGAGGTCGGCGGCGAGGAGGCGCTGGAGGTGGTGAGGCCCCGCCTCATGCTCGGGAGAGAAGCGTCCGCCAGGATAGAGCCTGGACCGGACGCCCTTCTGCACGGAGTGCACCACGGCCTGGTCCTCGAGCTCGACCTGGTCGAGCGCGCTCCCGACCCCGGTCTCCACGAGCGCGGGTCGCGCTACCCAGCGTAGGTAGCGGACGCGGCAGCGGCCTGGGCCCGTCGGCTCCACCAGGTTGACCGAGATCCCCCACGTGTAGACGTTCACCATGAGGTTGGGATAGAGCCAGAGGTACTCCGCCACGAGCCCCTCTTCCCGCTGAAGGCAGGGCTCGTCCCCGGCCCCGAAGCCCAGCTGGTTCACCGTCTGCCCCTCGATCTCCACGCGGTACTTCCCGAAGTCGAGGCCCGCGTTGAGGCCCGGGTGGACGAAGGGGATGTGGAAGCCCTCGAGGTAGTTCTCGCAGTACACCGCCCAGCTCGCGTCGAGGTCGTAGGCGCGCGAAGCCTCGGGGGCGAAGGTGAAGGTCTCGCCCTCAAACTCGGTGAGGGCGGTGCGCAGCGGTCCCGACCAGCGGTCGAAGTCGACCCCAGGGGCGAGGGACAGGAACCTGAGGGGACCCAGGGCCCGGAGCTCCACGCCGGCGAGGTCGTCCTGGGGCCGCGGAAAGTCGAGAGCGCCCTCGAAGCCCGGGCAGGACTCCATCTTCCCGTCGAGCCCGAACCTGCGCCCGTGGTACGCGCAGCGCAGCCCCTTGCCATTCGAGGCGCCTTCGGCCAGCAGCGCGCCTCGGTGGGTGCAGACGTTGGAGAGCACCCGCTCCCCCTCCCCATCGCGGACCCACACCAGCGGCTCATTGAGCCCCCCTTCGAGGAGGGTGAACGGCTCCACAATGTGGGCTGGATCCGGGACCGGGAGCAGCTGCCACGAGGGGGCAAAGACCCGCTCAAGGACGCGCTCATGGACCCGTGGGTCGAAGTGCAGGGCCGGGTTGATCGTGCCCGCACGCCGCAGGTCGGGGTGGACCGGGCTGATGTCCTCTGGCTCTTGGCTCATGGTTCACTCCCCCGAGGAGGGCACGGAGACGGACCCGCCGTTGTCTGCGGCGCCGAGGTTCAAGAAGAAGGGCGCCGCGCGGCGCGACCAGACATCGGGGGTCTCACAGTCCCCCGCCGCCTCCCCCCGGACCTGCCGGAGCATGCCCGTGTCGATCACTCCCGGACCGACGGCGACAGCCGCCATCCCGTCCGGGAGCTCCTGGGCGAGGGCGCTGATCATGCCCTCGACCGCGAACTTGCTGGCGCAATAGGGGGCCACCTCGGGGGAAGAGAAGCGCCCCCAGCCCGAAGAGAGGCCGACGAGCACCCCCCGGCCACGCTGGATCATCGGGGGCGCGAGGGCCCGCATCACGTTGGCGACCCCGGAGACGTTCACCGCGAGCACGGCGTCGAACTCCTCGGCGGAGACCTCCCAGAGCGGCGCGGGGTCATTGATCTTGCCGGCGTTGGCGATCACGAGGTCGGGGACCATCCCGCGGGCGCACGCCTCCTCCGCCCAGGCCGCCACCTCGGCCGCGGACCGAACGTCCACGGGCCGCGTGAAGACCCGGTCGCCGCCCAGGCCCTCGAGCTCCTCGAGGAGGCTCTCGGATCGGCCGCAGGCCACGAGCCTGTGCCCGCCTTCGATCAGCCGCTCGGCGAGGGCGCGGCCCAGGCCCCTCGTCGCGCCGGTCAGCGCCACGGTCCGTTGCGTTCCTTGCTCCATCGGCCACATTCGACCACGCCGATGAGGACACCGCCGCCCCCCGTGGCGTCGAAAGAGCGGCCGGTTCAAAGGACGGCGGTCCGGATGGGCGGCGCCAGCGGAGCGCTCAGCCGGGGGATCGCTATCCTCATCCAGAGTCCACGCAGATCTCTCCTCGCCGTCCCCCGACCTCCACCGCCCCGGCTAGCCGTGCTCGAGTCCCTCTTCACGCTCTTCATGCTCATCGTCCTCCAGGCTGTCCTGGGGTTCGACAACCTGCTGTACATCTCCCTGGAGTCCAAACGCGCGCCGGAGGCCGAGCGCAAGCGGGTCCGTCAGCTCGGGATCGGAATCGCGATCGGCCTGCGGATCGTGCTGCTCTTCGCCCTGCTCCAGCTCATCGAGGTCGCGCAGAACGTGTTCTGGGAGCCCCACTGGGAGGGGGTCTTCATCGCCGATTTCAACGCCCACAGCCTGATCGTGCTCTTCGGTGGCGCCTTCATCCTCTACACCGCGACCAAGGAGATCCTCCACATGATCGCGCTGGAGGACGTGGACTCAGGGGATGCGAAGAAGGCCGCCTCGACCGCGCGCGTGGTCGCGCTGATCGTGCTCATGAACCTGGTGTTCTCCTTCGACTCGATCCTCAGCGCCATCGCGCTGGCCGGGCCGGATGGCGAGATCATCATGTCCATCGCGATCATCGTCAGCGGCATCCTCATGATCGTCCTCGCTGAGCACGTGTCGACCTTCCTGGCGCGCAACCGGATGTACGAGGTGCTGGGGCTCTTCATCCTCTTCATCGTCGGCGTCATGCTCGTCACGGAAGGCGGGCACCTCGCGCACATCGAGCTCTTCGGGAACGAGGTGATGCCGATGACCAAGACGACCTTCTACTTCGTCATCGCCATCCTCGTGCTCACCGACGTGGTCCAGACCCGCTACCAGAAGCGGCTCCAGCGCGCGCTTGAGGCACAGAAGGGACGGCGGGTCGACGCCGGCTGAGCCTGCTCCGCCCGGGTGAACGCGGTCCAGCCAGGCGAAGCCTCGGCGGCGGCCCGGACAGCGGCCTCGCTGACCTCCGCCAGCGGGCACGATCGCCCAATGACCCTGGCGCGGGCACGCAGAACTCCTCCTGAAGACGAGGGGGCCCGGCGCCCCGATGGCGCGCGCCCCTAGGTCCGGCCCGGGAGGTGCGCGTTCGTGTGCGGGGCCCACTCCCGGAGACGACCGCGGTAGACCCGAAGGTGCTCGTGATAGAAGCCGTCGCGCAGCTCATAGGCACCCTCCACGCCCTCGATCTCCTCCATGAACCGCTGGTCCTCAAAGTAGTAATCACGGAAGGGTCCCGAGGTCGTGCCCACGACCTCGACGTCGAAGCCGTTCCGGTCCATCAGGCGCTCGGTCTCCCCGAAGTCCGCCATGGACGACTGGATGAAGATCAGCTCACCGAGGGGGCGCAGCCGCTTGTGCGCATCGAGGATGAGCGAGTCGATGAAGTAGCGCCGGTTCTGCTTCCCGCTCTGACAGAAGGGCGGGTTCGACACCACGGTGTCGAAGCGGCCCGGCGTCGAGAGCCAGTCGGCCACCCGGAATTCGATCTCTGCGTCCTCGCCACAGTTGCGCTCGAAGTTCGCCTGGGCGGTCACGAGCAGCTCCTCCGTGATCTCCGTCGCGACGATCGACGCGGCGCCCTTCCGGTGGATCAGGATCGTGTGGTTCGCCACGCCCGCGCCCAGCTCAAGCACGTCCCGCCCCCTCACGAGGTCGCTCTCGGCGATCATCTGGGCCAGCCAGTGGCCGTGGGGCGTGGGGCTCCAGTCGTCGTCACCGGCGCGGAGATCCATCGAGAGCAAGCGGTCGGCTGATTCCATCTGCGTCCTCCAGCCCGAGGCACCATCGCCCCCAGCGGGGCAGCAGAGTAACAGGTCCCCAGGGCCCGCTGTGCGCTCCGGATGGCCTCAGCCGTCGACGATGGAGTTAGTGGCAGACTCGGCGAGGAAGAAGCGCCCCACCTCGACCTCGATCAGCTCACCTTCGTCTGGCTCACCCTCGTCCGAGGCGAAGGCGTAGCTCCCCTCCATCGTGCCCCAGTCGGTCGGGAGCTCGGCCATGCTCTGGTATTCGAAGTGGTCCCCCGGCTCCAGCCGCGGCTGCTCGCCCACGACGCCGGGCCCACGGACCTCTCGCCGCTCGCCATTCGCATCGGTGATCACCCAGTGCCGAGACCGCAACGTGAGGGCGCGGTCCCCCACGTTCGTGATGGTGATCTGATAGGCGTAGACCCAGCCCCGCTCTCCCGGGTCCGTCCGCTGCTCGAGCAGCTGCGCCTTGGCCGCCACTTCGATGCCGTGGGTCGTGGTCACGCTGTTCGGACCGTCGGTGTCGCCTGAGGAGGGATTCATGATCGCAGGGTGAGGTTTGCCAAGCTCGTCCGGTCGGCCGAGCGGGCACCGAGAAGTGTAAGCCCAAGCGGGTACGCTTTACATCTCGGCCCGCGACCATGGTCCATCCTGCACACACATCGAACCCGACCTTCGCCGCCCTCATCCCAGGAGCCGTCGCCTCGTTGACCCTTGGGCTCGCGGCCTGCGGTTCGGTTGGGCTCTTCTCCGAGGTTCCGGGCGTCCCGAGGGATCGCGCCTCCAGGTTTGATCGATTCGTGTCCGAGCTCGACCTCGCGCTCACGGACACCGCCCCGCTGCTCGAGCAGGTTCGACGCGGATCAGAAGGAGGACAAGGCCAGGAGGTGAGGCGGGGGTCGGACGTGCAGAGCGCCAACCGCCGCGACGCCGTGCGGCGCGCGGTGATCGAGAGCGGCAGCCGGCGGCTCGACCGCGAGTTCGCCCCTGGCCGGCTGGACGAGGCCCGTGCGACCACATCCAGCATCCTGATCGGCGACCTCGCTCACCTAGCGGCCCAGCGCGAGCGGACAGGCGGGCGCCCCACGACCCCGTGGAGCGGACCGCTCATCGAGGCCCCTTCGGTCCTCCTCCGGGAGCAGCGACGCTCGACCATCGCAGACGTCGATCGCTGGGAGGAGGCCTTGCGCGCTCTCGCCGCGGAGGAGGGCACCGCGGTGTCCGGCCCCTCCGACTCGCCGAGCGCCCGCGATGGCGCTGTGGCAGCCAGCTCGAGGGTCTTGCTCGAGGCCCTCGCCGGATCGGTTGGTCCCGGCGGGGTCACCGACCCGCTCCTGGGCCCCCTCAACGCAGCGGTGGCCCAGCTCAACGGGCTCCTCCTCTCGATCGTCACCCTCGACGCAGGCCGCTCGGAGCTGGGGGTTGCGCTGCAGCGCCGATACGCCACGGCCACCTCCGACGCCACCATCGATGAGGTGTTCGGCGCCTCTTCATGGGAGGCGCTCGAAGGGCCCGCCCGGGAGCGATGGCTCGCTCCGCTGCAGGAGGCCGCAGGGATGGAGGCTTCCACGGAGCGCCTCTCCACCATCGCCCGCTCGGAGCTCGACCGCCTGACCCTGGAACTCGCGCGGGCCGCTGACCTCGTCGACGAGGGGGAGACCTCCCCCAGCGCTGCGAGGCTCGCCTTGAGGGCCCTTCGATCCGGTGAGAGCACTCCCCCTGGGAGCGAGCGCCCCGTGCGCGAACCCGAGCTGCTCTGGTCCGAGGCGCGCAAGCGTCTCGGTGAGTTGATCGCGGATCATCCCCCTACCCCCATCGACGCCGCGGTCGCCGAGCCCTTCGAGCGACCGTTCGGTCGCTGGAGCCCGTTTGTACCGGGCAATCTCGCCCCCGCGGATGATCCTCGCGCCCGTACCCCCCTCTACCTCGCCGCCCCGCCAGAGGCGGACTTCCTGCCCCGCTGGCTGCGGGAGGCCGAGGCCTGGCGGGAGGGCGTCCCCGGTCGCGCCGTCGCCGATGCGTACCGCCGATCCGCCCGTGATGTCCCGCCCATGACCCGCAGGAGGACGCGGGAGGCCTTCGAGGAGGGCTGGGGGCTCTACGCCATCGGAGCCGCCGTCGATGCGGGAGCCCTCAACGAGATCGACCGTGGGTTCGGTCGGGTCGCGCAGGAGCTCTGCGCCTTCGCCGCGATGCTCACGGACCTCGGGGTCTACGGGGATGGCTGGTCCCGGGAGCAGGCGGCCGCCTTTCTGATCGAGGTGACCCCTCTACCCGCGGTCTCGATTGATCAGCTCGTGATCCGCAGCTTCGCCCAGCCGGGCCGCGTCGCGCTCCCCGCCATCGGGCTGCTTCGCTTCCGGGCCCTCCGCCGCGGCGTGGAGGCCGCACTCGGTGACGGCTTCGACCTCGCCTCGTTCCACGCCGCGCTCCTCAACGGCGGGCCGGTACCGATGAGTCAGGTCGACCCACGGATTCAACGCTGGCTCAAGCGCGGCGCCCCCGGCCCGCGCTGAGCTGCGCGGCCACGGGGCACCAGGCCATCACTGCTTGGCCAGGTAGGCCTCGGCCAACCACGCCCCGAGCGCGACGATGCCCTCGGTGGAGATCACCAGCTGCTTCTCCTGCGGCGGCAGCCCCTCAGTTGGGACGTGGAACGTGTACCTGTCCGCCGCCGCCAGCGCCGCCACCTCGGACATCACGTCGATGCCGTTCACGTCCTTGTGGTCGGTCGGGGGCTGCTGGCTGACGTACCAGTGGAGCTTCGATTCCTTGAGGTCCTTCCGACTGGCCTCGATCAGCTGGCCGATGTGACCCGCGGCGCCCCGGCGAAAGGGGCCGAAGGACATGTCGTTCTCACCCACGTGATAGAAGACCCCCTCGAGGTCGACGCGGTATCCCTTGGAGCGGAGCTCCTTGATGGAGGCCTTCACGAACTCGATGAAGCGCGGGTACAGGTTCCGGGTCACGGCCACGCTCCCGTCGGGGGTCCAGTCGACGATCTGGCTCCCGCTGTGGGTGAACTTGGCGATCGCGACGTTCTTCACCTTTCCCTCCACCAGCGCCGCGCCGAAGCTGAGCTCGGGTCCGAAGGTGTCGTAGGGGCCGCAGGGCCCGAGCAGCTCCCAGCCGCTGGAGGTCTTGAAGTCACCGCCGACGCTGTAGCGGTAGGCGATGTCGCCTTGATCCTTGAGCAGCTTCTTGCCGCCCTTGACGTCCCGAAGCTCCTGCACGAAGGCCCGCTCCCCCTCCATGTTCCGGTGTCCGGCGAGGACGAAGAGCTTGACCGTGCGACCACCTCGGAAAGGGAGCTTCTTGAGCCCGCGGTCTTCGTCCTCGAGGGCACCGATGTTCCGCAAGTACGCCCGCGCGTAGTTCACGCCGTGCTCCAGCTGGCCGAGGGTGCCGTAGTGGTAGTGCAGCCCGACGCCGCCACCGATCTCCACGCCCACGTGGGAGGTCGGGACGTACTCCGAGAGCGGGTCCGCCTCGGTCACCGCGCGCTGCCCGACGCTGATGGCGTGCATACGCGGCCGAAGGTCCATGCCCCAGATCGTCTTGGTGCACAGCTCCCCGACGTAGAACCGCAGGTCCGGCGCGTCGAGATCCTTGCGCCAGCGAGCCACGAAGTTGGCGAGGTTCTCGCCGTACCTCTTCTGGTAGTCCTCGTTGAACATGTCGTTCTCGCCCTGGTGCCACATGACGCCCTCGAGGCGGTAGGGCACCTTCTTGCGGTCGAGCTCGGCGAGGGCAGAGCGGACGAGTTCCATGGTCAGCGGGTACATCTCGAAGCCGCTGGGCTCGTCGGGGTTCCAATCCCCGCCGAGGTGCGTCCCGCCCGCGGCGCACTTGATGATGGCGATGGGCGCGTCGATGGCGCCGGTCACCTCTCGGGCGAAGCTCAGCTCGGGCCCCACCACGCCGTTGACCGGCTGCAGGTCGACCCAGCCGTCGGAGCGCATCTTCTGCTCGCGGCCGATGCAGTACTGGAAGCGCACCTTCTCTTGGGGCTCACCGAGGCCATCGAACGGGGGGAAGCGCTCGATATCCGAGACCTTCGAGTCCGAGCCCACCATGTTCGACTGACCGGCGAAGATAAAGACCCGGACGGGCTCACGGCCGGTGTCCGCCGAGGGAGGATCGGACGCGCCAGAGGCCAGGGTCGAGAGGAGCGCAGCGAGCGCCGCGGCGACGAGAGAGCGGAGGATCATGGGGAGGTCCAGAGTCAACGGTCTTTGCCCCTTGGGGCGCGGCGATTCAATCGCGGAGCGACGGATCGAAGAGGTCGCGGGGGATCCCGCCCTCGGCGAGGCGCTTGCGCAGCCGCTGCCAACGGCGGGCCACGGCGCCCTCGGTAGAGTCGAGGCGCTGGGCGGCGACCTTGTAGCTGAGCCCCTCGAGGCCGCAGTACCCGACGAGCTTGCGGTCCGGCTCGGGGAGGGAGGACACCGACTCGAGGAAGCGTCCGAGGGTGTCGTCACGCTCGATGCGGGCGCTGATGGCGGTGGCGGGATCCATGACCTGTTCGAAGACCGCGCGCTTGGTCTCGCTCCCCAGGTTCACCTGCCGGCGCCGGCGCCCATCCCGGAGCAGCTCGAGCAAGACAATCTTCGCCACCCGGAAGACCCACTTGCGGAAGGGCGTGGTCTCGGCGTCGATGCGCTCGATGGAGTCCCAGGCCCGAAGCCAGACCTCCTGCACCACGTCCTGAGCGTCGATCTCGGACCGGCGATCCCGCGCCAGGCGCAGTGTGGCCCAGGCGTAGATGGACGGCGCCACGTGCTCGTACAGGACACCAAACTCCGTGACGCCTCCCTCCTGGGCACGCCGCAGCCACGTCTGTGTCTCGCCTTCGGGCGGCTCTGCATCAGGATTGGACAAGCTCCCCCCATGGTACCCCGTCACTGGGCGTCTACGGGGAAGACACAATGCCAGCAGCCCGCTCCTGGTGCTTCGGGATCGGGCAGCCACTGCTAGGGTGGGTCCAGAGCCAGCCGCCCTTGGAAGAACACGAAGAATCCATCGATCCCGCCGTTCTGGACTTCATCCAGGACTTCGAGGACGACGTGATTTCGGGTACGCACCGCCCGCTCGGCTTCTACCTCAAGCGCTACCCGGAGGCGGAGACCCAGGTCGCCGCGGAGTACTTGCGCCGGCGAGCGGCCACCGACCACGAGGCCGAGCGCGCCGCGAGCGAGATCGACGGCGAGCGAATCGGTCGATTTCGGGTCGTGGGCGCGCTGGGCCAGGGTGGGCAGGGGATGGTCTACGAGGCCGTGGACGACCGCCTGGGTCGCCGCGTCGCGCTGAAGCTCCTGCAGGGTCGACTCATCACCGAGACCCGTCGCCGACGGTTCCAGCGCGAGGCCGAGATCCTCGCGCGCATCGACCACCACGCCATCGCCGAGGTCCTCGACGCCGACTTCGACGGCGAGGAGCCCTTCATCGCCATGCGCTTCGTCCCTGGGACGGACCTGGCCGCCGAGGTCCGCGCCGCGCGCGTGGAGGACACCACGGTCCTCCCGGTCGCCCCCAAGACCGGGCCCGAGATCCACCGGGTGCTGCGCTTCTTTGAAGGCGTCGCGTTGGCGCTGGACGCCGCCCACCAGCTGGGAGTCGTCCACCGGGACGTGAAGCCTGGCAACCTCATGGTCCGCCCGGACGGCGAGCCCGTGGTGCTCGACTTCGGCCTCGCCACCGGCTCCGAGGACGAGGCCCTGACCCGCGCCGGCGAGGGGCTCGGGACGCCGGAGTACATGGCTCCCGAGCAGATCGAGGAGGGCCGCGGGTCGGTGGACGCGCGAACGGACGTCTATGGCCTCGGCGTCTCGCTCTACGAGGTCTTGACCGGCGCCCGCCCCTTCCAGGGAGCCAGCCCCCACGAGATCCAGGCTTCGATCCTCAGGGACGCGCCGCCCCCCGCTGACCGCATGAACCGCGCCCTCGGCAGCAGCGTCGCCGCGGTGGTCTCGGTGGCCATGGACCTGGACCCCGAGCGGCGCTACGTGAGCGCCCACGCCCTGGCAGAAGACCTGCGTCGCATCCAGGCCTTTGAGCCGATCATGGCCCGGCCGCCCGGCCCCGCCGTCCGGCTGACGCGTTGGGCCCAGCGCCAGCCCGCCCTCGCGGCCTCGCTCGCCGGCGTCTTCCTCGCGATCACCGCCGCCCTGCTGGTGGCCCTCCATGGGATCGACGTACGAGACGGGCTGATCGTCGATAAGAACGACGCCCTCCGCGAGAAGACCCAGGCCCTCGACTTTGCGCGCTCGCGGCTCTACTTGGCCCGCGCGGAGGAGCGCCTCGAGGGCAACCCCAGCGCCGCCCTCGCCCTGGCCGAGTACGCCGACCGGCTCCACTCCACGCCCGAGTCACGCTCGGCCCTCTTCGCCCCGCTCCTGGCCACCCGCCTGGAGCGCCGCTTCACCGCCGAGGGGGCGGGCCGGGTCCGGAGCGTGGCCATGTCGCCAGCAGAGGATGAGGTGGCCGGCGTCGCGGACGAGGATCAGCTCTGGGTCTGGCCCGTGGGGCCCGAGGCCGGGCGTCGCGTGGACCTCCCGGGCGACGGCCAGGACCTCACGGTGGTGCGGTGGCTCGACGCCGACGGCGAGCTGCTCGTGGGCAGCGCCGGCGGAACGGTCCACCGGGTCCGCGGGGAGGAGCTGCTCTGGTCCTCCACCGGCGGGCCAGCGGTGAGCTCCATCGAGGTCGAGGACGGGCGCGTCCTCGTCGCGGGCGAGGAGGGCCGGCGGGTGCTCGACCTCGCCACGGGCGACCCCATCGAGACCGGCGAAGGCGAGGCGTCACGCCCCGCCGCCACCCGACACGCCGTGGAGCTGATCGCTCGCCCCGGCTCCACCGAGCGAGGCCTCCGGGTGCGGAGCTCGGACGGTGAGGTCTCCCTGGACGTCTCCTGCCCCCCCGGCGAGGTGACCGCCCGCGCCGTGTCCGCCGACGGCGCCCGCGCCGCGGTGGCCCTTGAGCCAGGGCGAGTCTTTGCCTGGTCAGTGCTGTCGGGGGAGGTCCTCGTCGACGAGACGGGTGAGTTCCGGCCGGCGGGCTTGAGCTGGTCTGCAAGTGGTCGCCGCCTCGTCCTGACAACAAAATCCCGCAACGCCTAC
>CALLKX010000010.1 GCA_938083085.1 uncultured bacterium
CCCCGGGGTCCTCGGCTGACATCCCCGCGACGACCGGGTTCTGATCGATGTACGCGACCAGAACGCGCCGGTGGCGTTCCGTCGTCACCGGTTTGGAGAGGAACCTCCCTCTGATGAGCGTCCCATCGCGTCGGTGCCGCCTGTTGAAGTGGCATACGTACTCGCTTTGGGCTCGGCGCATAGCCTGGGACAGCTCTCCACGCGGACTCCTGACCAGCAGGTGGAAGTGCGTCCCCATCACGGACCACGCCTGCATCTCCAACCGACCGGCCCTGACCTCTCGCGCGAACCGAGAGAGGAAGGTTCGAACGTCAGCCCCGTCTTCGAAGAGCGTCCTCCGCGCGATGGCGCGGTTCATCACGTGATGCCGGCGGCCGGGCTCGTCCTGTCTCGATCGTCTCGCCATGGGTGTCTCCAGGGGAGGAGACGCGGCGGGTTGGTCGAGGTGACTGACTGTGGTCGAGGCTCGTCTGTTGCGTGACGAGAGAGGGCGCGGCAGCGGAGTTGTGCGCGATCGTTGCTGCGACTCCGTGCGCGCCAGAGGGAGGCGCTGGTTCCCCGGAGGCTGGAGTCCGAAGAGGCGAGGGCGACGGATCGACGCAGGTCGTGTGGGGGGCGTCCCATCATCGTGGGGACTCTTGATGAATCGCCGGGTAGCGATCGACTGGCGGATCAGGGTGCAGGGCCGGCCTGGACGGGGCTGCCCAGGTCCATCGCCTCGATCATTTTGGTCCATTTTGTGTCACGTCCTGAGACGGCGCTCTCTTTTTCCCACAGCCTCCACCATCACCGCCACCGGGATCAAGGTCTGCCCTGTAGCGCCCCGAACCGACTGTCCCCCCCCGGGTCGCTGTCCCCCAGTGCCCGTTGCCTGCCATGCAATTGCCCCTCGTGCGCCACCGCTCTGTTCTCGCCGTTTCGATCCTCGCCTGCGCCCCTCTTTCGGCTCAGAGCGTCGACTTCGACATCACTGAGGCCATCACAGCCTCCCTCCCCCGGGCCACGCTGATCGAGTTGGGAGACCTCGATGGTGATGCGGATCTTGATGCCGTCGCCTACTCGGCGGCCTCGGGGACCATCGTCTACTGCGAGAACAAGATCGACACCACCGGGGGCTGGGGGGACCCGGTGACGATCACCATGCTGGCGGGAACCTCCGGCCTCCAGCTGTTCGACGGGGACAACGACGGGGACCTAGACATCGGCGCGATCTCCCCGATCGCCCTCAGGCTCCAGTACATCGAGAACACAGGCTCGCTCACATTCGCGCAGGCCGTCACCGTGGTGGACAGGGAGTCCTGGGACGCCACCGGCACGGTCGCCGCCAGCTTCGCCCAGGCGGAGCTCGTCGAGCTGGGTGACCTCGACGGCGACACCGACTTGGACGCCGTCGGCTACTCGGCCTCAACAGGGGACATCGTCCTCTTCGAGAACACCGACGGCGCTGGTACCTGGGGGGCGGCAACGACCATCACCAACTTGGCTGGCGCCACCGCACTGCAGCTTTTTGACGGCGACAACGACGGCGACCTCGACGTTGCCGCGATCTCTCCCACTCAGCAGGAGCTCGTCTACTCGCAGAACACCGGGTCGCTGACGTTCGCAGCCGCCATCGTGGTCGCTGACAGCTCGTCCCCCGAACCGCTGGTTGCGCCAAGGGGATTTGTTGCGGACGACTTTGATCAGGACGGCGTGAATGACGACTTCGTAATCGGTGACACCCAACTCCTGCTCTACGCGCAGTCGTTCGGTGCCCCGGTCCAGATCGGCCTCGCAGGGAACACTGGCCTGGACATGGCCTTCGTGAGCCTCGCCTCAGGCGACTTCGATGGCACCGGGGGGCCCGACCTCGCCATCACCGCCGCGAACTACAGCGGGGGGTGCCTCCTCACGCTAATGAACAGCGGCGCGCCTGCTTGGGGAATCGCTGCCCGCGTGGATTCCGGCTTCGGCGCCGTGGGTAGGGTTGTCGTCGCCAACGTCGACGGTTTGAACCGAGATGACGCCGTCGTGTGTATTCCGGGCGAACAGCGCGTGGGTGTCTACCCGGACACGGGTGCTGGGGCCCTCGAGACCTACCCGTTCTACGGGGACGGCAGGCTCTACTGCGACCCCGGTGCGCTCGACGTCGCGGTCGTGGACCTGGACGGCGACTTGGACCTCGATATCGTGATCGCAGAGACCGGATCGAACACGGTCAGCTACTCGATCAACACCGGCACGACCATGTCCGTGCGAGCGGATACCTCCACGTCCTCCGACGGGGCCTCCAGCGTCGCTGCCGGCGACCTCGACGGCCGAGGCAATGCGGACGTCCTCGCCGGCGGCTCGACGACGATTCAGGACTATCGCCAGCCCATCGTCGCCCCCGGGTGCTTCGTCGCCGACGACTTCGATCAGGATGGGGTGAACGACGACATCGTGATCTGCGACAGGTACCGGTTCCTCTACGTCGAGTCCTTCGGATCTCCCGTCCAGTTCGGCCTTGCAGGGCTCGTGAACCTGGACGTTGGCCCGGTGAGCGTGGCCTCCGGCGACTTCGACGGCGCCGGGGGGCCCGACCTGGCGATCACCGCCGCGAACTACAGCGGGGGGTGCCTCCTCACGCTCATGAACAGCGGCGCGCCTGCATGGGGCATCGCTGCCCGCGTGGATTCCGGCTTCGGCGCCGTCGGTAAGGTCGTCGTCGCCAACGTCGACGGCTTGAACCGAGATGACGCGGTCGTGTGTATTCCGGGCGAACAGCGCGTGGGTGTCTACCCGGACACGGGTGCTGGCGCCCTGGAGACCTACCCGTTCTACGGGGACGGCAGGCTCTACTGCGACCCCGGCGCGCTCAACGTTGCAGTCGTGGACCTGGACGGCGACTCGGACCTCGACATCGTGATCTCAGAGACTGGATCGAACACGGTCAGCTACTCGTTGAATACCGGCACGACCATGTCCGTGCGAGCGGATGCCTCCACGAGCACCGACGCTCGCGCGACTGTGGCTGCTGGCGATCTGGACGGCGACGGTGATGCGGACGTGCTCGTCGGCGGGCTGACCACCGTGCGCCTCTATCAGAACGAGTTCCACCTTGGCTTCAGCGTGGCCTGCGCCCAGCCGGGCGGTGCCATCACGGCCTCGGGGTCGGACCTGGCCGCTTCCAATAGCGTCACCCTGAACCTCACCGGTGCCCAGCCCGGGCAGTTGGGGTACTTCATCAACTCCTATCTCGGCGGGAACTCGCCGGGCGCGCCCATCTCGTTCGGTGGGGCAGTGAGGGGCCAGATCTGCATTGGTGGGACCAGCGTCGTCTTCGGCCGTCACGCAAGGATGGCGGAGTTGTTCACCACGGATGGAACCGGTGCGGCCTCGCTGACCCTGGACCTGACGGACATTCCGAATTCGAGGGACGGGATCGCCTCGCCCGGTCCCGGGAGCAACGTGACCGACATCCTCGCCGGGGAGACCTGGTACTGGCAGGCCTGGTATCAGGTCACCGGCGGCAGCGAGTTCTCGGATGCCATCGGGATCGCCTTCCGCTGATCCCCCGGGGTCCTCGGTTCCTCGCACCGAAGGTCGGGTCTAGCCAGCCCGCTCCGTTCTGGAGTTCCTGTTGAGCATCCCCGGCTCACGGAGACGGGCGATCCAAGCTGCGACTTGGCGGAGCAGCGGGTCGTCGGGGGTGGGTGAAGAGAGACAGCAGGGACGGGCGATGACCGGCCCGGCCCAGGGAAGGGCAGGGAAGGGCCCAGGGAAGGGCCGCTGAAGCGGTCCCCGATGAACCGTCGGGGAGAATGCGGAGCCCCGTAACGGTTCGCGCGGGAATTCTCACCACCATGCGCCTCGGCGCTGCTCTTTCGGGCCATGGAGCTCGGCCGACGCCCTTAGGAAGGGCGTCGGCGTCGATCGGGGCGCGCTGCTGTGGCCCTGTGGCCGCAGATCAGGCGAAGCGTAGCTGCGGCTCAGGTCGGGCGGGCCCGGCGGGCTCAGTGCCGCCGGACAACCACGCGGATCATCGGAAGGTGATCCCGATGGCGTTGGAGAATTCGCTGGTGGTCGGTGTTGCGCGGTACCAGGCCTGCCAATACCAGGTCTCGCCAACGGCGACAGCGGTATAGCTGGTGTTGAGCGTTGCCAGGTCCCGCGGATTCCGAAGGAGGTTGAGGTCGAGCGTGAGCGAGGCGGTCCCGCTCAGTCCGCTGTCGAAGATCGCGTCGGTATGACGGCCATAGATGACGCCGGTTCCACCGATGCAGAGTTGGCCGGTGACTGAGCCACCCGGTGAGATCGGCGCGCCTGGTGCGTTCGTGCCCAGGAAGGAGTTGATGAAGTAGCCCACCGTGACGCTGGGTAGGCCGGTCAACTGTAGCGCCACATCGTTGGATGCGAGGACACTGGAGCCCGAGGCTGAGATGGACGCTCCCGGCTGCGCCCAGGGAATTTCATCGAAGCCGCAGCCCACAATGAAGCCGAGCGTGGAGAGGTTCTCGTGATAATACGTCGCGCCAGAGCGCCCCCAAACGATGTCGTCGAAGCCATCCTGATCCAGGTCGCCGAACGCGAACCCTTCCTTGTCTGTTTGATCGGTGGCTGTTAAGTATTCGGTATTCGCGAAGGAGATGTCGCTTCCGAAGACGTTGTCGCTGGCGCCGTTGTTCAGGACGTACTCGTACCAACCGTAGTCGCGCTGAAGGATGAAGAGGTCCGGGCCGTTCACCCCGTCCAGGTTGCCCAGGGCCACCTTGGCGCTTTGCACCGTGGTGCCCGTCCCCCTGGTGAAGGTCTCCAGTCCTGTGCCGTTGCTCTGGAAGACGTCGACGCGGAATGCCGACGCGAGGACCACATCGTCGCCGTGTTGACCGTCGACGTTGCCGACGGCCAGGTCGTTCGCTCCGTTGAAGCCGCTCTTGACCCGGAAGGCGCTGCCGAAGGAAGCGCCGGTCGTGCCGGTGTTCATGATGGCGAGGAGAGACCCGCCGCTGAAGTCTGCGGACAGCGCCACGTCCAGACCGCCGACCCCGTCGAAGTCGCCCGCCGCGACCTTCTGAACTCCGGCTCCAGCGAACCCGGCGGGGAAGCCGCTGATGTCCGCCGCGCCTGAAGGGTCGGCGTCCTCGATGTAGAGGATCTGAAGGTCGTCCCCGACCACAAAGTCGGCGGCGTCCCCGTGTCCGTCGAAGTCAGCCGCAACGAAGCCCCTGGA
>CALLKX010000011.1 GCA_938083085.1 uncultured bacterium
GAGCTCCACGGTCCCATTGTCATTGGCGTCGAGCCGATCGAAGAGCAGGTTGGGGTCGGCGACCTCGGCGTCCGAGAGCTCCAGGGAGCGGCCGAACCCCGCGTCCCAGAAGGAGCGGCCCGTGGCGTTCGGGGTGCTCCAGGCGCCGAAGTAGAGGGTGTCCGCGTCGGCCGTTGGTGTCGTGCAGCTGAAGACCGTGACGCCGTTCACGTTCCAGAGGGGCTCGCCGGATTTCGGGTCGAAGGAGCACACCTGGCTCGTCCCGCCGACGATCAGCTCCTCGCGGTCCGCGTTGCTCCAGAGGAAGGGCGTCCCGTGGCTCTCGATGAAGCCGAAGCGGTCGATCTTCCATGCGACCTCGCCGGTCGCGGCGTCGAACGCGAAGACCGCGGCCTCGGGCGCGCCGTCACGGGAGAGGATCACGTTGCCGCCGGCGACGATGGGGGAGGTCCCGACGCCGAAGCCGTAGCCGGGGTGGGGCATGCGCTCCTCCCAGAGGAGCTGCCCCTCGAGGTCGAGGGCGACGAGGCCGTAGGAATCCACGTAGGCGAAGACGCGCTCGCCGTCGGCGCACGGCGTCGAGACGGCGGGGACCGCATCGGCGTGGGAGTACTGGGGCGGCGCCTCGGCCTGGAAGCTTCGGCGCCAGAGCTCATGGCCCGTCGTCTGGTCAAGGGCGACGACCACCCCGCGGTCCTGGAGTTGGCCGGTCAGGAAGACCTTGCCGCCGTGAACGCAGGGGGACGAGTGTCCGGCGGGCAGGGCGGCGCGCCATTGAAGGTGTCGCTCGGGACCGAAGTCGAGGGGGATCGAGCGGTCCTCTGAGACCGGGAGCCCGCCCGGTCCGCGGAACTGTGGCCACGAGGATGTCGCATCCTGTTGGGCCGCGAAGGCGGGGCCCAACAGGGCGAGGAGGAGGGGGACTTGCCCAGTCAGGAGGCGCATGGTCGGGGCGGGGTCAGGCACGAAGGGGGAAGGGGGAAGGGGCAGCGATTCGCAGGGGGTCCATGATGGTCCGGGCAGGCCTGGATCCACGCCGTCAGGCGCCGATCTTTGGGGCGAGGCGCCAACATGCGAGCGCGGGCTCAAGGAATCGGCCGTCTGCGTCGATCGACGTTTTACGGACACGAATCGCCCTCATAAACCCCTCCGAGCCCGCCCTTCCCATGACCTTCAACAAGCAAAAGTCCCTGCGTTACGCCTTTGCCAACGAGCGCATGAAGCGCGCGATGGAGCAAGGCTTCTATCTCGAAGCCATCACGATCTGCGAGTCGCTGATCTCCGACCGCCTGCTCTCCAGTCTTGATCGCCGCCACGGCGTGGAACGTAACGCGCGGGCGGGGCTCCACCGCTTGATCAACGCCCACCTCGACGAGACGCTCTTGGACCGCTCGTCTCAGGCCCACGGCGAGAAGCTGACGGACATCTTCTCTGCTCTCCGCATCTGGAAGGACAAGCGCAACGAGCTGCTCCACGGCATTGCCAAGTGCCTTCCGGGTGACGAGGTGCACTCCGGTCCCGTCCTCATGGAGCGCTCGAAGAGCGCTGCCGAGGAGGGCCTCCGCCTGTTCAGGCACCTGGACAACTGGCATGGACGCCACGCTCGCAGGGCCGTGAGCGCGGCGTCGCCCGCGCCGAACGGCGCGAAGCGAGCCGCCTAGACGCAGGCGCCCTGGGGCTGACGTGCCGGGTCAGCTCGCCAGCGCTTCAAAGGCCTCGAGCGCCGCGTCGGCGGCAGCTCGAGCGCGGGGCAGCTCATCGCGCCCCTCGTCGCCGTGGTCGTCGGCCGTCATGCTCCAGCTACGGTTGAGGAGCCGCTCGCAGGTGGCGAAGTGGCTCCATACCGACGCGTAGGCGTCGAAGCCGACCTTCGCCGCGAACTCGTCGCTCTGGCTCCCGAGCTCGAAGAGGAGCCCGCTCCTCAGGTCGTCAATTTGGCTGATGAGCTCCGCGTCGGTAGGGCGGGTCTCGTCGAGGCGCACGACGGCCTGGCGGACAGCTTGGAGGTGCTCATGGATCGAGGCCAGGCCGTCCTGGTCACCGGCGCCGCTTGACTTGCGGCTCATCTTGGAGAGGAAGCCGCCAGCGACGAGCGCCGCGAGGCCAGCCCCGAGCAGCGTCCATGCCAGCGGTTCGGTGGTGCCGAGGTCTTCGGCGCTAGCACCGTCAGCCATCATGGCCTCGCCGTTGGCCGAGTCGGCCGGTGAGTGAAACCCGGTGGCGCCGATGGTGGCGACGATGAACCCGACCAGGACGAGCGCTTGAGAGATCTTGTGCTGCATGGTGGCCTCCGGATCAGAGGGTGCCGGCGACCTTGACGACCGCGTTGGTGATGTTGACTAGGGCGTCGCCCACGATGAGGCCCGCGGCCAGCGGGACGCCCTTGTCCTCGACGAAGCGCGGTCCCTTGCTCTTCGTGACGAAGATGCTGATCAACCCGCCGAGCCCGAAGACGATCATGTACTTGAAGGGCAGGTACAGGGACAGGCCGATCATGACGCCCATGCCTGGTGAGACCAGGATGGAGACCACCAGGCCGAGCAATGCCCCGGTGAGGTACTTGCCCACGGGAACGTCGCCTGCCTGGACGATGTCAATTGCGGCCTGGAGCGCCCCCGCCTGGGGAGCGCCGAGGAGCGGAATCCCCTCGGCGAGCTGCTCGGCCGATCCGCCGCTCGCGGCATATTGCATCTCGGTCCCGGCGGCGACCGCACGGTCCCACATGATCTGCGCTTGATCGGGGCCGAAGGCGTAGGCGTTCCAGAGCACGAAGACCACCGCGAGGGAGACGCCCGGTCCGATCCAGCACGTGGCAATCTGCGCGATCTGCTGCTTCAGCGGGCGTCCGCCCACGAGGTAGCCCGTCTTGAGGTCCGCCATCATGTCGGCGCACATGGACGTCGCCACGCAGACCGCGGCGCCCAGCGTGACCGCCGGGATGATGGAGCTGACCTCGCTCGGGCCGAGGATGCCCATGAGGATCGCGATGGCGATGAGCGAGAGGCCTGAGAGGGGGGACCAGTCCGTACGCCCCGTGGTCTGCGCCACCACGAGGCTGGCGAGCCAGAGCCAGGTGATCCCCGCGACGGTCACCATCGCCGCTTCGGTCATGCTGACCGCGTCGCCGCCGGAGAGCTTCGCAGCGGCAAAGAACAGCACGGCGCCGATCAGCGTACCGGTGCCGACGATGTTCATGGACACCTCCTCCCGTCGTCCGCCGGCCTCATCGCCGCCGCCGCGGAGGCTGGCGAGGGCGGCCTTGAGGGCGGGGAGCGCGATGACGATGCCCGCCACGGCGCCACCGAGGATCATGCCGATCCCGACCTTGTTCGCGGTGAAGTTACGGAAGCCGTTGGCGAGCGCGTCAGCCGCGTCGTAGTCACTGCCAAAGACCTCGAACCCGGCGAAGCGCGGTTCCACCCAGCCGAGCCAGACACAGGCCGGAATGAGGACCCAGAAGTTGAGGAGGGTGCCGTAGAGGATCGCGAGTCCGGGGCGGCCTGCGATGAAGCCGGCGCCGAGCGACAGCAAGCTCGCGGCGAAGACCAGCCGGATCCCTGCGGGTAGGCCGAGGAGCTCGCCCACGTGGAAGGAGTCGCTGATGACCGCGCCGGAACCGTTCCAATCCAGCGTCAGGCCGGTGAAGACCGCGGCGACCACGATGCCGATGGTGAGGAGCCGCGCCTTCTCGATACCGGCGCCGGGAGAGCGGAGGATGGTCCCCACGGCGATGGCGGAGGGGAAGCGTAGGCGCTCGAGGTCGATGATTTGCCGGCGCAGCGGGATGATCATCACCACGCCGAGGAGCGAGCCTGCGACGCCGGCCATCACGACCGAGGACCAGTTCACGCCGTCACTCAGGCGCGCACCGTTCCGCTCCAGCAGGAACAGCACAGGGATCGTGAAGATGATGCCCGAGTTCACCGTGTTCACCGAGGAGGCGATCGTCTGGAAGACGTTGACCTCGAGGATCGAACCCTGGCGCAGGATGCCGCGCAGGATGCCGAAGCCGATGATGGCGCCGACGGTGGATCCGACGATGGTGAAGCCGATCTGCAGGCCGGCGAACACGATGCCCATGTTGAGCACGAGTCCGACGAGCACGCCGCCGATCAGCGCCTGGGGGGTGAGCTCTCGATAGGTACCTCGAGGTGTCACGCGCTGCTCCGTGGTAGGGGGGAAGGGGGGGGTGCGACAGTCTGCACGATCGTGGGCTTCGGCGCACGGGCGTCGCCCGCCGACTCTCGACGGGGCCTCGAGGGTCACCGTCGAGCTTCTATGGGCGGGTACCCCGGGATCCTCTTATGAAGCCGTCGAGCCCATCGACGGTGGCCGCCAGGCGTTGCGAGGTGTCCCTCCAGCGTCCGTCTCCGGTCTGGCGCTCTGCAGGGGGGGGGAGTACACAGAGGCCCATGATCCGCCTCCAAGCAGCAGCCTTCGTCCTGGGACTCGCCCTCTCATCCTCTTGCGCGACCACCCGCGAGGCTCCGGCCCCGGACGAGGTGTTCGTGGCGGGGTCCATGCAGACCCTCGCCACGGGGCTGGGCTTCACCGAGGGGCCGGTCTGGGTTGCCGAGGAAGGGCGGCTGATCTTCAGCGACATCCCGGCGGCGAAGCTCATGTGCTGGACTGAGGAGGGGGGCGTGACGGTGTTCCGTGGGTCGCCCAATCCCAACGGCAACCTGCTCGACAACGAGGGGCGACTGCTCACCTGCCGGCACAGCGCCCGTGACGTGGTGCGCACCGAGCCCGACGGGTCCATCACGGTGCTCGCCTCGGGCTGGAACTCGAAGCGGTTCAACTCCCCGAATGACCTCGCCGTCGATGACTCGGGAATGATCTGGTTCACTGACCCGCCCTGGGGTCTACCGGACCAGCGAGAGGGGCGCGAGATGGACGTGAACGGCGTCTATCGACTCGACCCTGGGACCGGCGAGGTCGCGCAGATGTCGGTCCTGCACGCCATGCCCAACGGGATCGCCCTGTCCCCCCTCGAGGACTCTCTCTACGTGACGGACACGGGCGGTCACCCCTCCCACCCGGACGAGGCTAAACGCGGGTCCGAGGGGAACGTGACCTGCTACGCCGTGGGGGCCGAAGGGACACTGGCGGTGAGGTGGCAGGCGCCGGTCATCAGCGACGGCGTCGCCGTGGACGAGTTTGGCCGGGTCTACACGACGACCGGCCGTGGGGTCGTGGTCCTGGACCCCGCGGACGGCGCGGTGATCCAGACGCTCGAGTTCCCCGAGCAGCCCGCGAACTGCTGCTTTGGCGGAGAGGATGACCGGACGCTCTTCGTCACGGCGCGGACGGGCCTTTACAGCGTCCGCACCGGTGCCGCGGGGGCCCGCTGAGCCGGCGGCTGCGTCGAGGAGCGATAGCCATGTGGCCGGCGGTCTAGCCGCCAAGCAGCGACCCTGTGGGCGGCGGCTCAACCGCCGACCAAGGCGCGCATGAATCGTGCCACGCGCTCGCGAGTCCCAGCCTGGACGAGGACTCCCGGGCCGTTGTGTCCTCCGGCGCCCTCGATCCACTCCGCCGGAGCCTGGGCCGCCTCGGCGAGGGCTGCGCCCATCGCGATGGGGATCAGCTCGTCGTCGGGGGAGTGGGCAACGGCGAGCTGGACCGTGACGTCCCGGATCTTCGCGAGGTTGTCGTACTGGATGCCAGGGAACCAGCGCAGCGGGATCCAGGGGTAGAAGAGCTCGGCCATGTCCGGGATAGAGGTGAAGGTGCTCTCCAGGAACAGGCCGGCCACCGGCTGACGCAGGGCCAACTCGAGGGCGACCGCGCCGCCCAGGGAGCGGCCGTAGGCGACGACCTTCGAGGGATCAAACCCCGCCTCGGAGGTCACCCAGCGGTACGCGGCCTCGGCGTCGAGATAGGTGCCGGCCTCGTCGGGGGACCCGGTGCTCGCGCCGTAGCCCCGGTAGTCGTACAGCAGGACCGAGAAGCCCATGGCGACCAGCGCTCGCGCCGTCCCGACCCGACCCTCGATGCTCCCTGCGTTCCCGTGGCTGTAGACGACCGCGCCGACGGCCTCCGGCGCAGGCAGGAACCAGGCGCTGAGGGTCTCGTCGTCGCTGGTCTCCAGCGAGACCGTCTGGCACGGGTACCCGAGGTCCTCCGGTGTCCGCGACGGCGGCGGGCCGGGAAAGTAGACGAGCCGCGGCTGCAGCGCGAGGACCAGCACCAGGCAGGCGAGGTAGGTGGCCGCGAGCGCGCCCGTGATTCGCAGGAGCCGGCGCGGCACGTGTCAGCGCGCTCCCTTGCGCCCAAGGTTGTAGCCGAGACCCCGGAGCTTGCGCTCGAGCTCCTCGGAGAGCGGCGCCGTGTTGGCGGGCCGGCGGAGCTTCGAGAACTCCGAGGTGACCTCTACGACGTCCCGCGGGTCGGCGGCCTCGGGAGCAGAGGCGTTGTCGAACGCGCGGTGGGATGCGGTTCGATCGCCGTCCTCGAGCCGCGCCCGGAGGGTGACGACGCCGTTCGAGGCCATCCCCTGCTGCTCCTCAGGGATGAGGTACTCACTCCCCTCGA
The DNA here is from genome assembly GCA_938083085.1 of uncultured bacterium. GTDB lineage: Bacteria > Planctomycetota > UBA1135 > UBA1135 > Saltatorellus. The sequence continues at coordinate 6,538 of CALLKX010000011.1, forward strand.
TCCAGCCGCCGTTGCCGAGGTGGAGGAGGGAGGGCTCGTCGAGGCGCAGGTTGCGCTCCTCGGCGTCAGTCAGGTTCGCGGCAGCGAGACCCTGTGGTCTCCCAACTCCCGCAAGCCCGAGCAGGGTGGGGCCGAGGAGGCGGTTCTCGACGCGCTCGGGGATCCGGGCTCCCTGCGCGATCCCTGGACCGGTCAGGATCAGGGGGACATGCACGCTCTCCGGATAGAGCTGCCCGCCGTGCCCCATGAGACCGTGCTCGAGGAACTCCTCGCCGTGGTCGGAGGTCACCGCGAGGAGGGTGCGGTCCATGGGGCCGCGCTCCTCGAGGGTCTCGAGGAGGTCCGCGATCGCCAGGTCCGCGTCGCGTACCTCAGCGGCGTAGCAGCGTCGCCGCCAGTCCACGAAGCCCTCGATGGCCGCCTCGTCGTAGGGGGCGCCCTTGATCATCAGATTGTAGGCCCGGGTCACGGCGCCGAGGTCCTCGTCGGAGGGCGGCGCCGAGAGGTCGAGCGCCGCCGCGGACTCCTCGGACGGTCGGTAGGGGGAGTGGGGCTCCACGAGGTGGACGTAGAGGAAGAAGGGCTCTCCCGGCTCACGCTCTGCGAGCCAGGCCGACGCGCGCTCGAGGGGGATGGAGGCGCTGTCCCAGCTGTCGTCCGTTCCTTCCCACAGGTCGAAGCCGCGGCCGAAGCCGAGCTCGGCGTCCATGATCGGGTTGGCGACGAAGGCCGCGGTGGCCCACCCCGCGGCCTGGAACGCGGCGGCGACGCTCGGGACATCGGGCGAGATGGAGGAGCCGTCCTTGCCGATGAGGCCGTGCTCAGGGGGGAGCTTGCCGGTGAGCAAGGACGCCGTGGAGGGCCAGGTCCACGAGGACGTGGCCAGGCAGCGCTCGAAGAGCATCCCCTCATCTGCGAGGCGGTCCATGGTCGGGGTGGCGGCGCCGCTCGCCCCGTAGGCGCCTAGGGCGTCGGCCCGCAGGGTGTCCACCACCACGAGGACCACGGCGTCCACCGGCGGGGGCGCCGGCGCGTTCGGTCCACAGCTCGGGAGGGCGAGGCCCGAGAGGGCCGCGAGGGTCACGAATGCAGGAGCGGCTGAGGCCCGTCCGTGGGACCTGAATCCGCGTTGTGATCGGGGGCTGTGCATGGCGCGGGCGACCCCGCTTACGGGGCGGCTCCGCCCTCATCGTACTCACGGATCTGGGGGAACCGGCTCTCCTAGGTCGTCAACCGGGTGGATGAGCTGCCGCCTCTCGTCTGTTGGGGCCGCCGCTTGATTGGCTGGATCCGGCGGCGAAGAATGGGGCGTCGATGTCCAAGCGGATGAACAACACGATCGCGTGGACCGGAGCAGTGGCCCTGCTCGCCCTGCACCTCGACTTCTGGCGCGACCGTGGCACGGCGCTCCTGATGGGCTGGCTACCCCAGGAACTCGCATGGCGCGCGGGGTGGATGCTGCTGTCCACGCTGTACCTCGTCTGGTTCTGCCGCTCTGTGTGGGTCGAGGAGGACTGATCCGTGGACCCGCTCACATCGTTCTTCATCGCCCTCGTGGCCTATGTGGTGCTCGTCCTGGGCGTCGGCCTGATGGCGACTCGCCGCGCGGGGTCTTCCTCGGAGGAGTACTTCCTGGCCGGTCGCGGGCTTGGGACGTTGGTCCTCTTCATGGCGCTGTTCGGTACCAACTGCACGGCCTTCGTGCTCGTTGGTATCCCGGGGCAGGCCTACCACGATGGGCTCGGCGTCTTCAGCATCAACGCGCCCATCATCGCCCTGGGGATCCCGCTGACCTTCTGGGCGATTGGGTCTCCGGCGCGACGTCTCGCGCGCGAGCTCGGCGCGATGACGCCCGCCGAACTCTATTCACGCCGCTTCGGATCACGGGCGGTGGGCGTCGTGATGTTCGCGTTCTTCACGATCTACACGCTGCCCTACATGGTCACGGCGATCCGCGGCGCCGCGGTGACGCTCACCGTGGTGACCGAGGGGCAGATCCCCGAATGGATCGGCGGCGCAGCGGTGCTCGTCATCGCGCTCGTCTACACCTCTCTCGGGGGGATGCGCGCGACGGCCTGGACGAACGTGCTCCAGGGCGCGATCTTCCTGGGCTTCATGGTCGCGGCCTTCTTCGTGTTCGCGAACGGCGTCGGCGGCGACGATGGAATCGCGGGCGCCATGCGGGCCGTCCGTGATCACGACCCCGAGCTCCTCGGGGTGCAGGAGACGGGGCTCTATACGCCGGCTGCGTGGACGTCCTGGAGCCTCGCGATATCCCTCACGGTGGTCGCCTTCCCACACATGCTGGTGCGGCTCATGGCGGCGGACTCCGACCGCACCCTGAAGAACATCTGCCGTCTGTATCCGGTGGCGCTGATCGCACTGTGGGCGCCAGCTGTCATGGTGGGGGTCTTCGGCGCGGTCGCCTTCCCGGGCCTCGAGGGCAAGGAGTCCGACCGTATCTTCTCGATGATGGTCACCGAGTACCTGCCCCCCGCGCTCTCGGCCCTGGGCTTCCTTGCGGTGCTGGCGGCGGTGATGTCCACCCTCGACGCGCAGATCCTCACCCTGGGTTCGATGCTCTCGCGGGATATCCTGCGGCCCTCTGAGGATCCCAAGGGGGACGTGCGCCGAGGGAGGGCCTTCGGCGTCGTCATCGCCGTGGCGGTGTTCGTGCTCTGGCGTGTTGGGGGCCAGTCGATCTTCTCCCTCGCCTCCGTGTCCTTCTCGGGCTACGTCACCCTGACGCCGGTGCTCTTCCTGGGGCTCCGCTGGCGGCGTTTCAACGCGGCGGGGGCGCTGACGTCGATCCTGGGCGCGAACGCCGTCTACTTCCTCGCGCTGGAGTCCGCGGGCGGACTCGGCGGCGCCATGTCGCCGGCGTGGTTCGGGTTCCTCCCGGTGATGTGGGGCTTCCTCGCCGGGTGTGCCGGCGCGGTCCTGGGGACGTACCTGTCCGGTGACCGCGGCGAGGCGGGCGCGGCTGCGAGCGGGACCTGATCAGGTAGGAGCCTCGGGCCTGCGATAGCGCACGACGAAGCGCCGGAGCGCTGGAGTCTCGTCGTCGAGGTAGTCCTCGAAGGAGCGCTCGACGAGACCGAGCTCTGTGAGGGGAGTGAGCTCGGCGCGGAGCAGCGGCCACGGGAGCTCCCCGGGGTCGTCCTCTTCGTCACGTCCCCGAGCGATGATCCAAAGCTCCCCTCCGGGGGCGACGAGGGCGGCGAGCGGCGCGAGCGCGGCCGCGCGCCTATCCGGGTGCAGGACCTGGATGGTGTAGATCTCGACCACGAGCTGAAAGCCCGTCGTGGGCCGGAGGCCGGGAGCGAAGAGGTCCCCGGTGAGCCACCGGATGGATCGATCCGGGAACCTCTCAGCGGCCGCAGCGACGGCGCTCGGCGAGACGTCGAAGGCGGTGACCCGCGCGCCCCGGTCCGCGAGCCAGCCAGCGTCGTCTCCGTAGCCCGCGCCTGTGACGAGGACGTCGACGTGGGGCGGCAGATCCCTCGACCAGTTCTCCCAGCGGGCGGTGAGGTTGGGGTTGGGGACCTGGTCCGCCCAGAAGATGAGCTCGGGTTCAGACGCCGCCTCGCGGTAGAGGTCTTCGCACCACCGGTCCGGAGCCCCGGCTGCTGCCGCCGCCTCGCGGAGGGCGCGGGCTCGTGCTCTCCGGTCTGGCGCTGGCGCGCCTCCCGCGGTGGGATCTTCTCGGCGAGGTGACTCGGGCATGGCTCTTCGACGGACCCCTCCAGGGTACAGGTCCCGCCAGGTCTCGCTCGTCAGGTGTGGGGTCAGCGGGCGAGGTCCCAGACGACGACCTCGGCTCGCGCCACGCCCTCCAGGCGTAGCTCATCCTCGTCCACCATGCCCGCGCCGTCCCCTGGGCCGAGGTCCTGGCCGTTCAAGCGGACCGCCCCCGAGGCCACGTGGACCCAGGCGCGCCGGCCCGCGATGGAGAGGCCCGCGGTCTCCTGGGCGTCGAACGCGCCGAGGAAGAGGCGGGCGTCCTGGCCAATCGTGATGGGCGCCGGGGAGCTGTCGCTCTTGGGGCCCGCCGCGAGGGCGAGCCGCCCCTGGCGTTCGGCGGGGGAGAAGTGACGCTGGTCATAGCGCGGTGTACCGCCGGGCCGCGCAGGCATGACCCACATCTGGAGCAGGTGGAGCGGCTCGTCCGTCGACGCGTTGAATTCGCTGTGAGTGACCCCGGAGCCGGCGGACATGTACTGCACCTCCCCCGGTCGGATCACGGACCCGTTGCCCATGCTGTCCTCATGGCGGAGTTCGCCCTCGAGCACCACGGTCACGATCTCCATGTCCTGGTGGGGGTGCCGAGGGAACCCTGCGCCCCCCTGGATCCGGTCCTGGTTCAGGACCCGCAGGCTGCCCCACTGCATGAACTCCGGGTCAAAGTAGCTCGCGAAGGAGAACGTGTGGCGCGCGTCGAGCCAGCCGTGGTCGGCGTGGCCGCGATCGGCGGATCGGCGGAGCGTGATCATGGCCCCACTTAGCCCCTCACTGGTCCTCTTCAAGCACGAGCTGGATGGCGCCCGACGTCTCGATGGCGATGGGCTCGAGTCCTTCCCACTCGGGGTCGCCCTGGACGTGCTGGCCGAAGATCCGAAGCGGAGCGGCAAATCCGCTCCCGGCGGTATCGAGCGGGGCCGCGGAGATCCGCGAGTCGGGGCTCAGGGTCGGGGGGAGGTGGATGATGAGTCGGCCCCGCACGTCCGACCTCAGGCGGTGCCCACCGTGGAACCCGTAGCTGTTGGTCCAGCCCCTGGAGCGGGCCCCTTCGGGCAGGGAGATCCTGCTGGGGGCCTCGGGCCGGAACTGGAGTCGGAAGGCCGTCCCCGGGGTCGGCGGGAGGAACTCCACCAGGTGGACCTCCAGGTCCTCGAAGGTCAGCGCGGTTCGCTGAGCATCCACCGAGACGGAGGTCTCGAAGATGGTGACGGGACG
>CALLKX010000012.1 GCA_938083085.1 uncultured bacterium
GCGTAGAACTCCGTGGGGAAGCCCCAGGTGACGCCGATCATCTGTCCCAGCCACGCCCCCCGGATTCGGTCCCGCAGCTCCGCCTCGTCGACCTCCAGCAGCTCAGCCGTGGAGTCCGCTCCCGAGCTGGATGCGGGAGGCTCCCCGCCGCCGGCTCCTGGACTCACGCAGCCACCGGTGCCCAAGAGAGGCCCCAGGGCGAGGCAAGTGGCGGCTCCTCCGACCCGCCCTGTCCACCAGCCGAGACTGGTAGGGATGCCGGGAATCGAACCCGGACGGCCAAGGCCTTCGGATTTTAAGTCCGATGCGTCTACCAATTCCGCCACATCCCCTCCGCGCTGAATCCTAGCAGGGGCGCCGGGTCCTCTGCGCCGCGCCCAGCGCTTCTCGGCTCGCCGGGTGTCCAGGCCTCCATAATGCGTGTCGCCAACTGGGGCGCCCGCTCGGGTTGACGGGCGCCGGGGGGCCCCTATGATTCCCCGGCGACTTCAGTCGCGGGACTTGTCCTGGCGATACTGAGCGCAGAGGCGGCATAGCCAAGTGGTAAGGCGATGGATTGCAAATCCATTATTCCCCGGTTCGAGTCCGGGTGCCGCCTCCATCCCCCCTCCCCAAGCCGGGTCGAGGACGCCAGCCAGCAGGGCGAGGCGCAGGAGATGAGAGGCCAAGAAGGTCGGAGCTCAGAGCAGGTCGGAGCTCAGAGCAGCTCGTACCCGTCGCGGACGGTGTAGATCATCAGGGACGTGCGCGGCCCGCCGAAGCGGCGGACCATCTCGATGAGCCAGTCCTCCTCGCCAGGCCACGGGTAGGCGTACACGAGGTCAAAGTCCGCGATGTCCATGCCGAGCTCGCCGTAGGCGTCGGCGCCCTCGGTGGGCGTCATGTAGTCGCTCTCGAGGAGCCCCACCTCGTCGCGATAGTCCGGCGGGACGAAGCTGCCCTCCACGAAACGCGCGCCCGAGCCCACCTCCTCGGCGAGGTCCTCGGCGGTCGTGATGAGCGCCGGCTCGATCTCGATCCCCACCGCCTCGAAGCCGATGATGTCGGCGAGCACGGTGATCACGCCCGTGGCGGACCCCAGCTCCAGGAAGGTGTTCGCCCGATTGCGCTGGTCCTTGAGCATGTCGATGGCCAGCCGCTGATCCGCCGGGATCACCCGGTGGAACTCGCCGGCCCGCTGGGCGCAGAAGTCATGCCAGGCCTCCGTGCCCAGCCGCAGCACCTCCTCCAGTCGCGCCTCCGTGCCACCTTCCATGGGGACGATGAGAACATGCGGGGCACGACGGTTCGCCCGGCCTGTGCGATACTTCGGGGGTGATCACCATCCTGCGACAGCTCCTCCTCGTGGCGGCGACCCGCACCCTGATCCTCGGCGCTGGGCTCGCCTGTGGCGGCCTCTTCGGCTGCGCGGCCCACGGCAACCTCGATGACCTGGGCCCCGGGCTCCATGATCCGAGCCGCCCGTACGTCGTCGCGCTCGGGACCGCCCAGGACGGCGGCCTCCCGCAGATCGGGTGCGCCCGCGAGTGCTGCACCGCGGCCCGCGAGGACCCCTCCCGCGCGCGACTCGTGACGAGCCTCCTGCTGGTTGATCCCAGGGACGGACGCCGCTGGCTGTTCGACGCGACCCCGGACATCGCGCGGCAGGTGGAGCGCGCCCGCGGCCTCGGCGGGCCGGCCGAGGATGCGCCCGGACGCCCCGCGCTCTTCGACGGCATCTTCATCACCCATGCCCACCTCGGCCACGTGGTCGGGCTGCTGCAGCTCGGCCGCGAGGCCTACGGCTCGGCGCCGGTCCCGCTCATCGGCACGGAGCGCATGGCGAGCTTCCTCGGCTCGAACGGCCCATGGAGCCTGCTCTTCGACGGCGGCTACGCCCGCCCCGAGGTTCTGCAGCCCGGACAGACCCTCGAGCTCGCGGAGGACCTCTCCGTGACCGCCATCCAGGTCCCCCACCGCGACGAGTTCACCGACACCGTCGCCTTCCTCATCCGCGGGCCCGAGCGCTCCGTGCTCTACCTGCCGGACATCGACAAGTGGGAGCGGTGGGACCGGCGCCTGGAGGACGTGATCGCCGGCGTGGACGTGGCGCTGGTGGACGGCACCTTCTACGGGCCCGCCGAGCTCCCCGGCCGCGACATGTCCCAGGTGCCCCACCCCTTCATCGTCGAGACCCTGGCGCGGATCGCGCCGCTCCCCGAGGCCGAGCGCGCGAAGGTGGTCTTCACCCATCTCAACCATTCGAACCCCGCGACCGACCCAACGAGCGACGCCGCCGCCGCGGTCCGGGCCGCAGGCTCCTCGGTCCTCGACGACGGCGACCGCATCCGCCTCTGACCTGCCGCGCCCCTGGGAGCGGCGATCAGGCCAGGGCGCGCTCGTCGAGTAGACCGTCCGCCACGAGGCGCGGCCAGAGCTCGGCGGGGACGGGCGCGGCGAAGTGAACGAGGTTGGCGCGCACCTCCTCGGGGGTCCGGCAACCCACCAGCACCGACGCCACGGCGGGGTGCGCCAGGGGGAACTGGAGCGCGGCGGCCTCCAGGGCCACGTCGAACTCCCGGACCACCCGCGCGAGCCGGTCGCGCCGCTCGATGAGCTCGGTCGGCGCCTGGGCGTAGTTCCAGGTGCGGCCGCCCGCGAGGAGGCCGGAGTTGAAGGCGCCGCCGACGACCACGCTGGTGCCCGCTCGCTCGCAGCGCGGGAGCAGCTCGTCCAGCGCCCCCTGCTCCAGCAGCGTGTAGCGGCCCGCCAGCAGGAACACGTCCCAGTCGGCGTGGTCCATGGCCGCCAGCAGGACCTCGGTCTCGTTGACCCCGATGCCGATGGCGCCGATGCGGCCCGCAGCCTTCAGCTCCTGGAGGGCGGCGAGCCCGCCCCCCATGGCGTCGGCGAAGTGCTGGTCATGCTCCCCGCCGTGGGTCATGCGGCCGATGTCGTGCAGGAAGAGCGTGTCCACTCGCTCGAGGCCCATGCGCTCAAGGCTCTCCTCGAAGCTCCGCAGCACGCCCTCCCTGCCGTAGTCGTGCACCGGGGCGAAGGGCAGGGGATCCGGCCACCCGTTCTCGGGCCCCGGCGGATGGTCGCTCGGCTCCAGGAGGCGCCCCACCTTGGTGGAGAGGCTGCAACCAGCGCGACCCTGCAGCGCAGGGCCGACGCGGGTCTCGGCGCGCCCGAACCCGTACCAGGGCGCCGTGTCGAAGAAGCGGACGCCCCCCTCCCAGGCCGCGTCGAGCACCGCCGCGGCGTCCTCGTCGCGGACGGCCTCGAAGAGCCCGCCCAGGGGCGCGGTCCCGAGGCCGAGAGTGGTCACCTCGACGTCGGTGCGCCCCAATCGGGCGGTCGCGAGGCGCGCGCTGCTCATCCCTCCGCGCCGACGGCGGGGTTCCGGAGCACGCCGAGGCCCTCGACCTCGACCTCCATCACGTCGCCGGGCTGGATGTAGATGGGCGGCTTGCGGGCGAAGCCCACGCCCGGCGGCGTCCCGGTGGAGATCAGGTCGCCAGGCTCCAGGGTGATGAAGCCCGACAGGTGCGCGATCAGCTCGGGGATGCCGAAGATGAGCTGGTTGGTGCTCGAGTCCTGCAGGGTCTCACCGTTCATCCGGAACTGAATCCGGAGCGCGTGGGGATCGGCGATCTCGTCGGCGGTCGCCAGGAAGGGCCCGGCGGGGCAGAAGGTCTCGCAGGACTTGCCGCGCTGCCACTGACCGTCGGCGAACTGGAAGTCGCGGGCGCTGACGTCGTTGACGTTGCAGTAGCCGAGCACGTGGTCCATGGCGTCCTCGGCCTTGACGCGGCTCGCGGTGCGGCCGATGACCACGCCGAACTCGGCCTCGTAGTCGACCTCCTTGGCGCCCGGCGGGAGGACGACCTTGGCCTCGGGGCCGACGACGCAGCTGGAGAACTTGCTGAACACGAGCGGGAGCTCAGGGATGTCCATGCCGCTCTCCTCGGCGTGGTCCCGGTAGTTCAGGCCGATGCAGATGACCTTGCCCGGGCGCGGGACCGGCGCGTCGAGGGTGACGCTGCTTAGCGGGAGAATCGCCTCCGAGGCGGCGAGCTCCGCCGTGCGAGCCTCCACGGCGTCCACCAAGCGGCGCGCGGCCTGATGCGGCGCGCCATCCAGATCGCACCACTCAAGGGGGCCATCCGCGTGAGGGAGGCCCGCCGCGGGGTGGGTGAAGTCCAGGACGAGGTCACCGGGCAGGAGCGCCCCGGTGCACAGGGCGTCATCGCGGAGGAAGGAGACGATCTTCAAGATTCAAGAGCGGGCTGGGGGCGTCGTCCGGAGGCTGGCTCCGGTTTTGAGGCGGACCAGCATAGCCGCCCGATCCAAACCCGCCCGGAGCATGATCCCGAGTTCCTTCCCAGCGCCCCCCAAGCCCGCTAGAGTGCCCCATATGAGCGACAACAACACGATCGCGGACGGCGCCGTCGTCACGATGCACTACAAGCTGACCCTCTCCGACGGGCAGGTCATCGACTCCTCTGAAGGCCAGGACCCACTCGCGTACCTGCACGGCGCGAACAACATCGTCCCGGGCCTCGAGTCCGCCATGGGCGGCAAGACCGCCGGCGATTCCTTCGAGGTCAGCGTCGCCCCCGAGGAGGGCTACGGCCCCCGCATCGATGAGGCCATCCAGAAGGTGCCCCGGGACCGCTTCCCCGATGATGCGACCCTCCAGGCCGGTATCCAGTTCCAGGCCACCGACCCCGACGGCAACCCGCTCATGGGGACCATCACCGCCGTCGAGGGCGATGAGGTCACCGTGGACTTCAACCACCCCCTCGCCGGGCAGACGCTCAGCTTCTCCATCGAGGTCGTGGACATCCGCGAGGCCACCGAGGAAGAGCAGCAGCACGGCCACGTGCACGGCGCCGGCGGCCACCAGCACTGATCGGTCACCTCGAGTCAACAGAGCCACCAGCGCAAGGAGCGCGGGCCGCGATTCTTCGCGGCCCGCGCTCCTTGCCTTGGTTGCCGCCGTCGCGCGCGGGAGACCTAGACCGTGCTGGTGGTCGCCACCGTGCAGCGCGACAGGGTCTCCTCGGTCAACTCGAGCCCGACCCCGGGCGCGGTCGGCAGCTGGTAGTGGCCGTCGACCACGTCGATCGGCTCGACCCAGATGTCCTTGATGGACTCGTAGCAGTTCTCGAGCATCGGACAGTGGGGCGTCGCCGCCGCCAGCTGACTGTGGAGCTTCTGCTGCACGTTGGTGTGCGGGACGATAGGCAGGTCGTGGGCGCCCGCGAGCGCCGCCACCTCGAGCCACTCGTCGATGCCGAGGAGCTTGGTCGCGTCGGCCTGCACGATCCCCACGGCGCCAGCCTCGATGTAGTCGCGGAAGGCGTACTTGGTGAAGATCGTCTCCCCCACGGCAACAGGGATCGAGATGGCCTGCTGCAGCTCGGCGTGGGCCTTGACGTTCTCGGGCACCATGGGCTCCTCGAGCCAGTACACGTCGAAGTCCGCGAGCTTGCCGCCCCAGAAACGCGCGGTGTTCAGGGTCCAGGCGCAGTTGACGTCGGTCATGATCCGAATCTTCGGGCCCACCGCATCGCGCACGGCGCCGATCCGGTCGTAGTCCTCGCGGGGATCGTCGCGGCCCAGCTTGATCTTGACCGCGTGGAAGCCCCTGTCGATGAGCGCCGTGGCGTCGCGCACCAGGTCCTCCTGGCTCCAGGTCAGCCAGCCGCCGTCGGTGCTGTAGGCGAGGACCTTGTCCCGGGCAGCGCCGAGGTAGTGCCAAAGGGGCATCCCCGCCCGCTTGCACTGGATGTCCCACAGGGCGAACTCCACGGCGGCGATGCCCACGCGCGACGCCCCCACGCGGCCGACGAAGTGGTTGGTGAGGAACATCTCCTGGACCAGCGCCTTGCGGAGCGTGATGTCCTTGCCGATGAGCACCGGCGCGTAGTTCTCCTCCACCATGACCTGCGCGGCGCGCAGTCCCGGAGTGTAGGACCAGTTGGTCCCCACACCGATCACGCCCGCGTCGGTGTGCAGACGGACCGTGAGGAACTCGACCTCGTCCACCTTGCTCTGGGAGTCGGTGATCTGGCGCTGCTCGAGGGGGACGCGCAGGAACGCGGTCTCCACCTTGGTGATCTTGGGGCCCATGGGTTTCAGCGGGGTTCAGCTGTCGAGGTCGGAGGTGTCGAGGGTGCCCGCGGCATGGAGCTCGCGGAAGCGACGGAGGGTCTCGGCGATGCCGTCGCGAAGAGATGTGCTCGGGAGGCCGGTGAGGACCTCGCCGATTCGCGCGCCGTCGATGGCGCCGGGGACGGGGAGCTCTCCGCCCTCCACGCGTACCAGATCGCGGGCAGCAGGCTCGAGCGCGCAGAGCTCGTCCACGAACGCGGTGACAGCGACGGACTCGCCCGCGAGGTTGAACACGTGGGCCCCATCCGGGCCGCGGTCCGCGGCGGCGATGAACGCGTCGGCGCAGTCCCCGGCGTAGAGGAAGTCCGTGCGGCCGCCGAAGCCCACGGTGTATGGCCGTCCCACCACGGCTGCCTTGATGGCCTTGGTGGGGCCGCTGGTCATGCCCTGGTCCCGGCCGACGCCGTAGACCGTGAGGGGGCGCAGGCCGACGCTCGAGGTGCCGTGTTCCAGGAACGACACCCGCGCCGTGCCCTCGTTGGCGAGCTTGTAGACGCCGTAGTGGGTGTTCGGGGTCGGGGACGCGTTCTCGCACGGGGCGCCGCCCGCGCGCTCCTCGTCCGCGCGCTCGTAGACCGCCGCGCTCGAGGCGTAGGCCACCCGCTGGATGCCCCGCTTGGCCGCCTGCTCGAAGACGTTGACGGTGCCCAGCACGTTGACCCTGGCGCCGGCCATGGGGTCGGCGCGGCAGAAGGGCACCTGGAGCCCGGCGAGGTGGACGATGTGGTCCACCCCGTGCTGGTCCATGCAGGCGCCGAGGGCCGCGGGGTCCGCGATGTCCCCCTGGACGAAGGACACCCGGTCCAGCGCCGTGGCGCCCAGGAGATCACGGATCCGTCGCGGCTCGGTGCCCAGATCGAAGACCACCGGGCGATCGCCCTTCTCCAGGAGACGCTCGACGACCCAGGCGCCGATGCAACCGAGGGCGCCGGTGATGAGGTAGGTGCGTTCGCTCATGGTCCGCTGAAGCTAACCGCTGGGCGCTGATCGCGGTGGTCGCGACCCCTGCGAGAAGCGCCGGACCTCGGCCCCGAATCGCCTCGCCGAATCGCCTCGCCGAATCGCCCGACGAGCTCACGTGGTGATCAAGGCGCGTCGCCGCCCTCGAGGGGCGTGATCCAGCCCCACCCCTCGGCGCGGCTGAGATCCACCGCGGGATCCACGAGCGGCTGGAAGGCCCGACCGTTGAGGGCGCAATACGCGTTCGCCCGGACGACCACTTCGCCGTGCCCCTGCTCCTCGGCGCGGGCGCGCAGCTCCCGTGCGAACCACGCGATGAGCTCGGGGTTCCCGGCGAGGATGTCGAGCTGGTCGTCGGTGAGCAGCGCACGCCAGTCCGTAGCCACCTCCCGGGGCGGGTCCCCGGCGGTCACGACGAAGTCAACCTCGCAGTCCTTGCTCGCGATCATCATCCGCCACGAATAGAGCGTTCCGCGCTCGGTCCAGGCGGGCTGACCGGACAGGACCCAGGGGCGCAGCGGCACGATCAGCTGCGCCGCGAACCAGAGGCCAAGGGCCGGGAGCACGAGGCGCTGTGCGCTGGCGGAGGGTGACCAGCGCCGCGGGGGCGAGGGCGGCACGCCGAGGCGCAGGACCCGCCGCGACCAAGCCGGGTCGACGAAGAGGGCGGTGAGGGAGAGAGCCAGTATCGGAAAGATGCCAATGGGGAACAGCACCTGGTTGATGCCGTGGAAGAGCACGGAGGCCACCACCGCCAACGCCCGCGTGCGCCGCCAGAGCAGCCCGGGGATCACCAGGAGATCAAAGAGCATTCCCGCCCACGACAAGGCGACCCAGGCCTCTCGGCCCGCGAGGACGTCGGCGAAGGGCCACCCCTGGGCCTCCGCCACCGCCAGCACGTGGGGCCCGAAAGGCTCGCCCAGCTGAAGCCAATCGGCGTTCCACTTGGAGAGCGCGCCGAACAGATAGAGCACCGCCACCTGACCCCGCAGGAGCCAGAGGGTCCAGGCGGGCACCTCGTCGACCGCTCGTGAGGGGTTGGCGCGCGTGTCCCGGGACCCGGCGCGGCCCAGGGGCAGCCAGCAGGCGAGGAACGCGAGCAGGACGATGAGGTAGTCGTGGTTGTTCGAGTGCGTCCGCTCCAGGAGGAACGTGTACGTCAGGCCCAGGAATAGGGCCCAGGAGGCGAGCCGGGTCCAGCGGCCTGCCGCGAACGCGACCGCCGCGGCGAGGAGCGCCGAGAAGTGCAGGAGCATCCCTTCGCCCGGCCACGGCGAGAGCCACTCGAACCCCGAGTGCGGGACTCGAAGGACAGGGTCCACGTAGACCCGCCGGGCCCACCCGTACTGCAGGTAGTCCAGCAGGTGCCAGGCGAGGAGCACGCCGAAGGCGATCCGGAAGAAGACCAGCGGCGCCACGTCCACGGGCGCCATGAGCGCGCCGCCGGGACTCGCTCTCCGCCTCCCGTCTTCCGATCCGTTCCCCATGGCCAGAGAAGGCTAACCGATGGCGAAGACCGGGCCCTTGGGGTCTGGAGGTCCACGCGGGAGCACCGATCGAGCAAGTCCCCTGCTTTGTTGGCAACATCCACAAAGAGAGTCGATAGCCACGGAGAAGGCGTCGACCCGCCTTCTCGTCCTGCGGCACCACCGACTTCAACATGACCCACCTCCTCCTGGCCCTCGCGGCCCTGGCGCCCTCCGGGGACGTCGGCGACGATTTGATCCTCTTCAAGGCGCCCGTCCAGCTCATGGCCGGCAACGCGGAGCTGGGGCGCAGGAAGATGTACCCCTCGCCCGCCGCCTTCGACGTGGACGGAGACGGGACGCAGGACCTGGTCCTTGGCGGCCTTTCGGGGCGCGTGACCTGGTCGCGGCGCACGGCGGACGGGCTGAGCCCCGAGAAGCCGATGGAGCGCACCGACGGAAAGCAGCTCAGCTTCAACAACTGGTGATGCATCGGCATGGGTTCACAGTTCGTGGACCTCAACGCCGACGGACACCTCGACTACCTCTCGGCCACCTTCGACGGCTCGCCCCACGTCAGCTGGGGCGGCGATGCGGGCTTCGCGGAGCCGGTGAGGCTCGTGGACGGCGCGGGTGAGCGCTTGCTCGTCTCCTCCTACTGGGACTACGACGAGGAGGCGCACCTGACCACCGGCCGCGCCATGCCCGATGGCAAGCCGGCCAACCTCCGGGGCATCTCCGCCGTCGCCATGGACTGGGACGGCGACGGCGACCTCGACCTCCTCCAGGGGAGCTACGAGAAGGGACACCTCTTTGTCCAGATGAACGAGGGGTCCCCCTCGGAGCCCCGCTTCACGGGTAAGAACGTGCGCGTCATGGCCGGCGGCGTGCCGCTCGAGGACAAGGCCAAGATGACCGCACCGCGGCTGGTGGACTGGGACGCCGACGGCGACCTCGACCTCGTCTACGGGACGTTCGGTGGTCCCAACGGCATCGCCGGTGTCTACCTGCTGATCAACCAGGGGCAGGATGGCGCGCCGAGCTTTGCCGCGCCCCGCACCCTCCTCCAGGTCCGAGGCGAAGAGCTGCCGACTTCGCCCGTTGGGCCCGTTGAGGGCCTCTATCCCGAGGTCACCGACTGGGACAAGGACGGGGACCTGGACCTGATCGTCGGGGGCTACTCCCGCTGGCGCGCCGAGGCGCCCACGCTCGACGCAGAGCAGACCACGGAGCTCGCCCGGCTGCGCGCCCTTCACGAGGCCGCCTCGAGCGCCTCGGATAAGCTCTCGGAGGCCTTCAGGGAGAAGCTCGACTCTGAGGAGGAGAGGGCCAAGACCGACGAGGAAAAGGAGGCCGCCTGGGATCGCGTCTACGGGGAGTTCAAGGACCGCATGGACGCCGCTCGTAAGGCTCGCAATGAACTCCAGGGGCAGATCGACGAGTTCGATCCGCCGAAGAAGCGGACGCCCGCCGTCTGGTTCTTCGAGCGAGGCTAACGTGCGCTCCACGCGCCACCGCTTCCCCGGCCTCGCGGCGCTCGCCCTCCTCTGCGCATGTAGCGCGGACGAGGTCGCGCCCGTGCCCGCAAGGGGGGCCATCGTGGCGATGGTGCGCGCTGCCGCGGATGCCGTACCCGAGCTCCCGGTAGTCGGGCCACACCTCAACTGGTCGCCCTTCAGCTGCATGATGCCCCCAGCGGCGCGGGCGCTGCACTCCACCGTCGACGCCGAGGGCGGCCACGGCTCGAAGATCTACGCGCTCCGCTCCAACCAGGGCGAGGCGTACATGAAGCTCGGCACCGAGGAGGCGGTCGAGCTCCCGCTCTTCACCGTGCTCGTGAAGGAGGCGTTCGCCCCCGAGCTCCACGCGGGGGAAGACCCGCCCTCCCCCCACTCCACCGCGGGCTGGGAGCTGGCCGCGAGCCAGGCCTACATCCCCTTCGCCGAGCGTGACGGCCTCACCTACCGGACCGGCGAGCCCCGGGGGCTCTTCGTCATGCTCCGCCTGCCCGAGGGCACCCCCGACACGATGAACGGCTGGGCCTTCGGCACCGTGGACCCCGCCGGTCGCGTCACCGGAGCAGGGGCGATGGAGAGCTGCATCCGCTGCCACCGGACCGCCGAGCACGGCGGTCTATTCGGCTGGCTCACCCATTAGCAGCGGCCCGCCGGAACAGGGGACGGCGCCTCCGCCGGGCTCCGCCTCGCAGCTGAGTCCGTGACGAGTTCGAGGACCGGGACCCGCCCAACTCGAACGAACTCGACGCCCAGCACCGGCCTGCTCCCGCCCCCCGCGAGCGCCCGCGCCAGCCCTCGGCCTGGGGGACGGATCGCGAATCGGCCACCTCGCCGAAGCCTCGCACGCCTCGCCGCCGGCCGCTATCGTCCAGGAATAGCCTGCGGCCGCCGAGACCTCGACCCCGCGACTCCCTTGAACCCGGTCCCCGTGAGGACCCAGCCCCCCCTGAATTCGATGCGATTCCCCATCCGCGCCGCCGCCATCAGCCTCTCCCTCGCCGCCGCCCTGGCCAGCTGCAGCAGCCCGGCTGTTGCCGAGGATCCCATCGGGGCCCAGGCTCCTGATCCCGCGATCGTGGGTGATTGGCTGCTCCTCCAGATCAACCGAGGCGGTGAGGACATCGACCTCGATCACCTCGAGGGAGCGGTACGTCACATCGACGCCAGCACGTACAACATCGAGCCAATGAGCGGCCTCACGATCCGCGGGGACTACTCGGTCGACACTACGACGGCTCCCCGGAGCATGGACGAGCTCGTCGCCAACGGGCGCTTCGAGGGTGGGACGCTGAAGGGGATCTACCGGGTGGACGGCGACCGGCTGACCATCAGCTTCGGGGCGCCCGGCGAACCGCGCCCCACGAAGCTGGTGAGCGAGCCTGGGACGACGTTCACCGTCGCGATCCACAAGAAGGTCCAGTAGCCGCGGCGAGCGGGCGGCCCGGGCCAAGCGGCCATCGCTCGCCGAGCATGCCCCGCGAGCATGCCCCGCGAGCATGCTCGGTAAGCAGGCTCGATCCCACCGCGCCAGCCGAAGGACCCGCGCTGCGCCATGGGAGTATTTCTCCGGGGGGGGGAGGTCGAAGAGGAATCATCCGGCCGGACTCTGCCGGCTCGTTCGGCGGCGACTTCGTACATCGTGGGTGCTCTTTTGGTCTCCTGCACTCCGCCGAGTGGCGCCTGCCGCGTGCCCTGTTGAACCGAACCCGCCCGACAGGGCCGTTGAAGGAGACCCCGATGAGCAGAAACAGCAAGACGAACCACGTCGTCGCGGGCGCCTTCGGGAACATCCTCGAGTGGTACGACTTCGCCGTCTTCGGCTTCCTGGCGCCGGTCATGGCGAGTCAGTTCTTCCCCGCGCAAGACTCGCTCGCGGGCCTGATCCGGGTCTACGGCGTCTTCGCGGCGGGTTACCTGATGCGGCCGCTGGGCGGAATGATCTTCGGTCACATCGGTGACCGCATGGGACGCAAGCGCGCGCTCGAGCTCTCGATCCTGATGATGGCGCTCCCGACCGTCCTCGTCGGGCTGCTGCCCACCCACGCGCAGATCGGCAGCTGGGCCGCCCTGCTGCTGGTGCTGCTGAGGCTCATCCAGGGCGTATCGATCGGCGGTGAGTTGATCGGCTCCATCTCCTATCTCGTCGAGATGGCGCCGGCGAAGAAGCGCGGGCTCCACGGGAGCTGGACACTCTTCACCGCGACCGGCGGGATCCTGCTGGGGTCGCTGCTCGTCACTGCCCTCCGCGACGCCCTGGGCGAACAGGCCGTGGCCGATTGGGGGTGGCGCGTCCCGTTCCTCCTGGGGATCGTGATCGCCGGAGCGGGGCTCTGGCTGCGGATGGGCCTGCCGGAGTCCGAGGTCTTCGAGGCCCGCTCGGATTCCCAGGACGAACCGTCGCCGGTGACGATGGCCCTGAGAGAGGCGAAGGGGCCCATTCTGCACCTGTGCGCACTGCTCCTCCTGTTCTCGGGTGGCTTCTACATCCTGTTCGTCTGGATGCCCACCTACTACTCGGACATCCTCGACCCCCCGGTCCCCCACTCCTACGCCGTGAACTCGATCGCGATGGTGGCCCTCCTGGCCATGATCCCGGTGGCCGGCTCCCTGTCCGACCGAATCGGCCGGAGGCGCGTCCTGCTGATCGGCATGGCGTCGATGGCCGTGCTCGCCTATCCCCTCTTCCTCGTCATCGACACCGGGGTGGCCGCCTACGCCCTGGGCGCGCAAGCAGCGTTCGCGATGGTCATCGCGCTCAACCAGGGCCCTATCCCCGCCCTCATGGCGGAGATGTTCCCGACTCGCATTCGGTCCAGCGCGATCGGCATCGCCTACAACGTGACCCTCGGCATCGTCGGCGGCACGGCGCCCCTGATGAGCACCTGGCTGATCGCCCGGACCGGCGACCTCGCGGCACCCGCCTACTACCTCATCGGGCTCGCCGCGGTGAGCATCGTCGCCCTGCTCGGGCTGAAGCTCAAGCAAGGTGAGCCGCTGGCCTGAGGAAGCCTCCTCTCTCTCGCGGTCCCCGACGGGAGAGGCCGATGACCGGTCCGCCCTCGAACACCGGGCCCGCGGACCTCTACATGACGAGGCTCGCAACGGCGGCGCAGCGAGAGCGACCGCAGCTCGCCCCGCCCCGTGACTGGCGGCCCCCCGCCCGAACGATCTTTGCCTGGCGCTCCCCGCAAGGGGCAGGGTCTCAGCGGCTGGTCGGCTCCCAGTTGATGCCGATCTGCCGAGGTATGTTCTCGCCCGGCTTGCCGGGCCCCAGCTCGACTTCGATCACCGCGCCGTTCCTGTCCACCGTGAGCCGGACCGCCTCGGTGCCGAGGTCCAGGGTGAGGCGGTTCCAGAACGAATTTTGGTCGACCGCCTTGCCGTTGACGGCGGTCACCAGGTCCCCCACCTGAAGGCCAGCCGCCTCGCCGAGCTTGCCCTCACTCACGGACCCCACGCGGTACGCATTGACGGTCTTGACCTCGAACAGGACCTCGCCCGAGGGGACGGTGACGTCCATCGAGGACTGCCCCGAGTTCGACCAGGTCTTGAGCTTGTACTCGCCCGCTGCCACGTCCTCGAAGGTCGCGCGGTGCTGATCGTCGAGCTCTGCGCTCGCGCTGCCGCCCCACCAGCCGTTGCTTGTGGACCCCTCCCGCTCCAGCCAGAACCCGGTTCCCTCCGAGAGGTCCGGCGCGTGGACCACGAATCGATGGAAGGTCGGAGCGCGGAACGAGACCTCCTGGGCGCCCGGCCGAACGGTCATCTCCTGCCAGGCGATCGCCGCGCCGCCCCTTGAGCGGTTGCCCTTGGATGCCTTCTTCAGCTCGACCCGGAAGAGGCCGGGCTGGAGCCCGAGGATCCGCGCGGTGCCCTCACTGCTCACACGGGTCGCGCTGCGTGAAGAACGCAGCCGCCGATCCCCGCCATCGTCCTCCTTCACGATGGACACCGCGCTGACCATGAATCCGGGCGAGAGATCCCCCGTCACCCGAACCAGGAGCTCCGCGCTGCGCTGGAACGACATGGAGACCTCATTCTGTCCCTGGACCAGCGGCTGGATGAGCTCGCCGTAGCCCTCGGCGGTCGCGGTCAGCTCGACCGAGGTCAACTCGTTCCATTCGTTGCCGTCGAGGACCTCGCTCATGGGCAGCCAGTACGTCCCCGGCCCCCGGGCGATCGACTTCACCCGTCCGCTACCCGATCCACCGCCGGTGCGCTCCTCACGCTGTGAGAAGGAGACGTCGAGCAGATTCTTGCCGGACGGCCCTGTGCAACGCACGACCAGGAACTCGGCCATGTCCACCCCGCCAAGGGTGAGCGACTGCTCGACGAGCCCGCCATCGACCAGCACCTCGGCCGTGACCTGCACGGGTCCAGCGCCGAGCCCCGCGCCGAGCAGGTAACTGCCCGCGTCCAGATCCGCCACGCTGAAGGCGCCAGACGGGGTCCTCGCGAGAGACCTCTTCTCGTCAAAGAGGTCATCAGGGTCCTCGCCCTCGGCCTTGGCCGCCTCGACGATCTTCACCCAGGGCTCGATCCGCGGTACGAGGCCGGACTCGTCCTCGATGGTGACCCACAGGAGCGAGCGCGCCTTGAGCTCGAAGAGGTGTGGCCCTTCACCGTCGTGCTCCAGGTCGATGACTTTGATGTCAGAGGCCAGCTCGGAAGAGTCCGCTCGCCCGTATTCTCCGCCCTGCACGCGGCCGACCATGGCCTTCAAGGAGGCCGTGGAGCGGGTGAGGCGGATCGTCGGGTCGTCGCTGGTCCAGCGGTAGGACCCTCTGGTCCTCCGCTCGCCGATGAGCGCGATCGTCGCCTCCTCCGGGACCGTTCCGTCTGGGAGACGCAGGTCGAGGTGGTACTCCGACACGGGCTTACCGATGAACTGGGCGCTCTCGCCGACGCGGACCGTCTGGCTCTCGAAGACCATCCCTTCGAGGTAAGGCCTCAGAGTGAAGCGCCCCGCAGGCAGGTCCGCGAACTCGAAGCCGCCCGCTGCGTCGGTCGTCGTGGTTCGCTGGCGGCGCTGCTTCTCAAGCAGGGTCTTGGCGTTGTCGGCGAGCGCCCCGCGGACCTCCGTCGGTCCAGACCATCCCCGCCCGACGCTCTCCGTGCTCCGCCCGCGGTTGCTTCCCTCGCCCGCGGAGTAGAAGTCCGCGGTCACGACCGTGGCCCCGGCGAGGGGCGCTCCGTCTCCGTCAAAGACCGTCCCGGTGATCGTCCCCACGCCGGTCAGGCCATTCTCAGCGCCCTCCGTCTCCATGGAGATGCGGGCGAGCGTCGCGTCCGAATAACCGTCCGCCTCCGCCGTCAGCACGCGATCGGTGGCGTCGGTCTTGACCTCTGAACTCGACCCACGGTCCGCCGGACCCAGGGCCGCGAGGGACAGCGCCTCCGCCGGGGCTCCCGGCTCAAGCTCGGCCCTGCGAACGATGGACGAGTCCGCGGCCTGAACGGCCGGTCGGCCATCACCCCCCAGGAGGAATCCGATCCCTGCGCCGAGCCCGAGGCCAAGGAGGAGGGTGAGCAGCGCGATTCGAGTGGAGGCCATGGCGTTTGGAGGGCAAGCGAGCGATTGCCTTTCGAGTCTAGCCACGCCTCTCCATTCAACGATGGCCTTCCCATGTCCCGGACCCGAGATCCCCGATCGACCCACTCGGTGGAGCCCGGAGGGCGCCTCGCGAACCGCCGGGCCTCGACCTTGAACTCCACCTGCGGCCTCGATCTGCGTCCGCGGCGGCTCACTTCGCGATCGCTTGCGTCAAACTGATGCCGTGCCCGTCGCCCGCTGGGAGAGGCCAGGAGTGACTCGCGCCGGAACCGCTGGCGGGCCGATAGGATCCACCGTCCATGAAGGCTCGCGATCGCAGAATCTCCGCCGGCCCCCTCGCCTGGTTCGGGTTGGTCAGCCTGGGCCTCTACGGCTGCGGAGGCGACACGCCCGCCGGAGGCACGCCTGAACCGAAGGCCGCTGATGGACCTGCGAGCCAGCTGTTCACCGACGTGACGGCGTCCAGCGGCGTCCGCTTCTCTCACGGCTCCGGTGCCGCCGGGAACTGGATCCTCACCGAGATCATGGGCGGCGGCGGCGCGCTGTTCGACATGGACGGTGACGGGGACCTGGACCTGCTCCTCCTCCAGGGCGGCGCCGAACCCGGCTCCTCCACGACCGCCCAGGCGGGCGAGGGGCACGCGCTCTTCCGCAACGATGGACAGGGCACCTTCACAGACGTGAGCGAAGGCGCCGGGTTCGAGTCTCTCACCGGGTACGCCATGGGCGCGGCGGCCGGGGATGTGGACGGCGATGGGGACGTGGACCTCTACATCTCACAGCAGGGGGCCGACGCGCTCTTCCTGAACGAGGGTGGCGGTCGCTTCGCAGACGCGACCTCGGGGTGGAACGCGGGCGTGAAGGGCTGGTCGACCTCGGCCGCCTTTGGAGACCTGGACGCCGACGGGGACCTGGACCTCTACGTGGCCCGATACATCGAGCTCGACCCCAAGATCACCTGCAACGACGCCGCGGGGCGGCGGACCTACTGCCCGCCAGGCAGCGGGGCGCCGGTCCACGACGTGCTGCTCATGAACGAGGGCGGCTCCTTCCGTGATGCGAGCGCCGAGGCAGGGCTCGTCGAGGTGCCCGCCCCAGGATTGGGGGTCGTCCTCGAGGACCTGACCGGCGACGGGCGGCTCGACGTGTACGTGGCCAACGACGGCCAGGCGAACCAACTCTGGGTCCCTGACGGCGAGGGCGGCTGGCGCGACGAGGGATCCACTCGCGGGATCGCCCTGAACCAGAACGGCTTCGCCGAGGCGAGCATGGGCGTCGTGGTGGAGGATCTGGACCAGGACGGGCTCTCGGACCTCTTCATGACGCACCTCCAGGAGGAGACCCACACCCTGTACCGCGCGCGCGGCGCAGGGGCGTTCAGTGACCGCACCGGGCAGGCGGGCCTCGGGGTCATGACCCGGCCCAACACGGGCTTCGGCGTGACCGCCTTCGACGTGGAGCTGGACGGGGACCTGGACCTCGCCATCGCCAACGGGCGCGTCCGCATCGGACCGGCCCCCGAGGGCTGCAAGCTCGAGGGGGCCTGGGCGCAGCTCGCCGAGGCCAACTCACTCCTGATCGCCGACGGCGCGCGCTTCACCGATGAGAAGGAGCGCGCCCTCGCCCTCACGGGCCCGCTGCTCGTGGACCGCTGCGTGTTCCAGGGGGACCTCGACGGAGACGGCGACGTGGACCTCGTGGTCAGCGGCAACGAGAGCGCAGCGCGCGTGCTACGGAACGACGCGTCCCGCGCGGGCGACTGGATCACGCTCGACCCCAGGCTCGACGGGGCCAGCGCCACCGGCCTCGGCGTCCAGGTCAGGGTGACGACACCCGACTTCCAGCTGACACGCACCACACGCGCGTCGGACGGGTATCAGTCCAGCCGTGACCCCCGCGCGCACTTCGGCGTCCCCGGAGCCAAGGGCGGGGTCGAGGTCGAGCTCCGCTGGCCGGACGGCCTCCGCGAGCGCTTTGCTGGCCTCGCGACGGGCAGCGTGCACCAACTCCTCCGCGGCAGCGGCGAGGCCCTCCGATGAACCGATCCCCCCTGGCCGCCGCCCTCCTCTCCCTCGCCCTGTACACCGGGGCCTGCGGACCAACGGAGCCGGACCTGGCCCTCCCCGCCCCCCCGCTGCTGGACACCAGCACGATGGAGCCGCTGGTGGCCGAGACGCTCGGCGCCGCCCGGGCGGCGGTCGTGGCCGCTCCCCAGGACGCGCAGCGCTGGAGTGAGCTGGGCCTCGCCCTCGACGCCCACTTCTTTCTAGAGGAGGCCGAGCAGTGCCTCGCCGTGGCGATCGAGCTGGACCCGACCCTCTTCAGGGCGGTCTACGACCACGCGGTGCTGGGGACCATGCTGGAGCGGGAAGTGGACGAGGTGGCGGCGCGCTTCGAGCGAGCGGGGCAGCTGCGTGACGACTACCCGCCGGTCTACGCCCGCCTGGGCGACTTCCTGCTCGCGAGCGGCGACGCGGCCGGTTCCATGGCCGCCTTCGAGCAGGCTCGCGAGGTCTCGGGCGGCCTCGACTACGAGTACGACTACGCCACGCTGGGCATCGGGCGTGCGCTCCTTGACCAGGGAGAGACAGAGGCCGCTGTGGAGCGACTGGCGGAGCTGCACCAGCGCTTCCCCGGGGACCCAGGTCTCGCCACCGCTCTCGGCCAGGGCCTCACCATGCTCCAGCGAGTGAACGAGGCCGCCGCCGTGACCGCGCGCCAGAAGGCAGCAGACGAGGGCAAGGTCCAGCTCGGGGACTCCGTGCGGCGGGACATCATGACCCGCTCCCGATCAGCGGCCATGAACTTCCAGCGCGGCGAGGCCATGGTCCGCCGCCGCGAGTTCGCCGCAGCCGCGGTCGAGTTCGAGCGGGTCCTCACGGTGGACGAGGACAACCGCACCGCGCGGCTCTACCTCGCCAGCGCCCTCATGGAGCTGCGGCGCATCCCCGAGTCCCGCGCGCAGCTCAACGCCGTCCTGAGAGACAGCCCGGGCGACCTCGACGCCCACCGGATGCTGGGGCTCTTCGACGCCGAGTCCGGCGCCTTCGAAGAGGCGGACCTGCACTTCAAGACGGTCTCCCGCGACGCCCCGCTCGACAACCTCGGCTTCCAGGCCTGGGTCACCGCGCTCGGGGGCATGGGGCGCTGGGACGAGGCGCTGTTCCGCATCGAGCAATGGAGCGCGGCGTCCCCATCGCTGGCCGAGCCCGCCTACCTGCGAGCCATGGCGCTGTTCAACGCCAACCGGCGTGAGGAGGCCTTCCAGGCCCTCGAGGCTGCCAAGGCGCTGGCTCCGGGACACCCCATTCGGGCACAAGCCGAGCGAATCCTAAGTCGCTAGCCGACGGGGCCCGGGGCTAGAGGCCCCACCGGCAGACTCCAGCTGGCAGGTCCACGCGGCATCAGGCGCACTCAGGCGAGCCCGTAGGCCGTCTTCACCGCCGCGTCGGTGTCGACGGTGGCGCCCACCATCGAGAGCGAGGCCCTCCAGCGGGAGAACACCTCGTGCACGCGGATGTAGGGCGCCGCCAGGGTGCACACCGGCCAGTCCGAGCCAAACATGAGCCGCCGGGGGCCGAAGGCCTCGAAAGCCACGTCCATGTAGGGCGTCAGTTGGTCATAGGTCCAGCCCTCGTGGTCCGCCTCGGTGACCATGCCGCTGACCTTGCAGGTCACGTGCTCCATGGCGCCAAGCTCGCGCATCAGCGCCGCCCAACGGTCGATCTCCCCCGCGGCGATGCGGGGCTTGGCCACGTGGTCGAGCACGAGCCGCTGACCGGACATGGCGGCGCAGAAGCGGATCGCCTCCTCCAGTTGATGCTCGAGGATCAGCACGTCATAAGCGAGCCCGCGTGCGCCAACCGCCGCCACCCCGCGGCGGAAGTCTGCCCCGTCCAAGAAGCCCGCCGCCTCGTCCTGCACCACGTGCCGGATACCCACAAGGCGCTCTCCTCCCCGCGCAGCAGCCAGCCGGTCCAGCTGCGCCTCGACCTCCCCTGAGGCGAGATCCACCCAGCCCACCACGCCGCGGATCCAGAGGTGATCATCCGCGAGCCCGAGGAGCCACTCGCTTTCCTCAAGGTCCTGGCGCGCCTGGACCGCGACGGTGCCGTCGACGCCACGCTGATCGAGCAGCGGGCGGAGGTCGTCGGGGAGGAAGTCGCGCTCGAGGGCGTGGAGGCCGCCTTCGGCGATCCAGCCGTACTCGGCCTCGTCGTAAGTCCAGAAGTGCTGATGGGCGTCGATGGGCATGGGGTGCCAACGTAGCAAGAGCGCCCGAGCGGTTAGGCTGGTTCAATCGCGACTTCCCCCCCTCGTCATGAATCAAAGACCTCGACTGGCCGCCGCCCTCTCCCTCCTCGCGCTCTCCGCGTGCGGTGATCCCTCGAGCAGCGAGGCCGCGAGCGGCGCGCTGCAGATCGCCGTGGTCCCCAAGGGGACGACCCACGAGTTCTGGAAGTCGGTGCACGCCGGAGCCGAGGCAGCCGCCCGCGACCTCGGGGTCGAGGTCATCTGGAAGGGACCCATCCGCGAGGACGACCGCGCGGAGCAAATCCAGATCGTCGAGAACTTCGTCGTCCGGGGTGTGGACGGGATCGTCCTCATGCCCATGGACCGCAAGGCCCTCGTCACCCCGGCTGAGGAGGCCGGAGGACAGGGTATCCCCGTGGTCGTCGCGGACAGCGACCTGGACTGGGAGGGGCGCACCTCCTTCGTCGCCACCGACAACCGCCGCGGCGGCGAGCTCGCGGGCGAGGCGCTGGCCGAAATGATGGGAGGCGAGGGGTCGGTGATCCTGCTGCGCTACCAGGTGGGGTCAGCGAGCACGTACGAGCGTGAGGAGGGCTTCCTCGAGGCCATCGGCAAGGCAGCAGGTATCGAGATCATCTCCTCCAACCAGTACGCGGGGGCCACCAACGAGGGCGCCTACCAGGCGTCCGAGAACCTCCTCAACAGCTTCAAGGACGTGGACGGCATCTTCTGCCCCAACGAGTCTGCGGCCTTCGGGATGCTGCGGGCTCTGCAGGACTCCGGACGCACCGACGACGTGGCCTTCGTGGGCTTCGACGCGAGCGACAAGCTGGTGGAGGCGCTCCGCGCCGGGGAGATCGACGCCCTAGTGCTCCAGGACCCCGTGCGCATGGGTGAGCTCTCCGTGCGCGCCTGCGTCGCCGCGGTGCGAGGCGAGGCCGTGGATCCCCGGATCGACACCGGCGTCGTGGTCGTCCCCTCCGCGTCCATCGACGACCCCTCGGTCCAGGCCCTCCTCAAGCCCGACCTCTCGATCCTCGACGAGTGATGAAGGCCGGCGCTGTCCTCCGGCGGCAGGGCCCGCCGCGGCTCCAGATCAAGGGGGTCACCAAGCGCTTCGGCGGTGTCCACGCCTTGCGGGGAGTGGACCTGGAGGCGGAGGTGGGCGAGGTCCACGCGCTCCTCGGGGAGAACGGCGCGGGCAAGAGCACCCTCATGAAGATCGTGGCCGGGGCCCAACCGCCGGACTCGGGGGAGCTCTGGATCGACGGGGTCCCCTTCGCGCCGTCGTCGCCCCGGGAAGCCCGGGAACGCGGGGTCGCGATGATCTACCAGGAGCTCAACCTCTGCCCTCACCTCTCGGTCCTGGAGAACGTCACCCTCGGGCGCGAGACCTCGCGCTTCGGTGTGAAGCAGCTCGACGCCGCCCGGGGGCGACTCGGCCAGGTCCTCACGGACCTCGAGGTCACCAGCTTCAGGGCCGACACGCTGGTCAGCGGACTCGGCCCCGGCGACCGGCAGCTGGTAGAGATCGCCCGCGCGCTCTGCCTCGACGCCACCATCATCGTCTTCGACGAGCCCACCAGCTCCCTCTCCGCGCCGGACGTCGAGCGGCTGTTCAGGGTGACCCGGCGCCTGGTCGACGGCGGCGTGACCGTGCTTTGGATCAGCCACTTCCTCGACGAGGTGAAGGCCATCGGGAACCGCTTCACCGTGCTCCGCGACGGCGAGACCGTGGGCCGCGGCGATGTGCTGCAGACGAGCACCGATGAGATGGTGACGACGATGGCGGGGCGCTCGGTCTCGGAGGCCTACCCGAGGTCCGCGAGGAATCCCGGGGCCGCGGTGCTCTCCGTCAAGGGGCTCGCCGGCGCCTCGGCCCCGCGGGACGCCAGCTTCGAGCTGCGGGCCGGCGAGGTCATGGGCGTCTTCGGCCTCGTGGGCGCCGGGCGCACGGAGATGCTCCGCAGCCTGTACGGCCTGGATCCCATGGTCTCCGGCGAGGTCGAGCTCCGAGGAGCCCCGGTCCAGCGGCCCCGGCCCAGCCGCTGGGTGGAGCTCGGCGTCGGGCTGCTCAGCGAGGACCGCGCGCGGGAGGGGGTCGCGCTCGAGCTATCCATCGCCGACAACGTCACCCTCTCCAGTGTCCGCCGCCTCGCTAACCGCGTGGGCGCGGTGACCCGAAGGGCGCGGGAGGCCGCGGCGGAGCCCTGGCGCGAGCGGCTCTCGCTCCGGGCGAGCTCTACCCGCCAGCCGGTGCGAGATCTCTCGGGCGGGAACCAGCAGAAGGTCGCCATCGCGCGCTTGATGGAGTGCGGGGCAGACATCCTGCTGCTCGACGAGCCCACGCGCGGCATCGACGTGGGCGCGCGGGTCGAGGTGTACCGGCTGCTCGATCAGCTGGCGGTCGAGGGCAAGGCTATCCTGATGGTCAGCAGCCACCTGCCGGAGCTCCTGGGCACCTGTGACCGCATCGCCGTGATGTACCGGGGCGTCCTCGGGGCCGCTCGACCCCGCGAGGAATGGACCGAGGACGCGGCGCTCGCCGCCGCGACAGGAGGAACCAGCTGATGGAAGCCGAAGACCCAACGACCCCCGGCCGTAGCGCCGCCGCGGCCCGCCAGGTCGCCGACATCCTGGGCCCGTTCCTCGGCCTGATCGTCGTCGTGGCGCTCTTCGGCGCGGTCGCGCCGGAAGGCTTCCTCTCGGTCTTCAACGCGAAGACCATCGCGACCCAGACCGTGATCGTCGGGCTCGCGGCGATCGGCGCCACGTTCATCATCCGCTCCGGGGGCATCGACCTCTCCGTGGGCTCGGCCATCGCGCTGGCCTCGGTGGTCACCGCCCTCGCCATGAAGGCCGGCCTCGGCGAGGTCCCGTCCGCGCTCCTGGGCGTCCTGGCCGGCGCCGCCGTGGGCGCGGTCAACGGCGGCCTCGTGACCCTGCTGAAGCTGCCCCCCTTCATCGTCACCCTGGGGACCCTCGGCGCGGCCCGAGGGGCCGCCAAGTGGCTCGCCGACGAGCAGAAGGTGGACGCCCCCAGCGGGGGGCTGAAGCCGTTCATGTCCAAGAACCCCGACCTGTCCGGGCTGCCCGGATTCATCCGCGAGAACCTGCCGGACTGGCTGGTGCTCGCCCCGGGGGTCTGGCTGATGGGCCTCGCCGCCCTCGCCGCCGCCTTCCTCCTGCGCCGGACCGTCTTCGGCACCTGGACCACCGCGATCGGCTCCAACGAGCCCACCGCGCGCCTCTGTGGCGTGCCCGTGGAGCGGACCAAGTTCGCCATCTACGTCTTCGCTGGGGCCATGGCGGGCCTCGCTGGCGTCCTCCAGTTCGGCCGCCTCACGGTCGGCGACCCGACCACCGCCATGGGCAAGGAGCTGGACGTCATCGCCGCCGTGGTCATCGGCGGCGCCTCGCTCTCGGGGGGCACCGGGACCATCCTCGGCGCCATGATCGGAGCCTTCTTGATGGCCACCCTCGCCAACGGCTGCAACCTCTCGGGGGTGCCGAACTTCGTCCAGGAGATCTTGGTCGGGGCCATCATCGTGAGCGCGGTCACCCTGGACGGCTTCCGGAGCCGCCAGCGGGCAAGCTAGCGGTCTCGGAATCGAGACCTCCAGCGAGGGCTGTATCCCCAGCCCCTCCTGAGCGCGACGAAGCGTTACCTTCTGTCGCATGCGCTCCGACCTAGATATCGCCAGAGACGTCACCCTCCGCCCCATCGAAGACGTCGCCAGTGAGTACGGCTTCGACGCCGATGGACTTGAACCCTACGGCCGCTACATGGCCAAGCTGGACCACAAGCTGGCCGCCGAACCCAAGGCGAGCAAGTCCCGCTACGTCGTGGTGACCGCCATCACCCCCACGCCCGCAGGCGAAGGCAAGACCGTCCACACCGTCGGGCTCTCCCTCGCCCTCAACAAGCTCGGCAAGAAGGCCGCCTGCGCGATCCGCCAGCCCTCCATGGGCCCGGTGTTCGGGATCAAGGGCGGGGCCGCAGGCGGTGGATACAGCCAGGTCGTCCCCATGGAGGACTTCAACCTCCACCTGACCGGCGACTTCCATGCGGTCACTGCGGCGAACAACCTGCTGGCCGCCGCCATCGACGCGTCAATCCTGCTGGACAACCCCCTCGACATCGACCCCGCGACCGTCACCTGGCGGCGGGTCCTCGACGTCAACGACCGGGCCCTACGCCAGGTCACCTCTGGCCTCGGTGGCCCCAAGAACGGCGTGCCCCGGGAGACGGGCTTCGACATCACCTCGGCGTCCGAGGTCATGGCCATCCTGGGGATGAGCCGCGATCTGGCGGACGTCCGGCGCCGCCTGGGCCTCATCGTCATCGGCGCGAACCGCAAGGGCGATCCTGTGACGGCAGAGGAGCTCGAGGTGGCTGGCGCCATGGCAGCCATCCTCCAGCGCGCGATCGACCCCACGATCATGCAGACCACCGAGGGCACCCTGGCCTTCGTGCACACCGGGCCCTTCGCCAACATCGCCCACGGCAACTCGTCCATCGTCGCGGACCGCGTGGCCCAGGGCCACGTGGACTACCTGGTGACCGAGGCGGGCTTCGGCGCGGACATGGGCGCCGAGAAGTTCTTCGACATCAAGTGCCGCGCCTCGGGCATGAGCCCCGACGCCGTGCTGCTGGTCGCCACGATCCGCGCACTGAAGGTGCACTCAGGGGACTACGCGACGCGCCAGGGCCGGCCGCTCCCCGATGAGCTCTTCGAGGAGAACACCGAGGCGGTCCTCAAGGGGTGCTCCAACTTGGAGGCCCAGGTGAAGAACGTGCGCAGCTACGGGGTCCCCGTGGTCGTGGCCATCAACCGCTTCCCGACGGACACCGAAGCTGAGATTGCGGTGGTCAAGGAGCGCGCCCTCGCGGCGGGCGCCCGGGCCGCCGAGGTGAGCGAGGTCCACGCCAAGGGCGGCGAGGGCGGCGCCGCGATCGGGGCGGCCATCATCGACGCCGCCGAGTCCGGTGAGTCGGACTTCAAGCTGCTGTATCCCGACGAGGCGTCCCTCACCGAGAAGGTCGAGACCTTGGCCCTCAAGATCTACGGCGCCGGATCGGTGGAGTTCTCCGCTGCCGCCAAGAAGACGTTCGCGCGGCTCGAGGAGCAAGGCTACGGGAGGCTCCCGATCTGCATGGCCAAGACGCAGTACAGCCTGAGCCACGATGCCCAGCTCAAGGGCGCGCCCGAGGGCTTCGTCTTCCCGGTCCGTGACGCTCGACTGGCCGCCGGCGCCGGCTTCGTGGTGGTCTACGCAGGGGCGATCATGACGATGCCGGGCCTCGGCCGCACGCCGGCCTACAAGCAGGTCGACATCGACGAGAACGGCGAGATCCTCGGCCTGTTCTAGGTCCACCTCAGGGGGCTCCCCTCCGCCCCCCCTCATCGCCCCCCCCCACAGCGACACCTCGGGGGGGGCATGGGGAGCGCCGAGCGGCCCCTGTGGGCCCACAGAGGCACCTTGAGGAGGTGTCATGGGCACCGCACGAGGGCCATACAGAGGCTCCCCACAGGGTCCTCAAGGAATCGTTGGATCGCGCCGATAGGGCCGATTGCAGGTCCATACCGGACCGGCCGATCCACTCGGCGCCCCACGCGCCGCCCTCGCGCACGATTCCAATGCCCCGTCCACACAAGCAGTCCGGCTTCACCCTCATCGAGCTGATGATCGTCGTCGCGATCATCGCCATCGTCGCGGCCATCGCGATCCCGAAGCTTGTCAGCGCGCGCATCTCCGCCAACGAGAACGCCACGATCTCGACCCTGCGGTCCATCGCGACGGCTCAGCAGAACATGATCTCAAGTGTCACCATCGACACCGATCTGGACGGCGGCGGTGAAGCGGGCTACTTCGGGGAGCTCTCCGGGGCGACCCCGGTTCGCGTCTGGTCCGCGCTCGGCACTGGCCTCGGCGCCGCGGGCGACAGCGCGCAGCCGTCCTTCCTGTCGAAGCAGTTCGCCGACGTCATCTCTGACTCGGGCGACGGGATCATCGAGCGCAACGGCTACTACTTCAAGATCTTCCTCCCCGACAGGGGCGCGAGCGGCATCGTCGGCGGCATCGCTGAGCGCGACACCGGCGGAGCCAACCCCAGCGCCTACCCGGACGGCGGGAACTGCGAGTTGATGTGGTGCTGCTACGCGTGGCCCACGCAGATCAATCGCACCGGCCGGCGGGCCTTCATGATCAACGAGATTGGTGACGTCGTGGCGACCCGGAACACCATCGGCGAGGCGGGCGGCCCGTACGACGGCCTCAACCGCTCACCTGAGTTCGACGCCGCCTTCGCGGAGAGCGATGACATGAGCTCGGGCGTGGCGCTGGCCGCCGCCGGACTCACCGCCCAGGACGGCATGACCTGGACCCCTGTGGGCAACTGATCGGCTAGCGCCGATCCAACATGCCCAACCGGCTTCGAGTCCAGCCGAGGAGCGGCTTGAAGCTCAACCCGATCGCGGGCCCGCCCTCGCCTGCACGATTCTGGAAGATCAGGTCGAGGATAAAGTCGTGGCTGAAGCGGCGCAGGACGAACTCCGTCAGGAGCGACTCACTCTCGCGCAGGTCCCTGGAGTAGCGCGCCTCGATCTCCCACTTCGGGTCCACGAGCCAGCGTCCACCGACCCCCGCGGTCTCGTAGAGCTCCGCCCGGTCGATCGCTCGGGCCTGGCCGTAGCTGACCTCGAAGAGGAACTCGTCGTTGGGGCGGACCGCGAAGGTGCTCCGGGTGTAGGTCGTCTCGGCGTTCTCAAGGTCGTAGCGACCGTCATGCAGGATCCCGACCAGCCCCTCACCGCTGCCGTAGCCGGTGATGTATCGACCCAGAGTCCCGACCTCCTTCAGGTCCTCGAGGTCCCCTGAGCGGTCCTTGAGGAGCGTCGCCCGGACGTCGAGGTCGAAGGTCTCAAAGGTGTCCGGCCGCTGCCAGAGCGCACGGACGCCCGCCTCATAGCGGTCTCCGTCGATCGGCTCTTCGGTCCGATCAAAGGGGATCAGCTCGCCGCCGCTTTCCTCGTACCAAAGGTCCTTGGCGGCCGAGATACGGGGGGCGAGGGCGTGCAGGTAACCACTGTCGGTGACCTTGTGGAGCGTCGTAGAGAGCTCCATCCCCGCGATCGCCGCCCCTCTGAGGGGGTCGGTGCCGTCGTCGTCCAGTGACTCGGTCCACGCCGTGCCGCGGACCTCGGCGAAGGGAGTGGCCTTGACCCCGCCGACACCCGTCCGGATGGGGAGCGCCACGCGCTGGATCAGATCCGCGCGGCCCGCCTCGCCGTCGCCAATGTCGAGCTGAGCGCCGCCAGGGAGCTCGGAGAACAGGTCGTCCTTGGGCACGCCCTCGCGGCGACGGAAGTAGCCAGCCTCGAACGACCCGCCATAGAGCAGGGGGAGTCCCGCGACCTCGGCCACAGCGCGCTCACCCCGGTAGGCCTGAAACGAGGGCAGCTCCTCCTTCTGGCTACGGAACGAGTTGATCCGCTTCTGGGCGCCCGCCGCCAGATAGTCCGCGCCGATCGACTTTCGCCAGCGGACGAAGGTGTCCCGCTGGTCAAAGACCTGGTAGTCGCGCTCGTAGAACTCCGACTGCACGCCCGCGTCGGTCTGAGAGGCGACCGCGACATCGATCCACTCACCGCGGACGATCGGGTAGCGGCTCCTCAGGTAGCCGAAGAGGCGCAAGGTGTCTCGCTCATCCACGGGCACGCGGACCGTACCCCGGTCCATGCCGCTATCGGGGATGCCTCCGACAAACGCGTCGACCCGAAAGTCTTCTCCCGCGTCGTCGCCCGGCTCGTGCTCGCGGAGGCTCAGGCCGAGCCCAAGCAACGGACCGCGATCCCAGAGGTAGCTCGCCGAGGTGTCCCACTTGCCCTTGATCTGATCAGGGTTCATGCCGAGCCGCTCACCGATCCATGAGCCAACGCCGCCAACGTCGAAACGGAAGGCCGCTCCCAGCGTCGCGCCGAAGCGTGCGGTTTGAGCCACGGCGATGTCACTCAGAGGGGTGACCTCCCCCGCCTCGTCCTCGAACCCCTCGACCCCGAACTCCTCATCCAGCACGACGTTGCCGATGGACGGAAGCGGCATGCCGAAGCCGCCGTCGAACTTGATCCGGTTGCCGCGCGCAGCGAAGCGCCAGCGACCATCGTCGCGGGGCGAGAGCGAGAACTTCCGGGTCCTGACCACGAAGTGCGGCTGCTCATGGCTGCAGGTGGTCAAGGTCGCACCGGCGGCCACGAGCGCCCCCACCTCATCGGACTCAAGGCGGTCCGTCTTGATCCTCAGGGGGACCTTCTGGCCCCGGGTCTCGAGGGGGTAGGAGAGCTCGAACCCCTCCGCCCACGCCACCGCACGGGGGAGGTCGATGTAGACCCGCTCCCCTGTGGCCGACCGGTTGTCCCCCCGGATCACCTCGAAGCCCCCCTCGATGTACAGCGAGCGCAGGTACTTGCCGAACTCACGGGTCTGGAGATCGAAGAGGAGCTCCGCCAGGAAGTTCGGCTTGCCCGACGACGCGGCTGGCATGGGCGCCTCGGGCTCCGGCTCGGGGACTCCCCGATAGACGCTATCGCCGCGCGCCTTCCAGCGATCGCGGTCGAGGAAGAGGGCGACAAAGTCCGCGCGGGCGCCGTCGGAACCGGAGGAGAACGACGGGCCGTTGACCGTGATGAGGACCTCGTCCCCGACGGGTTGAGACTCGATGCTCGCGAACTCGACGGTGTACGGAGGCTCACCCTCGACGCCCACGCCCCTGATCGATCCACGACCGGTATGGAGGAGGTAGTCGATGAGATCGAGCTCGATGAACTCAGCTCTGACCTCGAAGCCGGCGACCTGCATCACGGCAGGCCTCCCTTCGAGCCTGAGGCGGTCGCCATCGAACTCGCCGAGGTCCCCCTTCAGGAGGCGCCCTCCGCCGAGGTCGAGTTCGAAGCCGACCATCTCGACGTCGTCCTTCTGGTCCGCTTGAGCGGCGGGCACCGGATCGAAGGGTCCGATGGTCGGACGCGGAGCACCAGACTCACGGTCAGGGTCGCCAAGCTCACCCAGGGGTAGCTCGAGGCGGCGGGCGCGAATCGAGACGGGCTGTTGGTTGTCGTTGAGCCCCGTCCCGAGCACCGGGCGCTCCTCGGACCCTGAGAGCACCGCTCTCTCGCGGTCGGCCACGAGGTACTCACCGGAGATCTGCTGCAAACGAAGGCCACCAAACTCCATCAGCGGCCCCGCGCCCTGGATCTCCAGCACGGGCTCGACCGCTCGAAGCTCGACACGCGTGAAGTCGATGGATCGCGCGGTGAGCACGTAGGGCTCCTCACGATCCGGCAGCATCCCCCGCGCCCGAACCCGCTTGCCCGGGTCGGCGCCGAGCTGGCCGCGCTGGCCATCCACGAGCAGGAAGTGGTCCCCCCGCCCATGAACCGGTGGCCGGCTCGGGTCCATGACGAACGCGGCCTGCACCTTCCCGGTCGCCGTGAGGGACGAGCCAACGAGGGCCTTGTCTCGATCCTCGGCTGAGAGCGCAGTCCTTGAGCCGACCATGCCGTCGACCTCGACCTGGTCCGCCGAGAGGTCGGCGCTTACGCCCCCTCCCTCGAAGTGGCCGCGCCCCACCTGTTCGGCGACGAGCGTGAACGGTGCCCGTAGATCGTTGCCCTGGGCGCCCCGCTGGAGAGTGGCGCTGGCCGCCTCCATGCTCCAGGCGGCCAGGAGTTCCAAGGGGCCATCGGGGGCGAGGCTCTCGATCGTGACGCGGACGTCACCCTGAGCGCGGACCTCGATGGACCTCGCCTCGTCCATCGCCAGGTTGGTCCCCGGCTCCCCCAAGATCACGCCGTCGACCCAGACCTGGTCAGCCGAGAAGGTCGAGCGCTCGAGGGCGCTATCCAGGCGGAGCTCGCGCACCGCCGTCACCTCGAACTGGAAGGGGGACCCGCCTTCGCCGTCGCCGGATTCTCTGAGGCCTCGGATCCGGTCGCTGTCGAGTCGCCACCGCCCCTCCGAGCCCTGGAGCTCGGCCCGCGCCTGGCCTTCTGCGACAAAGGCCTCGCGGGAGAGGGACAGCGCGATCGCGCTCACCAGGCCCGTGCTCACTCCGGCTGCATCTTCGGCCTCGTCCCGCAGCTGGTTGCCCTCAGGCACCAGACTGAGGACCACGGGCTCCTCGGCCGTGCCCTCGAGGTCGATCTCAGCGCCACCCCGCAGCCTCGCCCCGATGGACCGGGCCTCGCCCCAGAGGGACTGATAGAGAACGCCACCGGACGCCACCATGGTCTCGCCAGCCACATCCACGTCACGGACCACCGCGGCGGTGACCCGGTGCGGCTCCTCGCCGAGGGCCTCCGCATCAAAGTCACGCGCCTCATCGATGAACCAGCGCTCACCCTCGAGGCGGGCAGAGAGACCCCCCCTCGCCTCCGCCCGGTACACCCCGTCGAGGCGCCGCGCCCTGAGCGTTGAGGGCCCCTCGGTCGCGAGCAAGACCCCTCGCTCCCCGTTGTAGGTGGCGAGGACGGACTCAGACTCCAGCTCCCCCTCGGTCGACTCGGCGCGAACCGAGCCGCTGAGAAGAATGACCGCGCTCGACCGATCCGCGAGCGCGCGACCCTGAGCCTCGTTCTGGAAGGAGATGGTGCCGCCCCGATCGGCGGCGGAGAGCGTGCCTGGGCCGAGGAACAGAAAGCTCTGGGCGCCGTCCTCTTCGGGGCTCCCACCGGGCTCGAGGTTCGCCGTGACGGGGCCGGCGCCGGTGAGTTCCAGCCGGAGCTCACCCTCAGCCTCCTCGACCACGTAGGCGACGGTCGGCTCCCCACGCAGGATCACCTGTCGCGGGCGCGCTCCGTCGAACTCGATCCGGCCGTCCTGTCCGCGGAATCGGTCCCGGCCCCGCCGGATCTCGATGCCCGCGGCGGCGCGCGCGTCGATAATACGGTTGGTGCCGCCTTCGCCGCCGAGCTCGATATCCACGTCGACCGAGCCGGCCTCCACGGAGATCGAATCGCCATCGGCGGTCTGGCCCGAGGCGTCCCCGAAGACCAGCAGCACGCCGCCCTCGGCGCGCACCCGGACCACACGACCCTCCACGCCATCCGCCCCGGGGACGGAGACAACGTTGAGCTGGCCTCCCTCCTTCGATCGAATTCGGGCCGTCCGCTCCTCACCAAGCTCCACGACCACATCCGCCCCGCCCTCGAAGGAGAGGCTCCCGATGCCCCCCAGCCCGACGAGCCCGCGGCCCGTGCCACGAAAGTCCCGGGAGGCGAAGCTCACCAGGTCGTCGTCCACCGATCGGAGCTCCTCGAGCGCCAGCTTCGCGTCAAGCCGCTCCGCCTCGAGCGTCAGCGGGGCCAGGGGCGTGTTCATCAACTGCTGGACGACGACGCCTTCCAAGAGGACGTTGATGTCGTCGTCGAACTCCATCCCGAGGTCCTCGGTGACCAGCTCCAGATACCCCTTCGCGGCCTGAATGCTGCTGCTCTTCGGCTCGTCGCTCCGCGCGGCTCCGTTCACGACGAAGGAGTCGACCTGGACGCCGGTCAATTCATACCGCGTGCCCTGATCGTCCGTGGGCTGCATGTCGGTCGTGACGAGCACGATCCGGGGCTCACCCGCCCGCCGCGGGGGCAGGTTGGTGCGCTGCGCGCCGCTCGTGATCACGCGCTCACCCTTGAGGAGGGCGGGGCGGTCGTCGGCTGAGGCCTCCTGGACCTCGGGCACCTCGGGCCCACCGTCCTCCAATCCGGCCCCATCGGCCCCATCGGCCCCCCCCACCTCCTCCGCATCGGAAGGCGGCACAAAGGGCGGGATCGACGTCTCCGTCGGGCGATCCAGGTCGAGCGCCCCCGCGCGATCGAGATCCGACTTCAGCCGCTCGGACTCGAGGTACCAGAGCAGCGAGCCACCCACGCCGAAGACGAGGGCAAAGATGATCAGTCGGCGCACGACTGGTTCAGATCCCGACCTCGATCAGGTCCTGGACATCGAGCAGGCCCACCGGGCGCCGCTCGGAGTCGATCACGGGGGCGTTGTCGATCCGGTTCTCCCGCAGGAGCCGGTGGGCGTCCACCGCGAGATCACCCGGCCCGAGGACCTTGGGCTCGCTGGCCATGAACTCATCAATCGGTCGCTCGAGGTGCCCGAAGTCGCCGCGCTCCAGGAGCCGGCGCAGGTCACCGTCCGTGAAGATCCCCGCGAGGCGCCCCTCGGCGTCGATGACCAGGGAGGCTCCTGGCCGCCCAGGCGTCTTCGAGGTCTGAATGAGCGCGTCCGCGACGCTGGTCCCGGCGGTCACCAGCGGGAGGCTCTCCCCCTTCCGCATGACCTCGTCGACGCGGAGGAGGCTCCGGCCGAGGCTGCCTCCGGGATGAAAGATCGCGTAGTCGCGGGGTCCAAAGTCCCGCTCCTCGAGCACCGCCATGGCGAGCGCGTCTCCGAGCGCGAGCATCACCGTCGTGCTGGCCGTGGGCGCCAGCCGCATGGGGCCCGCCTCCTCCACGCGACCAATGTCGAGCAGGCAGTCAGCGTAGCGTCCCAGGGTCGAGTCCCCCCGGCCGGTCAGGCCGATCAGCGGGATCCCAAGCTTGCGCACGGCCCCCATGACCATGTTGACCTCGGCGGTCTCACCCGAGTTGGACATGGCGAGGACCACGTCACCCTGCCGGACCCGGCCGAGGTCCCCATGGAGAGCCTCCGCGGGGTGCAGGAAGAAGGAGGGGGTGCCGGTGCTGGCGAGGGTGGCAGAGATCTTCTGACCGATGAGGCCGGCCTTTCCCATACCCGTCACGACCACCTGCCCCTCGCAGGCATGGATCATGGCGACGGCCGCGCCAAAGGCGTCGCCGGCCCCACCGACATCGCCGGCGAGGCGCTCTGCGAGCCGGGCTATGGCCTCGGCCTCCTGTCGGAGCACCTCGGCGCCGCGCGCCGAGGGCGCACTCTGATCATCCTGCGTCATGCGGCGTTCGGGCGTAGAACCCGGGGCGCGGCATCCAGGGGGGAGGCCGCTGGGTCCGATTCTACGGACGAGACAAGACGCGGAACAAGAACAGTAGGAACCTCGTTCACGGCTTCGTGTTGACTAAGTGGTCCACGGGAAGTGCGCCACCACCAAAGATGGAGGGCAGAGCGCCTCTCGTCCGATGATCACCCTGTGAAGACCACGCCCATGACCACCACCCGAAGAGCTTCTCGGAGCACCGTGCTGGGGACCGCCCTGCGCATTGGCGCCACGCTCCTGGTGCTGTCGCCGGTGGCCCTCACCGCCGCCGCGCCCCAGCAGGACCGAACCCGGGCCCTGGAGCAGATGTTGAGGCGCTTCGACAAGAACCTCGACGGGAAGATCGACCCGGACGAGTACCAGCGCGCCCCCAGGAGCTTCCGGCGCTTCGACCGCAACGGCGACGGCTTCATCTCGCGGGAGGACCTCAAGCCCGCCGACGAAGCCGCGGCCCCCGCGCGCCCCACGACGGAGCAGCGCCCCCCCACCGAGGAGGAGGTCGAGTTCTTCGAGACCCGGGTCCGGCCCGTCCTGGCCGAGGCCTGCTACTCCTGCCACGCCGAGACCTCCCCACGCATTCGTGCCCGTCTGAAGGTGGACTCCGTGGCCGCGCTCCTCGAAGGGGGCGTCTCGGGCCCGGCGCTGGTCCCTGGCGACGTGGACGGCTCCGCGCTGATCGAGGCGGTCCGCTACGAGGACCTCACCTTCGCCATGCCCCCCAGCGGCAAGCTCGACGACGACCAGATCCGCGACCTGGAGCGCTGGGTCGCCATGGGGGCCCCCTGGCCCGAGGGACCGGAGCCCTCGATGACCATGGTCTCCGTGCGCGACTCCGCGGGCGGCGAGTCCCTCGAGCGCGAGATCGACATGGAGGAGGCCCGCGAATTCTGGTCCTTCCAGCCGGTCACCCGGCCAAAGGCCCCCCGGATCGACGGCGACCGCTGGTCCTGGACCGAGGTGGACCGCTTCCTGCGCGCCGCCATGGACGAGGAGGGCGTGCGGCCCGTCGGGGACGCCGACCGGCTGACCTGGCTCCGGCGCGTGACCTTCGACCTGACGGGGCTCGCCCCGACGCCCGAGGAGCAGAAGGCCTTCGAGCGCGATCGGTCCTCCGACGCCCACGAGAAGGTGGTCGACCGCCTCCTGGCGTCCACGGCCTTCGGTGAGCGGTTCGGCCGCCACTGGCTGGACGTGGCCCGCTTCGCGGAGTCCAGCGGCATGGACAGCAACGTCCTCTACCCCCACGCCTGGCGCTACCGCGACTTCGTCGTGGACGCCATGAACGAGGACATGCCCTTCAACGAGTTCCTGAAGAAGCAGCTCGCCGGGGACCTCCTCGAGGCCTCGGGCCCGAACGAGCGCGCCGAGAACCTGGTGGCCACGGGCTACCTAGCGCTGGGACCGAAGAGTCATAACAGCCGCGACCCCAGGGAGTTCAGCCTGAACCTCGTCGATGAGCAGATCGACGCCATGTCCCAGGGGATGCTCGGACTCACGGTGTCCTGCGCCCGCTGCCACGACCACAAGTTCGACCCGATCCCCATCGAGGACTACTACGCGCTGGCGGGCATCTTCCTCAGCACGGAGACCCACTTCGGCACCTACCCGGGGCCCGGCAACAACCACACCGCCGAGCTGCTCCCGCTCCCCGACGGGGCGGACCTCCCCAACGGGCCCAGGCTGACCCCGGAGATCCAGCGCACCCTCGAGCAGCTCGTGCAGCGGCTCGAGCCCGAACCGGCGCCGCCCATGAGCGGCGGGAGCGGCATGCAGCGCGGCCAGATGAGCGCCGACGAGCGCGCCGCCGCGCGCCGGGAGCGGCTCCAGGGCCAGCAGGTCGCAATGCTCAAGGACCTCCTCAGCCGCTTCGACGAGGACGGCCGGGCGCTCGATGGCAACCGGCTCACCATGGGCGCCGCCGATGGCACGACCCGAGACATCGCGGTCCTGCGCCGGGGCGAGCTGAACCAGCCCGGTGAGGTCGTGGAGCGTGGCATCCCCGAGGTCTTCGACCACGCTATCGAGATCGGCGAGGGCAGCGGGCGCCTCGGGCTCGCCAGCTGGGTCGCGTCCGAGGAGAACCCCCTCACCGCCCGGGTCTGGGTGAACCGGATCTGGCTCCACCTCTTCGGCAGCGGCATCGTCCGGACCCCCGACAACTTCGGGAGCGGCGGCCAGCGCCCCGACCACCCGGAGCTCCTGGACTGGCTGGCGGCGGAGTTGATGGACTCCGGCTGGTCGACGAAGTCGCTGATCCGCGAGCTCGTCCTGTCCCATGCCTACCGGCTCGACAGCGAGCACAGCACCTCCAATCACCGGGTGGACCCCGACGTGGTCACCCTCTGGCGCATGCCCGATCGGCGGCTCGAGGCGGAAGCGATCCGAGACGCCATCCTCCAGGCCGCCGGCGAGCTGGACCGCAGCCGCCCGGAGGGATCCCGCGTCGGCATGGTCGAGGGGGTCCTGCAGCGTGAGCAGCTGGCCGAGCTGCTCACCTCCGAACAGCCCGTCCGGTCGGTGTACTTGCCGAACCTGCGCGGCGCCACGATCGACGCCCTCGGTGTCTTCGACGCGCCGGACGCGGCCACCGTGGAGGGCGACCGGGAGGAGACCAGCGTCGCGACCCAGGCTCTGTTCATGATGAACAACGAGGTCGTGCTGCAAGCCTCGGACGCCATGGCCACGCGGCTGCTGGCGTTCGATGGCACCGAGCGGGAGCGCATCACCCTCGCCTACAGGCTGGCGCTCGGTCGGGATCCCTCCTCCTCGGAGACCACGGGCATCTCGCGCTTCCTCAAGCAATACGAGGAGCTGACGCCCCAGCCCGAGCCCGCGCCCGCGCGCCAGCGGAGAGGCCGTCGCAGGACCCGCCCGTCCGCCCGGCCCGACTCCAGCAGGCTCACTCCCAGCTCCCCTGAGCACGCCGCCTGGGCCGCCTTCGCCCAGTCTCTCTTCCAGACCGCCGAGTTCCGGACCCTCTACTGATGAGCCCCCACCGGGCGATGCGCAGCAGCAGAACATCCACCAGCAGGACCACCACATGAACCCGTTCTCCCATCCGAGCCGGCGCGACGCGCTGCGCATGCTGTCCTCAGGGTTCGGCATGCTCGCCCTGAACGGCATCGCCGCCTCCCAGGCCCGCCAGCTGGCCTCCGCTGCCCTGCCCGGGCG
This sequence comes from uncultured bacterium, assembly GCA_938083085.1. Classification (GTDB taxonomy): domain Bacteria; phylum Planctomycetota; class UBA1135; order UBA1135; genus Saltatorellus. The sequence goes on from CALLKX010000012.1 coordinate 36,097, forward strand.
AGCAAAGCGCGTCATCTTCCTGTGCATGACCGGGGCCCCGTCCCACGTGGACACGTTCGACCACAAGCCCATGCTCACCAAGCGGGACGGCGCCAGCCTCTCCGGCTTCCGTCGGGGCGCCAAGCTCATGGGCTCACCCTGGGCGTTCAAGCCCGGGGGGAAGAGCGGCCTGATGATCTCGGAGCTCCTGCCGGAGATCGGCAAGCAGGCCGACCACCTGTGTCTCTTGCACGGGATGCACACCGACGTCCCCGCCCACGCCCAGGCCACCACCAAGCTCCACACCGGCAGCTTCCAGTTCGTGCGGCCCTCCATGGGCGCGTGGACCCTCTATGGGCTCGGGACCGAGAACAAGAATCTCCCCGGCTTCGTGACCCTGAATCCTCCCCGCAACCAGGGTGGCGCCCAGAACTACGGGAGCTCCTTCCTCCCCGCCACGGTCCAGGGCATGCCCATCAAGGTCAGCGGCGGTCGGCGCGGCCGGCGGGCGCAGGACCCCGTGGCGGACATCCGGAACCCCCGTCAATCCGAGAAGCAGCAGCGCGCCCAGCTGGACCTGCTGAAGGACCTGAACAAGGCCAACGCGAGGCGCCGCAAGGGCAGCGACGACATCGACGCGGTGATCGAGTCCTATGAGCTGGCCTTCCGCATGCAGAGCGAGCTGCCAGAGCTCCTCGACATCACCAAGGAGAAGAAGAGGACCCTGGAGGCCTACGGGATCGGAGGGGCCGAGACGGACGCCTTTGGCCGCCAATGCCTTATCGCCCGCCACCTCGCGGAGGCCGGCGTGCGCTTCATCGAGGTGGGCATGGGCGGCTGGGACCACCACCGGAACCTGCGGGAGGACCTGCCCGCCAAGTGCCGCGAGATCGACAAGCCCATCGCCGCCCTGCTCGCGGACCTCGCACGCTCCGGCATGCTCGAGGAGACGCTCGTGGTCTGGAGCGGAGAGTTCGGTCGGACGCCCTACGCCCAGAACGGCGACGGCCGGGACCACAACAACCGCGGCTTCACCTCCTGGATGGCCGGCGGCGGCGTGAAGGGCGGCTTCTCCTACGGCGCCACCGACGAGAACGGCATCGAGGCCGTGGAGGGGCGCCTCTCCATCCACGACTGGCACGCCACGATCCTCCACGTCATGGGCCTCGACCACGAGGCGCTCACCTACCCCTACGCGGGACGCAACTTCCGCCTGACGGACGTGCACGGAGAGGTGGCCAGGGACATCCTCGCCTGACCGCACCCGCCCCCAAGGCCAGCCGCGAGGACCCACGAATCCACGCTGAGCAGGCCCAGGGGCGCGGGGATCCCCCGCGCCCCCGCCGCGTCTGGGTCAGCCCTTGCCGGGCACGTTGAAGCCTTCCCTGTACGTGCCGCGCATCAGCGCTGAGGCCTCGTCGTCGCCCACGTAGCGCTGCTCCTCGCGGTCCACGGCGAGCACGCGGCCGAAGGTCGGGCGGTGCTCATCGAGGTCCACGCCGTTGGCGTCCAGGTGGGCCGCGAACCGTCGCGCCGCGTCCTGGGCCTCGGGGTCGCCGCCGAGGGTGCGCTCGATGGAGCCCATCGAGTCCTCGCACCCGAGCATGTAGGAGTCATTGGCGAGGTGGCAGTACGCCGCCGAGATGTGCCCCTCGGTCACGTTGGCGTTCAGCACCTCCGGGTCGCGCTTGCGCACCGCGTCGATGAAGTTCGCGAAGTGGTCTCCGCCGCCCTCCCAGCGGCGGATCTCCTCGCCCTTTCGGTCGTAGGCGATGGCGCGGCCGTAGTTGGAGCTGATGGCGAGGCGGCCGTCCTCGGCGTGGAGCAGGGAGCCGATGGTGAGCCCGTACTCCCGATCCATGCTGCCGCCCCACTTGCCGTTCGTCTGAGCCTCCAGGTCCCTGGGGAGCCCGCGGACCTCGAAGATCATTGGCGCCGGATCGAGGTCGTAGTAGGCGAACATGGTGTTCGGGGTGGTGCCGTCGTCGTCGTAGCCGAAGCGGCCCCCCACGGCCACCGCCCGACGCGGGAGCGCGCTCACCCCGAGCATGCGCCGGCACAGGTCCACCTGGTGCACACCCTGGTTCCCGAAGTCGCCGTTGCCGAAGGGGAACTGCCAGTGCCAGTCGTAGTGGTACTGACCCCGCTCGACCGGCCCCGCCGCCCGCGGGCCGGACCAGAGGTCATGGTTCACGCCTTCGGGCGGCGCCTTCGGCCCGTCGATGAGCCCGATGCTCTTGCGCGGCTTGTAGCACAGCCCCTGGGCGTAGCGCGGCGCGCCGATGCCGCCGGCGTCGAGCCAGGCGATGGACTCCTGCACCGCCCGGTGGGAGCGGCTCTGCATGCCGGACTGGACGATGCGGCCCGTGCGCTCGGCCACCTCGACCATGCGGCGCCCCTCCCAGATGTTGTGGCTGACGGGCTTCTCCACGTAGACGTCCTTGCCCGCCTCACAGGCCCAGATGGTGTGCAGGGCGTGGAGGTGGTTCGGCGTGGCGAGGGACACCGCGTCGATGTCGTCCCGGGCGAGCAGGTCGCGGACATCCTCGAAGACCGCCACCTTCCGGTCCCCCTTGCTCACCCCGGGTTCGAGCTCGGCGGCGCGCCGCTCCAGGACCCCCGCGTCCACGTCACACAGCGCCACGACCTCGACCCCATCGAGCCGGGAGTAGCCCTGGATGTGATTACCACCACGACCGCGGAGCCCGACGACTCCGACCCGGATGACTCCCTCCTGAGAGCGCCCGCCGAGGGCCAGGGCCGGGGCCGCGACGAGGCCCGCAGCGGCCGCGGTGGTGACACGGAGGACGTCGCGGCGGAGGAGTTGCTTCTCGGAGGGGTTCATGGTGTTCAGCGGGTAGCGGTGTGCAATGGGTTCAGTCCAGGGGCTCGATGGAGCCCTCGAAGTCGATAGCGATGACGCTGACGGCGGGGTCGGGCGCGGTGCCTGTGAGCCGCAGCTCGATGCCCTCGTCGGTCGCGCGGACCGCCACGGGATCGCCGGGACGGGCCAGCAGGGTCGCGGCGGTGGGCTTCATCCGGGCTCCCTTGAGCGTCACGAGGCCGCTCTCTGGCCAGCGGTAGACGTGGGCGAACAGCCGGCGGCGCTCGGGGTTCCAGGTGGTGCGCCCGAAGTCCTGTGCTCCGAAGGGGCTCTTGGAGGCGCCGTAGATGGACTCCCCGTTCACGCCGAGCCAGCGCCCCATGGCCTCCAGCCGCTCCACCTCGAAGGCCGCCAGGGTGCCGTCCGCCTTCGGCCCGAGGTTGAACTCGATGTTGCCGTTGTCCGACACCACATCCACCACCATCTGCACGGTCTGCGCCGTGGTCAGGATGTTGTCCTCGTGCTCGTTGCGGTTGTACCCGTAGCTGTTCCCAAAGCCCCGCCACATGGCCCACGGCTTGGTGCGGTCGATGTCCGCGTGGTACTCGACGTGGTAGAAGTCGCCGTACACCCCGCGCGTGTCCGAGACCCCCTCCTTGGCCTGACCGAAGCGGTCGTTGACCGCCACCTGCTGGCCGCGCTCAGCCGCCTGGTTGTAGTAGTAGGCGATGATCTGGCGGCCGCGCCAGTGGGGGTAGCCATGCTCCCACTCCCCGTCGAAGCACAGGCTGTCGGGGTGGTAGCGGTCGATGAGCTCCTTGATCTGCGGGATCATGAAGTCGTCCACGTACTCGGCGGGGTCCCCGTCGAGGTCGCGGTCCTCCAGGGGCTGGAACCCCTTGTAGGGTGCCGCCCCGGGCCTCCCCGTGTAGGCCGGGTTGAACCACTCGTAGAACGAGTAGTAGAGGCCCACCCGGATGCCTCGCTTGCGCGCCGCAGCGACGAGCTCGCCGTAGAGGTCGCGCTTGGGGCCGCAGTCCACCGCGTCCCGCCCGGTGTAGGCGCTGTCGAAGAGGCAGAAGCCATCGTGGTGCTTGGCGGTGATGAAGAAGTACTTCGCCCCCGCTCGCTCGAAGAGCTCCATCCAGGCGTCCGCGTCGAAGTCGGCCGCGTCGAAGGCCTCCGCCTTTCCCGTCTCGAGGTTCGCCGTGCCGTCAATGAAGGCGTCGTAGGGCACCCCGCCGTAGACGCGGCTGTGGTGCTCCTTGACCGCCTCGTTGGACTGCATCCACTGCCAGTACCACTCCGCGTAGGCGACGCCGTAGGGCGAGTCCTTTCGCGGGGTCCAGCCCGGGACCGCGTACGGGCCCCAGTGGGCGCTGATCCCGACCTTCGAGTCCTTGAACCAACGGGGCAACGGGTGCTCGATGAGCGACGCCCAGGACGGCGCAAACGGCCCCTGCTCGATGACCGGCGCGAGCATCGGGTGGAGCCGCTCGATCGCGGGGTCCTCGGTGGGAAGACCGGAAGGCGCCTTCTCTCCCAGAGATGGGTTGCTCTCCTGGGGCTCCACGGCGCCCTCCGCCGAGGGTGCGGCCACAAACAGGCCGAGCGGGAGGAGCACCGCGGCAACGAGACGAGCGGTTCGAAGGGGGCTGTTCTTCATGGGAGAGGGGGCACCGAGACCTGCCCCACCCTACCCCGATCGCGCGCTGCCCTCAGGGTCGGAGCCGCGACTCGCCTCGAATGCGAAGCAGGGGTCGACCACCTCGAGGGCCTGCGCCGCTCGGGCCCTCCATCGTCGACGCGGTGCACCCCTGGGTGGCCCCGCCCGCCACGCCCCAAGCGCTGCGCCCCCGCTGCGATGAGCCTCAAGCTGGAGTACCCCATCGCCAGGTCAAGGCAGCGGCAGCGTGTCGCAACGCCGTCCACGAAAGGGAATCGCGCGGTGTGGATCCAGGCCGCGGCACGTTCCGGCCCCCCATCGCTCCCGTGCCGACGCTCGCCGTCCTATCTTCGAGGCATGGATCCACTCGCCCGACCTGGAGGCCCAGCTTGCTGGCGCTGATCGCTCTGGGTGAGGCCACGGCGACAGGGCTCGCAGGGACCTCGTTCGCTGGCGGAGCGCTGGCGGCGACGGTGGGGCTCGGCCTCGTCGCGGCGCTCGCCTGCCTCCTCCCCTCAGGGCTGGGCCTGACGTGGCGCACGGTCGTGCTGGCGGTGGCCGTCTCCGTGGGGTCGGGGATCTGGTTCGGGGGCGACCCGAGCCTCCCCTTCCACGCCCCGCCCACGCCCACCGACCGGGTCCTCGAGACCCCCAGCGAGGGCTATCTCACGTCCAACGATTGCCGCGCGTGCCACCCTGGCCAGTACGCCACGTGGCACGAGTCCTACCACAGCACGATGACCCAGGTCGTCGAGCCAGACACCGTGCAGGCCACCTTCGAGGGTGACCTCCACGTGCGCGGCAGGGACTACCGACTGGAGCGGCGCGGCGACGACTACTTCGGCTCGTTCCCCCTCGACTCGGCGGACGGACAGAGCTCACAGATGAAGACCGTGCGCCTCACCCAGGTGACCGGCAGCCACCACATGCAGGTGTTCTGGTACAGCTTCGGCGACCAGCGCGGCCTCGGCATGTTCCCGCTCTACTTCCACCTCGAGGAGCAGCGCTGGATCCCCTGGTCCTCGGTGTTTCTGATGCGCCCCGACTTCCATGCCAAGGAAGACGTCGGGCGCTGGAACGCGCACTGCGTGAAGTGTCACACGACGGATGCGCGCTCCCGCATGCTCGAGATGACGCCCGCTGCCACGGCCGCCGCAGAGACCGAGGTCGGAGAGTACGGCATCTCCTGCGAGGCCTGCCACGGGCCCGGTGACGTGCACGCCGGGCTGAACCGCAACCCCCTGCGCCGCTACCAGCAGCACCTCACGGACACCGCGGACGAGTCCATCGTCCTCCCCACCCGGCTCGACGCGAAGGCCTCCGCGCACGTCTGCGCCCAGTGCCACTCGGTCCACGCGCTGGTCCCCAAACAGTTCGAGGACGCGCAGGAGCACGGCAACCCCTACCGGCCCGGCGGGGACCTTGAGGCCAGCCAGATCGTTTACGGCGGACGCCGGAAACGAGGGACCGAGGAGATGGCTCGCTCGAAGCCGGGGTTCGTGCGGAACCACTTCTGGCCGGACGGGATGATCCGCGTCGGCGGGCGTGAGTTCAACGGACTGCAGCGGTCACCGTGCTACGCCCACGGGGATCCTGAGCGGGGGATCATGACCTGCTCCTCCTGTCACTCCGCTCACCGCTTCACGGGTGACGGGGAGCGGGCCGCCCAGCCGATCGACGAGTGGACCGACGACCAGCTCGGGCCCGGCATGCGCTCCAACGCCTCCTGCCTTCAGTGCCACGGAGAGCTCAGCGGCGACGTCGCCCTCGCGAGCCACACGCGGCACGCCGTGGACTCGAGCGGCAGCTCTTGCACCAACTGCCACATGCCCCACACGAGCTGGGGCCTCATGAAGGCAACGCGCTCCCACGAGATCTCGTCGCCCAGCGTTCAGGTCCAGCTCGACACCGGCCGCCCCAACGCCTGCAGCATGTGCCACCTCGACCGATCCCTCGGCTGGGTGAACGACGCCCTGGTGGAGGGGTACGGGGCCGCCCCGGTGGCCATGGAGGCTGACGATCAAGACCTGCCCGTCGCCGTCGTCGCGGCGCTCCGCGGTGACGCGGGCCAGCGCGGCATCGTCGCCTGGGCCATGGGCTGGGAGCCGGCCCTCGAGGCCTCGGGGAGCGGGTGGATGGAGCGCTTGCTCGCCACCCTCATGCTCGACACCTACGACGCGGTGCGCTTCAACGCCATGCGCGCCCTCCGCCTCCAGCCGGGCTACGAGTCCATGGACGTGGACTTCCTCGCGGACGAGGCCGACCGGGAGCGGATCAGGGACCAGATCCTCGAGCGTTGGCGAGCCCACGGCAGCGGCGTCGACATCCCCGACGCGCTGCACAAGCGCCTGCTCCAGGAACGCGACCTGACCCCGGTCTACCTGTCGGAGTGATCTCGCCCGGGGAGCCCCGGTCCGCCCGATCAGCCCGCCGCCCTGGTCCCACGTAGCGTCAGCGCCACGGCGACCAGCAGCAGCACCGCCCCGATCGGGAGCAGCAGGATCCCCACGCCCGGGTCGCCGCCGTAGAAGACGACGCCCCCAAGGAAGAACCCCGCGGGCATCAGGAGCGTTGCACCGAGCATGCAGCGCGAGGCCACGGACCGCGCGCCCGCGGTGAAGCCTGGCGCGCGCGTCAGCGTCCACGCGAACGCGAGGTTCACGAGCCCTAGCAGCGTCCCGTGCGCGTGGGCGAGGGTCCAGAGGTGCTTCCTCGTCTCGTTGTCCACGCCCAGGTAGGCGTCCACCTTGAAGCCGTGGAGAGCCTCGAGGACGATCCCACCCGCCAGGAAGACCAGCAACGCCAGCCACCCCACGCGCACGTGCCGGTGCACGAGGTCGGGCGCCCCGGCGGCGGACGGCTCCCCGCCCCCGCGCGTGTTCTCCTCGCTCATGCTCGACGCGCCCCCGTCGTGGACAGGCGTGAGCCCGAGTCCGCCGCCGGCGTCACGCCGGCGCCCATGGCGAGTCCCAAAGGCGCACCTGTGCAGCAGAGGTCAAGCCGCTGCCCGTCGGCGCAGCAGAGTGTCGTCCGTCCCATGGGCCCATCATGCCGCCTCCGCGCCGGGTTCGCACCGGGCGCGGCCCCCACGTGCCCATTCAGTCGCGGGCGGTCATCCCCGGTCGCCCCTCCGAAGGCAGCCTGGGCCGCGGTGAACCGAACCGATTCGGGCCAGGCCGGGCCGGCCGGACTTCGGTCCAAAGCGCAGACCCCGTGGACCGGGGTGAGAGCTCGGACGATGGAGGTGCACGGGGCGGTGCTATCCTCTCCGCACGCCGCGCTGACCGCTCGGCCGCAGCCCCCATGAATCCCTCCGCCCCCGATGCCGGCCACACGAGGCCAGCGAGCCTGCTCGCGCGCGCACCGTGGAAGGCGATCGCCATCATCGCCCTCGCCGGGGTGGCGCTGCGCGGAATCCTGCTGTGGCTGGTCCTGCCACTCGACATCCAGTCCGACGAGGCCAACTACCTCTACCTGGCGCTGGTGAAGGAGAGGCTCGGCATCTACCTGGACCAGCACCGCTACTTCTGGCCGCCGGGCTATCCCTGGCTGCTCTCGAAGTCGATCCACGCCTTTGGCATCGACGGCCTGAACGTGCTCCGGGGCCTCCAGGTGGCGCTCTCGAGCGTGATCGGGGTGACCACGATGCTCTTCGCCTGGCGCCTCTTCTCGCGCCGCGCCGCCATCGTCGCCGGGGTGCTCTGGGCCGTGGACCTGCCCCTGGGCGCCTACACCCACTTCCTCTGGACGGAGACGATCTTCCTCTCGCTGCTCCTGCCTGCGCTGTGGCACTTCGTCCGCGCCATGGATCGCGCGGATGAAGGGAGCGACCGGGAGGCCACCCTGCGCCTCCTCCTCAGCGGCGTGCTCTTCGGGTTGGCGCTGTACATCAAGGAGTACGTGCTCTTCCTGGTCCCCCTCCTCGCCGTGGTGCTGGCGCTACGATCCAGGTCCGAAGGGCTGGGTGAGGCCCTGCGGCGCGCGTCGCTGCCCGTCCTCGCGGTGGCCGTCGTCACCCTTCCCTGGACGCTCCGGAACCATGAGGTCTACGGGCGGACCGTCATCGGCGGCGCCACCCTGGGCGAGAACGTCTACGTGGGCTTGAACGCCCGCTCGATGAACTTCGACGTCCTGCCCCTGCGCAAGCGGCGCGCCGACCTCGGCCTCCCGCAAATCGACACCCTGGCCAGGTCCTGGTTCACGGAGATTCCCGCCGGCTGGACACCCGAGGATCGGGACGGCAACGGGGAGGTCGAGATCCGGGACGCGGGCTGGGACCGAGAGTTCGAGTCCATTCATGCGATCGACCGTCACTCGAGCCAGCTCCGCGAGGGCCTCGCCTTCGCCGTGGAGCACCCCGCGTGGACCCTCCGCACGCGCCTCAAGAAGTGGAGCGAGCTCGTGACCCCGCTCTCCTTCTTCACGCGCCACCAGGCCATGGCCATGTACCCCGAAGGGAGCGTGGTGGCCGGGGCCATGCGCGGACCGCTGGTCCTCCTCGCCCTCGCCATCTCCACGCTCACGATGGTGCTCGGCGCCGCCGGCTACTTCTTGACGCTCCAGCGAGGGCCCGGCCGCGCCGTGTTCACCGTGCTGATCGGCTACGTGGTCCTGACCTCCCTCCTTGTGGCGATGTCGCGCTTCCGGGTTCCGCTGGAGCCCATCCTGGTCGTCCTGACCGCGGGCTGGCTGGCCCACGGACCCAGGGATAGGTCAAGGCCGCGGGTTATCGGCCTCGCGGCGACGCTCCTGGTCCTCGTCGGGCTGTGGTGGATCTCCTGGCCAGAGACGGTCGCAGCCGCACAGATGGCCCTGGGGGTGACCCAATGAAGCCCCGGAGCTGGATACCCCACGTCGCCCTCCTGGCCACAGCGGCCGTGATGGTCGTGGTGGCCGCGGCCAAGCACACCTCCACCGAAGAGGCGCTGCGCATCGCCTTCGACGGAGAGGCCTCCACCGACGAGCGCCTCTGGGCGGCGCACCTGGCCGCGAACCGCGCCACCACGCGGGAGCCGCGGCTCGGAGACGCCCTCGTGCGCTCATTCCTCGCCGCAGACGATGAGCGGCTTCGGGAGGGCGCCCTGACCATCGACCTGAGCCGCCACGCGATCCACCCCCCGGGTACCCGACCGGACGCCGCGCCGCCGCTCCAGAGCGCCTACGTCTACGCGGCCCTCGAGGACGGCGAATACACGCCCCACCGTGTGCGTTCGCGCGTGCTCTTCCGGCGCAAGGTCGGCGGCTCCTCCGTTGGGGGCATCCGCCGTATGGCCCTGCCCGAGGCGCGCTGGTTCATGGACAGCCTGCGGGGCACCCCGCTGCCCCCGCGCAAGGAGATCGACCGCTACCTGATCGAGCGCTCCCGAGAGCCGGTCAATCTGCGGCGACCCCGCTGAGTGCGGGCCGGCCCACCGGCGGCCGGCTCAGCGCGGGCGACCCACGCCCTGGTTTCGGGGGAGGTGGTGGCGCGCGCCACGCTCAAACGGGGTCCAGAGCGCAGCGCGCTGCCCCATGGCCTTGACCGCGCCGTTCGCCCAGGTGTTGCACGTCTGGAAGAGGTGGTAGCGCCCGCGGCCCTCGAAGAAGCGGTCCGTGGCTCCGTAGCCCGGCGCCGCCAGGAGAATGGGCTCGCCGGAACCGTTCCGCTCGAACCCGCGCTCCACGAACTCCACCAGGCTCCGGTAGCGCTCGGGGTTCAGGGAGACCCGGTGCACGTGCTCGCCCGCGATCGGAGGCCCGGTGTAGGCCGTGGCCCGCATGGCCGAGCGCGTGGGCCAGAACGCGCCGCGCAGGGCGACGCCAGCGGTGAGATCGTCCCAGGTGGGCACCTCGAGGTAGAAGTCGTGGTCGCCCCACCCGAAGGCCACGTATCCACCCGGGCGCGCCGGCACCTCCGGGGGGAGCCACCGGGACCAGTCTCGCTCCGGACGCGTGGTCGGGAGCCAGACGGAGACGTGGACGCCGTTGGTCACCAGGTACACGTCCACCTCCCCACCATCCGGGTCCGCGCTGGCGTGCACCGGGATCCGCATGGCCGCCTCGGCGGCAGCGAGGTAGAGGCCCACGAAGGCCAGCGCGAGAGCGAGGGCCCGGACCGACGCCCTGAGGGCCCGCCGCCCAAGACCGGGGGCAGGCGGCGCGGGATCGAGAGATTCGGAGGGAGGCTCCATGGCGACGGGTCCTGGACGATCAGAGCGATATCCTTCGGCCATGGCGAGCCCCGACTCCTCCGAAATCGAAGCCTGGCACGAGGCTGGGCATGCCGTGGTCGCCCACCTGCTCGGCGGGCGGATCGTCAGCGTCACCCTCGGGCCCGAGGAGGACGGGTACGGAGCCCGCTCGGCGATCGAGTGGGGCGCGTCGGACGAGGCCGCCGTCGCCAACCTGTCGGGGCGTGTGGCCCTCGCAGGTCCGATCGCGGAGGTGGAGCGCTTCGGAGGCCATGAGCTCGACGATGTCCACGTCCTGGCCGCCTGGGAGGCGGACTGGCTGGAGATCGAGCGCTGCGCCGCCGTCCTCGAGCGGGAGGAGGAGGGCCAGAAGCGCGTGATGGAGCGCTGGGCTCGGGAGGTGCGGACGATGCTCCTCGATCCTGGCGTGGAGGAGCTGGTGGCGCGGGTCGCCGACGCGCTGGAGGCCCACGGGGAACTCGACGAGACGCTCTTCGAGGACTGTCTTGGGTGAGCCGCGGGTCGAGCGGACTAGGATGCGGCCGTGCCCCCTGAGAAATACATCGTCGGAGCCGCGCTCGTCGCGATCCTGATCCTCGCCCTCGCCCTCCACGAGGCCGCCCACGCCGCCGTCGCCAACTGGTGCGGAGACGACACCGCGAAGCGCCTCGGCCGCGTGACGCTCAACCCGATCAAGAGCATCGACCCCGTGCTCACGATCCTGCTGCCGGGGATGCTCTTCTTCGTGCTCCCCGCGGTGCTGGGCACCCCGCCCCTCATGTTCGGCGGCGCCAAGCCCGTGCCGGTCAACATGGGCAGGCTGCGGCACCCCTACCGGGACATGATGTGGGTGGCGCTGGCGGGCCCAGCCACGAACCTCGTCCTCGCCTTCCTCGCCATGGTCGCCCTCAAGGGCCTCCTGGTCGCCGGGGTCCTCGGGACCTATGACGTGGGGACCAAGATCCTGGTCGGCGCGGTGCAGTTCAACATCCTGCTGACCGTGTTCAACATGATCCCCATCCCCCCCCTGGATGGGTCGAGGGTCCTCACCTTCCTGCTGCCCGATCGCCTCCGGGTGCCGTTCAACAAGCTGACCCCCCTGGGCATCCCGATCCTCTTCGCCCTGCTGTTCTTCGTCCCGGGCGGGCAGGATGCCTTGCTCGGCGGGATGGGCGCCCTCTACGATTGGCTCGCCGGCGCGGTCGAGGGGATCTTCAGCCTCTTCGGCGGAGGCTGATCCCATGACGAGCACCGAGATGACCGAACCGGCCCAGGACGAACCCGCCCAGCACGAGGGCCTCGGGAGCGATGGGGCCACCGAGTCCACAGCGGCCGAGTCCACAGCGGCCGAGTCCACCACGACGGAGTCCACCGCGGCCCAAGAGAGCGCGCGGCGCACCGAGGACTTCACCGTGTCCCTCGAGGAGGTCTTCGAGGGCCCCCTCGATCTGCTCCTGCACCTCGTGAAGGAGCAGGAGGTGGAGATCCAGGACATCCGCCTCGCCGACGTCGCCCACGCCTACATGGACCACGTGCGCGCCCTCAGGGGCCTCGATATCGAGATCGCCGGCGAGTACCTCGTGATCGCCGCGACGCTCATGGCGATCAAGTCGCGGTCGCTCCTCCCCCGGGAGGAGATCGAGCTCGAGGATGACCTCGACCCCCAGGACGAGCTCATCCAGCGCCTGATCGAGTACCGCCGCTTCAAGGGCGCCTCCGATGACCTTGAGGACCGCTTCCACCGGCGCACCCTCGAGCACGCCCGTGGGTACCGCCGCGAGGTCACCGACAACGAGCCAGAGCGCAGCTATGACCTCGGAGAGGTCAGCTCCTGGGACCTCCTGGCCACCTTCTCGCGGCTCATGCGCGAGACCCTGGCCGGCCGTCCGCACACCATCAAGGGCGACCCTCGCCCCCTGCGCTGGTACGTGCAGTCCATCGGATCTGCCGTCCGCAGCCGCCCGGGCGGCGCGACCCTGCGCGACCTCGTGGAGGCCATGGGCGATGTGGCGACCCGTGAGGGGATGGTGGGCGCCTTCTGTGCCCTCCTTGAGCTCATGAAGATCGGCCTGGTCTCTGCCCAGCAGGACACCCAGGACGACGAGATCACCCTGAAGTGGACCGCCCCCGAGGACGGAGAGAGCGACCTCGACGACCTGATCAAGGCCTCGCGCTTCATGGACGAGGACTCCGAAGAGCTCGACCGGGCCCTCGGCTCTAGTGAGGCCCCCGACGCTGCGGACCACTCTGCCGCGGAGTCTGCCGCGGCGGAGTCCGCCGGCCCGGAAGAGCGCGCCCCCGGGGGCTCCCCGCCCTCTGGCGACTGATAAGCTCCCCGCATCGCTCTGACCGGAGCGCCTGCCCTTGAGGTGGCGAGGCAGAGCGACGATTCTCTTAAGAGACCCGGCGCAGCCCTTCAGCGCTGCCGGACCGAACCGAGTACCGCGAGGACGACCCCTCGCATGCCCCCCACCAAGAAGATGAGCAGCACCCTCACCGAAACCTCCGACGCCAGCTGGGACACCGACGTCCTCGGCTCCGATCAGCCTGTCCTCGTCGACTTCTGGGCGCCCTGGTGCGGTCCTTGCAAGGCCATGCTCCCCTACGTGGAGAAGCTCGCCGAGGAGTACGACGGCAAGATCAAGGTCGTGAAGCTCAACACGCAGGACAACATGGAGACCGCCTCCAAGTACGGCATCACCTCGATCCCCACCTTCGTCGTCATCAAGGGCGGGGAAGTGCAGGAGCAGGTGATTGGAGCGCTCAAGTACGACGGCCTCAAGGGCCTCGTGGACCCGCACGTCTGATCGGCCTGGGGCGCTTGTTGCCCCTGATCCGACCGCCATGCGCGTCGCCTTCCTGGGATCGCCGCCCTTCGCGACCCCGATCCTGCGTCAGCTCCTCGCGAGCCGGCACGAGGTCCTTGGCCTCGTCACGCCCCCCGATCGCCCCCGCGGTCGGGGGCGCGGTGTTTCTCGGTCCGAGCTGGCCGCCCTCGCCGATGAGGCGGGCCTCCCGGTCCTTCAGCCGGCCTCCACCAAGGACCCTCAGTTCGTCGCCGCGCTGACCGCCCTCGGCGCGGACGCGCTCATGGTCGCCAGCTACGGGGAGATCCTTCGCACCGACATCCTTGAGCTCTGCCCCCACGGCGCCCTCAACGTCCACGGATCCCTTCTGCCTCGCTGGCGCGGCGCTTCCCCCATCCAGCGCGCGGTCGCGGCCGGGGACGATGAGACCGGGGTCTCTATTCAAAGGATGGTGCTCGCTCTGGACGCAGGGGATGTCCTGCTGGCTCGCTCCACCCCGATCGGGCCAGACGAGACCTCCGCGGACCTCTTTGATCGACTCGCGGCCCTCGGCGCTGACGCCGCCGTGGAGGCCCTCGACCTGATCGAGTCCGGCGCAGCCCGATACGAGCCTCAAGATGCCTCGTGCGTCACCCTTGCGCCCAAGCTCAACAAGGAAGACGGCCGGATCGACTTCGACCAGAAGCCCGAGGTGGTCTCAAGGCACGTTCGGGCCATGACCTCCTGGCCTGGTGCCCGCACCCGCCTCCCCGACGGGCGAGACCTCGTCGTCCTCGAGGCCGTCCCCATCACCCTGGACGCTGGGACGCCGGACACTGGGACGCCGGACGCGGAGGCACCGGACACGGAGGCGCCGGACAGCGCCGCCCTAGATCCTGGAGGCCGCGGCCCCGGGGCCGAGGACCACCCCCCCACGACAGGGACGCTCCTTGCCGGGCCGGGCCTGGTGGTTCAGGTCCGGGGTGGTGCCGTCCGTCTCCGCCGCCTGAAGCCTGCGGGCAAGGGCGCCATGGACGACGGGGCCTTCCTGAACGGCGCCCGATTAGAGCCCGGCCAACGCCTCGGACAGGCCTGAAACGGTTGGTGCCCCGCTCCGGCAAGACTGGAGCGGGGCACCACGTGAAGCCTCACGGCCTCCGTCAGGTCGTGATCACTGGAACGTGACTGAGAGCCCGTCGGTGAAGTTGGACGTGGCGGAGCCGCCCACCGCATCGCGGTACCACGCCTGGAAGTTCCAGGTGTCTCCGGCGATCGCGGTCACGAAGCCCGTGGGCTGGGGAATCTGCGTCAGGTCCAGTGCGAGGCTGATGGTTCCGGCCGGGTTCGCCTGCTGGATCTGGCCAGGACCGACGTAGCGGCCGATGGAGCCAGACAGGCAGAGGTTGCCCTGGCTTCCGCCGGGGTTCGCCGCGAAGCCCTGGGTCGTGCTCGCGAGATAGAAGGCGAAGGAGTTCGCCGGCAGGCTCGACGTGCTGAGGGTCAGGTTGTTGTCGACGGCCACGTCGGAGCCAGACCCCGTGGTGTTGGCGATGGCGCCCGTCGAGTTCTGGTTCGCCGTGCAGTAGGCCGTGCCGACGTTGCCGCCGCCGCCGCCGCACCCGGACCCACCGATCACCATGGAGTAATCGTTGCAGTCAAAGTCCGGGTCGCTCGGCCACAGCTCCACCCGGAGCACGACGTTGAGCGGGCCGGTGCCGGCAGAGTTGTCGATCACGAGGTTCTCGTCGTCCGTTCCCGACCCGCCAATACCGAGGCTGCCGCCCCCGCACGCGTCGAAGGCGAAGATGTCGATATCGCCCACGGCCGTCGCGAAGAGCACGTCAATGGACATCGTGCCGCCGGTGTCCACGCAGAAGCTGTACCAGTCCGGGTCCACCTTGGAACACCAGAGGTTGTTCGTGGTCCCGTCCGTCATCGGACGGGCGGAAGCGCAGTCGTCGTTGTCCTCGAGCGCGTCATCCTGGGCCGGGTCGCAGGGGTCGGCGCTGAGCACGAACTGGCCCGGGCCGTTGTTCCCCGATCCGACCTGGCGCGAGCCAACCCGCAGCAGGTAGGACTGCCCCTGAACGGCGGGGAACGCCACCCGGGAGAGACCGTTGGCGCCGCAGTTCGCGGCGCCGCAGATGAGCAGGTTAAGTGAGCCGCAGGTGGAGTTCGCCGTGTAGGCCGCGATGCGCGTCTCGAAGCCGGTGGTCGTGCCGCAGGTCTCGTAGCGAACGAAGCCGGTGGCCGGCGAGGTCCACTCGTACCAGAGGTCCTTCCGCACCGGGAGGCCGTTGCAGTCGTTGACCCCGCTCGCGGTCGCGGAGGTGTTGTCGAAGCTGAAGGTGTTGAAGCCCGCGATCGGCGTCGCGCCGCTGCAGTCGTCGTTCGACTGAGCAGCCGCGAGGCTGGGTGCAATGAAGAGCAGGCTGGCTCCAAGAAGAAGCGTCTTGGCGTTCATGGGTGGTGTCCTCGAAACTGGGGAAGGGAGGGGCGCTGCTCGCCTGGAAGGGAAAGGCAGGTGAGTCGTGAGCGCGAGGGGATGTGGACTGCGCTTCATCATGGCAGGTCCCCGGGATCCTGCTGGTGAATCACAGCGCCGCTCAGCCCCTCACTCGGCGACCCACCCTCGCGGCTTCGGCCTGCGCACCAGCCCACAGAGCAGGCCAAGCGCCCCGGCCGCCAGTCCCATCATGAGAAGCGGCGCGCCGAAGGACCCCGAGCGCTCCATGAGCGCCGCGGTCGCCCAGGGGGCCACCGCAGAGCCCGCTACCGCAGCCGTCCCGGCGGCTCCGCGGATTGCGCCGTGGTGACGCCGGCCGAAGTAGCGCGCGAGGGTCGGTCCGTGGGTCGCCGCGCCGATCCCCTGGGCCACGCCGAGCGTTCCCATCGCCACGTGGGAGCCCAGGCTGCCCGCCCAGAGCTCAAGCACCGCCGCCCCGAGACCGAGGAGGACCATAGATGCGGCCAGAAGCGGGCCGGGCTGGACCCTGTCCGCGAGCACGCCGCCCAGAAGAGTCGCCCCGAGTCCGGCCCCCGCGTAGGTCATGTATGTCCGAGCGGCCTCCCTCGCGCCGGTCCCCGACTCCGCGAGGATCGGCAGCAGGTGAAAGTGCACGGCGGTGACGATCGCCGCCTGCGCCGCCACCAGCGAGATCAACACCCAGAAGACCGGGGTCCTCCGCGCCGCCGCGAGGTCGAAGGACCGAGACCAGCCCTCGTCCTCGCCCGCTCCTCCCGATCCTGCGCTCGGGTCCCGGTCGATCATGAAGACCGATGCAACGATCCCGAGCGCGGCGGCCGAGACGGTCAAGGCCACCGCCGAGAAGCGCCACCCCTCGCTGGCGATCAACGCGACGGAGAGCTGGGGGACCGTGGCGATAGCGAGCGCAACGGTGGCCCCACGGAGCCCCTCCATCCGCCCGAGAGAGGCGTCAAAGCGCAGGGCCAGGGCGTGGCTGGACGCGAGCGAGATGGCGCCCTGTCCCGTCAGCCTCAGCAGGAAGAACGCCAAGGTCAGGGTCACGAAGCCCGTGGCTGACTGGAGCGCCAACCCGGCCCCGGCGAGCCCGACCGACGCAACGCCGATCATCACCCGGGGCCCGATCCGGTCCGCGACGCCGCCGATGCCCGTCAGGCAGATCGCGGACGACAGGGTTCCGATGAGGTACGCGAGGCCGAGGCGGTCCAGGCTGAGCCCCAGGTCACTGGAGAGCGCCTCGCTGAACGTGGAGATCACGAACGTCTGGCCTGGCGCGGTGATGAACATCGCCACCAGGCAGCCAGCCACCACCAGCGCTCTCGGCCGCGCGATTCCTGCCCCCCTGCTGCCCATGGGCGCAGTCTCTCCACAAGACTCTCCACAGGGTGTGGAAAGCGGGAGCTTTGTCCCGAAGGCACAGAGGCCAGGGCCGGGTAGGATCCGCCGAATGCCCCGCGAGACTGCCTACCTGTGCCTGCGAAGCGGCTCCCCCACACCGCTGCGGGAGGTCGATCGGTATGCCTCCCGACGGGGCCTTGACCTGCGTGACACCGCCCTCGCGCGGCGCTTGGTGGGGACCGAGGTTCGGCGACGAGGAACGCTCCGCGCGGTGCTCGCGGCGTTCGTTCATTCCAAGCCCAAGGCAGACCTCGCCACGCTGCTCCGGCTCGGGATCGCGCAGCTCCTCTTTCTCGACCGAGTCCCAGACCACGCGGCGATCTCTGAGACCGTCCGCTGCGTGACGGACCACCTGGGCCTCGGCAAGGGGCGCACCGCGAACGCGGTGCTGCGCAGCGTCCAGCGCGCGGTGCTCCCCGGCGCCTCCGGTGACCCCACGCGCGACGTGATCGGCAGAGACCTACGCTTCGAATTCCCCGTCTTCCGCGACGCCGAGGAGCACCCCCACCTGTGGGCCGAGGATGCGCTCTCTCTCCCCAGCGCCCTCCACAAGCGCTGGACCCAGCGGGTCGGCCGCGAGGAGGCCAACCGCCTCGCGACACTGGCCCTCGAGGAGCCGCCGCTGTCCCTTCGCATCCGCTCCGAGCGGCCCAGAGAGGAGGTCCGCGCCGCGCTTGGGGCCGAGGGTGTCGCGTCCACGAACGGCCGCCACCCGCGATTCCTGCTCGTCGCGCCCGAGGACGCCTCGGGCGCCCTCGCCTCTCCGCTCTTCCACCACGGTGAGCTCACGGTCCAGGGAGAGCACGCCTTCGGCGCTGCCCAGATGTTGGGCGAGGTCGACGGCCTCCGCGTCCTGGACCTCTGCGCGGCGCCGGGAGGGAAGACGGCAGCGGTGCTGGAGTCCGGACCCCAAAGCCTGGTCGCCTGCGACCTCTCTCCCCACCGGCTGCAGCGGATCCGCACCGGGTTCCAGCGCCTTGGGCTGGAGATTCCCGCGCTGGTCGCCATGGATCAGGCCCGCGGCCTTGGCTCGGGGGCTCGGTTCGACGCGGTCCTGGTCGACGCGCCGTGCAGCAACACCGGCGTCCTCGCCCAGCGCCCAGGCGCCAAGTGGCGCCATGGACCGCAGGGCCAGCGCGCCCTTGTTGAGCTCCAGCGCGGGCTGCTCCATTCAGCGAGCGAACACGTCGAGCCCGGAGGCGTCCTGATCCACTCCACGTGCAGCCTCGAGAGCGAGGAGAACGAACAGCAGGTCCGCCGCTTCCTGGAGGAGCACGCCGGCTGGACGCTCGAGGAGGAGCTGCGCTCTGCGCCCGCGGCCTTTGGTGCCGGTGGGCCGGCCGACGGTGGCTACGCCGCGCGGCTCCGCGCCCCCCTCTCCTAGGCTCCTTGCCTGGGTCTCCTCCCGCTGGCGCCCTTTCACTGGTGCCGGCTCACTGGCGCCCGTTGGCCTGCCCCTGTTCTCGGGCCCCCGTTCTCGGGCCCCTGTTCGCCGGCGCACGCTCAGCGCCCACCTCGCTAAGCTCTCCCCCATGGCTCACCGCTCAGAACGGACCTCGCAGAGGCCCCAACAAGGAATCAGCCTCCTCCCGGTCGTCTTCCTGGTCGTCGGGATGCTCGCGGCGGTGATGGCTGTCGCGGTGGCGACGAACAAGAAGAAGAAGGAAGCCGCGGCACAGGGCGCCCCCGCAGCCGCGACCACCGAGACCTCGCCGAGCTCGTACAACCCCTTCTCTGACATCGACAACAGTCCTGGCGGCGCGGCCGGGACACGGACCAGCCGGACCAATCGCGCCCCCGCCGGCCTCCTCCAGAGCTCCGACTACCTGGCCGCCTGCGCCCTGGCGGCCGAGGGCATCGCGCTTGTGAACGAGGCGGAGAAGGCCCGCAAGGTCGGCGACGAGGACGCCTTCCAGCGCAAGGGGGCCAGCGGGAGGGCCAAGCTCGACGTCGCCTTCGAGCGCGTCGCGGACTGGGTGCTCGCGATCCAGGACCTCTACCCCAACGACCGCCAGGTGGCCAAGGTGGAGCGTGAGCTCCAGCGTTGGGATCGCGCCCGCAAGAAGGTCCGCAAGGTGAGCGGCGTCCGTTGAAGGGTCGCCGCGCCCTGGTCACCGGCGCGTCCTCCGGGATCGGCGAAGCCGTCTCCCGACTGCTCGCGGCGCAGGGCTACCGCGTAGCGCTGCTCGCGCGGAACCGGGCTCGGCTCGAGGCCGTCGCGGCGGAGCTCCCCCGCCCCTCCTCCGGCGGCGACCACCTCGTGCTCCCGTGCGACCTGACCCGGGTCGAGGAGATCGAGGGAGCCATCGAGGCCGTTGAGGCGGCCTTCGGTGGCCTCGACCTGCTGATCAACAACGCCGGAATCGGATATCGCGCCCGCGTCAGCGAGCTGGACCCAGAGCCCCTCCGGCGCGTCTTCGACACCAACGTGTTTGCCCTGCTCTTGACCTGCAAGGCCTGCTACCCGCTGCTGGTCCGGGGGGATCGCCCGGTGGTCGTGAACGTCTCCAGCGTCGTGGGGCGCCGGGGCATCCCTGGCCAGGCGGGCTACTCGGCGAGCAAGGCCGCCGTCTGCTCCATTGGCGAGGCGCTGCGCATCGAGTGGGCGGAGGAGGACATCGCGGTCAGCACCCTGAACCCAGCGCTCACCGCGACGGGCTTCTTCCAGAACCAGCTGAACCCCCAGGCGCTGCCGGACCCGGACCTGGGTGACGCGCGACCGGCGAGCGGCGTGGCGCAGGCCATCCTGGCCCTCGACCAGGACCCGCGGCCCGAGGTCTCACTGAGGTGGAAGTGGCGGCTGCTTGGGATCCTCTCGATCCTCTCGCCGCGGCTCGCCGACCACGCGCTGGTTCGCCGCCTCGGCGGCGACTGGCGCGTCCCCCGAAGACGGGGCTAGCGCCCCTCTTGAGTCTCCCCGAACTCCGGCATCGGAGGGAGATCATGGGGCTCCACGGCCTGGGCTTCGATCGAGTCGAGGTCCAGCGAATCACCCATCTCAAGCGGGAGCGGGTCCGGGACCACAAAGCCCGCCTCGTCATCGAGTCCGGCCAGCACCTCCGCGTCGGCCTCATCGAAGATCGAGCCCCAGCCCCCCTCGCGCTCCGGCACCACCCGCGCCTCGAGGTTGTCGCTGACCCAGCGCCGGTTGGACTCCACCGAGCCGACGAGCGGCAGCACCTCGAAGTCTGTGTGAGCGGACACCTGCGCGAGGATCTCTGCGGGCACGAGGCCCGGCATCGCCACCGTGAGGATCTGCCCGAAGACATCCACCGGGACGAGGTTGTGCTGAATGAAGAAGTCCTTGTCGATCCCCTCCTGCGCTTCAGGGTTCGGGACGACGAGCTCTATCGGCAGGAACGGGAGTTGGAAGGTCTCGCTGATCAACCGCGCGAGCTCCCAGTCCGCGACCAGGCTCGAGGTCACGAGCGCCTCGCAGAAGCCCATGCCCCCCTCGCGGCTCAGCTGGAGGAGCTCGCGAACCGGCTCGGGTGCTACGAGACCTCTCTCGAGCAGGGTCTCTGCCAGGCGCGCGTAATCCAGTCTCTGGGAGTACTTCAAGGGGGTTCTCCGCCCACGGGAGGACGTGGACTGGGAGTGCTTATCGGCCCCTTGAGCCTCCGCCTTGAACAGTTTGGAGAGAGAGCGGCGGTAATCGAACCCGGCGTTCGATATCGCATTCACCCTCTCTCCCGCCCCCTCAGACGTCGAGGTTGGTGATCTCGAGGGCGTGCTGCTCGATGTACTCGCGTCGGGCCTCGACGCCCTCGCTCATCAGGATCGTGAAGATCTCGTCGGCACCCAGGGCGTCCTCAAGCGTCACCTTGAAGAGGCTCCTGGTTGTGGGGTCCATGGTCGACTCCCAGAGCTGGTCGTGGTTCATCTCACCAAGGCCCTTGTAGCGCTGGATGTCCACGTCCGATTGAGCGCCCTTCTGAACCGCCTTTGCGAGGTCCATCAGGTTGGCGCACTCCTGTTCTGCGCCCTTCGACGTCCGCACCAGGAAGTTGCCGCCGCCCTGGAACTGCAGCCCTCCTCCAGCGATGGCCCCGAGGACCGCCTCGATCTCCTGCTGTTGCCTGAGGAAGGTCACGACGATGTCCGCGTCCTGTCGAAGGACGTTGCTGTCCGGACCGCGATAGATCTTGAGGTCCCCGTCCACGCCCTGGAGCTCAAGCCAGCTGTCGAGCTCCTCCTTCGTGTTGAAGAACTCCGCGTTCGTTCCGCGCGCGGCGTGAATCGGCCGCAGCCGCGAGCCGTCCCAGCGCTCGAGGAACTCCGTGAAGGTGGTCTCCGACCAGGCCGGAACGGCGCCGTCCACGAGGTTTTGAAGCTCCTGAAGCTGGTCCAGCAGCACCTTCAATTCAGGGCCCGTCCAGTCCTTCTTGGCGGCGCGATCCTCAACGGTGATCTGCTCAACACCGCGGTCGAGCAGCGCCTTCCGCAGGGTGGGATCGTCGACGATGTACTGGCTCTTCTTGCCCACCGTCAGCTTGTAGAGCGGCGGCTGGGCGATGTAGAGGTGCCCGCGCTCGATGGTCTCAGGCATCTGACGGAAGAAGAACGTCAGCAGCAGCGTCCGGATGTGGGAGCCGTCCACATCGGCGTCCGTCATGATGATGATCTTGCCGTAGCGCAGCTTCTCGATGTCAAACTCGGCGCCGATGCCGGTCCCGAGCGCAGAGATGATCAGCTGGATCTCCTGATGCCCGAGCATCTTGTCGAGGCGCGCCTTCTCGACGTTCAGGATCTTGCCCTTGATGGGCAAGATCGCCTGGTAGCGACGATCCCGGCCCTGCTTGGCCGGCCCACCTGCCGAGTCACCCTCGACGATGTAGATCTCGGTCTCGTCGCGGTCCTTGCTCTGACAGTCTGCGAGCTTGCCGGGCAGGTTGCCGCTGGCCAGCGCTGACTTGCGGCGCACCAGGTCCCTCGCCTTTCGCGCGGCGTCGCGCGCCTCCTTGGCCCTGACGGCCTTGCCGACGATCGCCCTGGCCGGACCCGGGTTCTCCTCGAGGTAGGTGCCGAAGAGATCGTTCACCGCGGCCTCCACGAGTCCCTGGGCCTCGCGGTTGCCGAGCTTGTCCTTGGTCTGCCCTTCGAACTGGGGGTCGGGGACCTTCAAGGAGAGGACCGCGGTCAGGCCCTCACGCCAATCGTCGCCGGAGGGCAGGTCCTGGTTCTCCTTCACCAGCTTGCCCGCCCGCGCGTAGGCACCGAGCGTCCTCGAGATCGCCCCACGCAGGCCGGCAAGGTGTGTTCCTCCGCCGTGCGTGTTGATGTTGTTGACGAAGGTGAAGACGTTCTCCTGATAGGAGTCGGAGTACTGGAGCGCGAGCTCGACCTCGTACTCCGCCCCGGGGTCGTCGATCGAGGGGACGGCCTTCGAGAAGTGCACGACGCCGTCATGGAGGATGGTCTTGTTCTTGTTGATGTGGCTGACGAAGGTCTTCAGCCCGTCGGGGTACTCGAAGGCCTCCGAAGCGCCTGTCCGCTCATCCTCGAGCTCGATCCTGAGCCCTCGGGTGCCCATCAGGTAGGCGGTCTCGCGCAGACGCTTCTCGACGATGTCGTAGTCGACCTCGGTCGTGGAGAAGATCTCCGTATCGGCGAACCAGGTCACCGTCGTCCCGGTTCGGTCCGTCGTTCCGACCACGGCCAAGTCGCTCGCCTTCTCGCCGCGCTCGAACGACATCTCATGGATCTCGCCGCCGTTGTGGACCTGCACCGTGAGCAGGGTCGAGAGCGCGTTGACGCAGGAGACGCCAACCCCGTGGAGGCCGCCGGAGACCTTGTAGGCCTGGTCGTCGAACTTGCCGCCTGCGTGGAGCTTGGTAAGCACGACCTCGACGGCGGGAATGCCCTCGGTCGGGTGCACGCTCACTGGGATGCCCCGGCCGTCGTCCTCGACGGACACGGAGCCATCCGCCTTGAGGATCACCCGACAGTGCGTGGCGTGTCCCGCGAGCGCCTCATCGACCGCGTTATCCACGACCTCCCAGATGAGGTGGTGCAAACCTCGGACGTCGGTGTCCCCGATGTACATCGCGGGGCGAACCCTCACAGCCTCGAGACCCTCGAGGATCGTAATCGAGTCTGCGCCGTAGGTCGGGGTGGAGGTGTCGGCGGTCTGGTCCGTGTCGCTCATGTGCGGCGTTTCAACTTGAAGGAGAGCTTGCGAATCGTGGCGCCCTCGAGAAGGGCGTCCGCGCGCGTTCGTAGGTCTTCGGAGGCGAACCCCCGAAGCTCGGAGAGCAGGGATGAATTGTCGACTTCGATGATCAGTTCGCCGCGCCGGAAGGAGACCGCCGTGGCTCGAGCAGAGAGCTCCGGGCCAACGGCAGCGTCCCATGCCGCGAGAGCCGGGCCGGCCTTCTTGCGCTGCAGCACGCGGGAGTCATCGAGGTATTCCTTGAGGGCGTCGCCGAGGGGCATGAGCAGCCCCCGTTCAGGCTCGGAGCCCGTCCGCCCCGGGCGCCCGGAGCGGCCCCGGCGCCTGGATGAGCGACGACGAGCGGCGGCCATGTCGGGCTCAGGCGTCCAGCGTGATGGGCATGACGATGTAGATGTGGTTCTCGCCGAGGGTGAACTTGCCCGGGCTGGTCTTCTGACCGAACTCGAGGATCACCCGCTCTGGCGCACCATTCTTGAGGCCGTCGAGGACGTAGTCCGCGTTGAATGCGATCTCGGCCTCCTCCCCCTTGAATGCGACCTCCATGTGGGCGGTGGCCTCACCACGATCAGCCGAGTGACCGAACAGCTCCAGCTTCTCGCCCTTGACCCGGAAGCGGACAGCCCGAGTCTCGTCGCCTGAGACGTTGGAGACGAGCCGCAGCTTGCGGGTGAACTGCTCCGCGTCTGCCTCGATGGCGTTGCCGCACTCCGCCGGGATCACGGCCGAATACTGGGGGAAGTCTCCGTCGATCAAGCGGGCGAAGATCTCGGCGTTCTTCGAGCGCAGCCCAACCTGCCCCTCCTTGAGGGAGAGACGGATCTGGTCGAGGGGGTCCGGGATCACCCGGCAGAAGAGCTGCATGCCCTTGGTCGGAATGATGGCGCTGGTCTTTTCCGCGCCGGCCATCTCCACGGGAATCGACGCCATGGAGAGGCGCCGACCGTCCGTGGCAACGAGCCGCAGCTGGTCGTTGTCGAGCTCCGTCAGGACGCCATGCATGGCGTAACGTCCGGGCTCACGGGCTGCGGCGAAGGCGGTTCGCCCCACAAGCCGCGAGAAGCTGCCTCCCTGGACGCTGACGGAACCTTGGTCGTCAAAGCGGGGAACGACCGGGAACTCGTCCGGATCGGCGACAACGAGCTCACAGGAGTCCTCACCGCTTGTGATGGTGCAGCGGGAATCGTCGGTGGAGATGGTGACCGTCTCGCCGGAGAGGTCCCGGACGAAGTCGAAGGCCGTCCGCGCGGGGATCACGACGGGGCCAGGTTCCGCGACGTCGACCTTGTCGAGCTTGAAGCGAACCGAGACCTCCTGGTCCGTGCCCACGAGCTCGACCAGATCGTCGGTGGCGACGAGGCAGACGTTGGAGAGGATCGGCTTTGGACTCTTGGTCGGGATGACGCCGCAGATGATGGCGAGTCCCTCACGCAGGGCGTCTCGATCGCAGGTGGCCTTCATGATGGATCTTGTTCCTTGTTGCGCCCCCGGAGTGAACCGGGACGAAGAAGCGAGTGGGGGGTGGAGCGCAGGTGTAGCGCTCAGCGCCGGCGTGCACGCGGACCGAGGGGGAGAGTCGCTGGACCTTCGATGGTCTGTTGGCGGGGGGAGCGGAGACCCGGGGGGTCTGGTCCGCGACCGAAGTTCGAGCGAGGGATGCGGAGCGTCCGAGGAGCGCGCCTCACAGGCGGGGGGTCGAGTTTTCCAGACCTCTCTCCTGTAGTTATATCTTCGTCTTAATAGGGGCCCCTGTCTATCGTTCAGAGCGCAGCACGGGGCGACGTAAGGTGCTCGCCTGGTGGGGTTTATGCGGTTGGTCGGGATGTGGAGAGCGCGGGCGAGGCGGTGGAGTGCCGGTGGAAAACTGAGGGCTTGTCCACGCCCGTCAACGGGGCGCCCAGGTGGGTGAACTCGAGAGGACAAGACTCCCCGCCTTGCCCACAATTACCCACCGACTTGCTCCCCTGTGGGCCCACAACACTCCACCGCTTTGAGGGGGCTATGCACGCCCCCCCAAGGTGCTCTCAACGGGTTCCCCCCAAGTTTGTCCACGGGGGTTGAGAGGGGCCGGCCGGCCGGCGCGGCGAGTGCCTGAAACAGCGAGGCCGCCGGCAGAGCGAGGGCTCTGCCAGCGGCCAGTCGGTGGCACCGGTGCGGGGCGCTTCGAGCGCTGTGAAGGGGGGTCAGGAGCGTCCACCCGAGCCGAGGCGGTCGAGGAAGTGTTGGATGCGTCTGGAGAACTCCCGGTCGGCCGCGATCTCCTTCTCGATCTTCTCGACGGCGTAGAGGACCGTCGTGTGGTCGCGACCGCCAAAGAAGCCCCCGACCTCCTCGAGCGAGTGTCGCGTGACCTTGCGAGAGAGGTACATGGCGACCTGGCGGGGGAAGGCGATGGCCTTGGTGCGCTTCTTCGACTGCAGCTCGGAGAGCTTCACCTGGTAGTGCTCGGTGACCAGCGAGATGATGTCGTCGACGGTGGGCACGCCGGCGCGCACCTCGATCAGCCCCGCGAGGGCCTCCCGCGCGAGGTCCACGCAGATCTTCGCGTTGGTCAGGCGCGTGTATCCGAAGAGTCGGGTGACCGCGCCCTCCAGCTCCCGGACGTTCTCCTCGATGTTCTCGGAGATGAACTGCGCCACGTCGTCGGGGAGCTCCGTTCCGCGCTCGCGGGCCTTGCGCTTCACGATCGCCATGCGGGTCTCGAAGCAGGGGGGCTCGATCTCGGTGACCATGCCCCACTTGAAGCGCGACACGAGTCGGTCCTGCAGGGTCGGGATGTCCTTCGGCGGGCTATCCGACGAGAGGACGATCTGCTTGCCTGCGTTGTAGAGCGAGTTGAAGGTGTGGAAGAACTCCTCCTGGGTCCGCTCCTTGTTGGCGAGGAGCTGGATGTCGTCCACGACGAGCACGTCGATATTCCGGTACTTGTCCCGGAAGGACATCATGTCGCCGTTCTCGAGGGCGTCGATGAAGTGGTTCACGAACGTCTCGCAGGACAGATAGAGGATGCGAGAGTCCGGGAACCGGTCGAGGACCGAGTAGCAGAAGGCCTGCAGCAGGTGCGTCTTGCCCACGCCCACACGGCCGTGCAGGAAGAGCGGGTTGTAGGACTTACCCGGCTGCTCGGCGGCGCCCAGCGAGGCGGCGTGCCCGAAGCGGTTGCACGGGCCGACGACGAAGCTCTCGAAGGTGCACTTGGGGTTCAGGACAAAGTCGCTGGCCGCGTCCAGTTGGCTGCGACGAATCGGCTGTTGCTCGCGCCGCGCGGGTGCCCTCTGGCCCGCCTTGCGGGCCCCGGTGTTTCCGCCCGGTTCGGGGCTCTCTTCGGGGCTCTCTTCGGGCTCCGCCGGAGCCCCGGCGCGGCCCTCGGCCGGAGCGGCTGGCGGCCCGGAGCGGCCCCTGGGGCCGGACTCCACGACGAGGCTCTCGGGCTTCTCGATGAGGACCACCTGCCGGTCGGCGCCGAGGATGGAGTCCACCGCGCGCTGGAGGACGTCGATGTAGTACTTCGCGATCCACTCCTTCGCGAAGCTGTTGGGGACGGCGACCACGGCGCTCTCGTCGTCCACGCGAATGAGCTTGGAGCGCTTGAACCAGGTCTGAAATTGCTCAGGTGCGAGGACCGCAACGAGGGCGTCCCGGAGGCTGTTGGCGAGGTGCTCGACCTGCTCTCCCTCTGCCACGGTTCCCGAGGAGTCGGCGACCGGCGCCGCGGGGGCCGCGGGCAGGACCTCCTCTGCGTCGAAGAGACCACGCCCGGAGGGGTCGGTCCGCTCCACCCGGGGCGAGGCGGTTCGGGCCACCCGGGGGCTTGGCCGTTGAGGGAGCTCGGTCCGCGAAGGGGGCGAGCTGGAGTCGAGGGGGTGGTCGTCCATCCGTGCGGTCCGAACGATGCCTTGCGGCATGCCGCGAGCGAGCGGCGTGGGGGGGAAGGGGTCCGTCAGCCCGGCGGAGGGCAAAGCGGAAAGGCAGGGGGCGAGCGAGATCCGGGACACCAGCGCGGTGCGGGGGGGGGCGGCGCGGGGGACGAGCCGGGATCGCGGCCCCTGATTACACGCGCGATGCCGAAACCCGTCAACGGCACCGGGCGCCCCGGCCCCCCCCAAGACCTTGGGCGACGGTGGAGAACCGAGACTTACGGCGCTCCCCCCAAAGTTGTCCCCAAGCGTTCCACACAGGTGTGGATATCTTCTTCCCGAGAGTCCCTGCCGAGGGAAAACCGGAGGCCGCTCCGGGCGCGCTCGGGGTCGAGCGCCAGGGCGCTGAGCACGTGAGAGGGCTCGATGGATCCGCTGGCGCAAGCGGAGCCAGCGGAGACCTCCACACCCGCGAGGTCGAGGCGGGCGACCAGGGTCCGCGCGTCGCCCTTGGGGACGGAGACGTTGACCGTGTTGGGCAGCCGGGTCGGGTCCTCGATCGGAGGGCCGTTGAGGCTCATTCCGGGGACCCGAGAGCGCAGACCCTCCCACAGGAGCCCCGTGAGGCGGCTTGTCTCGCGTTGGAAGGCCTCGGTCTCCAGGACGGCAAGTTCGATCGCAACGGCAGCCGCGACGATCGCGGGGACGTTTTCTGTGCCCGGCCGAAGCTCGGCCTCCTGGGACCCGCCGAAGGTCGTCGGAGCGATGGGGGCGCCGGGGCGGCGGAAGAGGATTCCTACGCCGATGGGGCCCCCGACCTTGTGGGCCGAGAGGCTGGCGAGGTCGACGCCTGACCCCATCAGGTCGAGGTGTTTCTTGCCCAGCAGCTGGACGGCATCGCTGTGGAAAACTCCGTTGTCCCCAATGAGGGCCCGAACCTCCTGAAGGTTGGTCGTCGAGCCGATCTCGTTGTTGGCGCCCATGACGGACACCAACGCAGGACGGTCGGCGACCGCCGCTCCCAGAGCGTCCAGGTCGAGGGAACCCCGTGAATCGACCCCGATCCATCGCACAGGATGGGCGGTGGACTGGAGGTGAAGGGCGGGGCCCAGGACGGCGGCGTGCTCGATGGTCGAGGTCACCAGGCACATGTCAGCGGGGCCGGCCCTCAGGGCGCCGAAGAGGGCGAGGTTGTTGGACTCTGTTCCACCGCTCGTGAAGACCACGCTGTCTTCGGGGACCTCGAGTGCGGCAGCTACCCGCTCACGGGCCTCGTCCACCGCAGCGCGGCCCCGGCGGCCAGCCCCGTGAACGCTCGAGGCATTGCCAAGCCCTCCGTCCACGGCGCCCAGGAGCGCCTCCCGGGCCTCAGGGCGCAGGGGCGTGGTGGCGTTGTAGTCCAGATGAACGCGCTTCATGGCCCCTCAGCGGTCGCAGCCGCCCTCGATCAGCCGCTGGTACAACCCCTCGTACTGCCCCACGACCCGGCGGCGGTCAAACAGGCCCATGGCGCGCTCACGGGCCGCGGCGCCCATGGCAGCCGAGCGTTCACGGTCCTCCATGACCGAGACCAGGTGGTTCGCGAACCCCTCGAGGTCCTCTACCGGGGAGAGCAGGCCTGATACGCCATCTTCGACCACCTCCGGCAGGCCCCCGACACGGGTTCCCACGACAGCTGTCCCGCACGCCATGGCCTCGAGCGCGGAGAGCCCAAAGGACTCCTCGGTGCTCGCGACGCAGAAGGCATCTGCAGGGCTCAGGAGGTCGGGGAGTGCATCCCGGAGCCCGAGGAACTTGATGTGCCCCTCCAGGTTGCGGAGCTGGGCGACGCGCCTCGCCTCGCCCAATTGTGGTCCGTCCCCCACGAGAACGAGTTCGGCGTCGACGCCGCTTGCCGTGAGCTGTTGGAGGGCCATGGCGAAGGCCTCGACGAGCCACGGGACGCGCTTCACCTTGCGGAAGTTGCTGACGTGAACAGCCGTGGATCGCTGCGCGGGGGGCGCGCCCGGGCAGAACTCGTCGAGGTCCACGAAGTTCGGGATCACCTCGATCCCGCAGGGCGGAAGGCCGTCGAAGTTGTCGGTCGTGCGCCGCTTCAGGTCCTCGGAGACCGCGGTGACCGCATCCGAGGCCGCGATGGCGTAGCGCGTCAGCGGAGCGTAGCTGGGGTCGTTCCCCACCAGGGTGATGTCTGTCCCGTGCAGGGTCGTCACCACCTTCAACGGCTCGAGACCCGCCTGCTCGGCGGCGGAGCGAACTTGGAGCGCGCTCACGGCGTGCGGGAGGGCGTAGTGGGCGTGGAGCACGTCGAGCCCCTCGCTGCGGTGGAGGTCCAGCACCCGGGACATGATCGCAAGATCGTGGGGCGTGGAGTGGAAGAGCGGATAGGGGCTGCCCTGGGCCACGTGCACCTCGACCGGGCCCGGGGCGCGTGCGAGCCGGGGCGGCATGTCGTGGGAGAACAGGTGCACCCGATGGCCGTTCTCCGCGAGCGATAGGGCGAGCTCGCTCGCCACGACGCCGGAGCCGCCGTAGGTGGGGTGACAGAGGATCCCGATGCGCATGGGTCGATCATGGTCCGCCGTCGCCGCGCGTCGAGGGCTCGCGTGCTGCGAAATCCCACGACCTGAGACGGGGTCACCGGGCCGCGGGCCCCACTGCCGGGTCCATGGCGGGCAGCGCCGTGGATCCCCCTGAGGCTCGCAGCGACCAGGATGCTCGCTCCAGGCCCCGCTCCGCGGCTTGTGAGCCTCCGGCGTAGACCGGCCTTCGAGGGGGCGCGAGGAGCGGTATGCGCTCCTCAGCGAACCGCTTAAGTGTTTTCCCAGTAGTGTTTTGCGTTGTCTCCACGGGGCCGTCTTGGGCGCCGGCGTGGGAGGCGGCCGGAGCGTCCTCGTGGGCCCGGATGGCCGGCGCGGCCGCTCCGCCCGGGTCCCCGCATTCGGGCTTTGCCCCGGGTTCAGGCGAGGGGACCGGTTGGGCATCCGGCCCCGTTACATGACCGTCAAAGGGGTCCGGACCGACCTGCGCGTCGGCGGCGACCAGATCGGGGGACGCGACGCCGGCCGTCGTCTCGGCGCGAGCGGGCCGCTCCATGTCCTGGAGCCTCCGGTGCTCACGCTCGCTGGACGTCTCGAGCTCGACCGCTCGATCTTCGTTCAGCGACGCCACACCCTCGGGAGCCGCCGCCGAGGGAACCTCCAGCTCAAGCAACTCCGACAGAGCGTCTTCTGACGGCAGCGCCTCATCAGGCAGCGCTTCTTCAGACAAGGCCTCTTCAGACAGGGCCTGTTCAGAAGGGACCTCTTGCTCCGGTTGTTCGGGGGAGAGGGGTACCGCCGCGAGGGGTTCAGCCGCGAGGGAGCCCATCGACGGTGAAGCCGAGCCAGCGCCGGCCTGGTCTGGAGCGACCATGTCGTCGGTCGGGGGCGCCTGCGAGCCCCTGGAGGCGGTCACCAGGGTCTGGGCGGCGAGCCAGTCCAGATGCGGCCCTCTCGGCCGCGCGCCTGGTGGGGCCTCGACGGAGCGGCTCTCCTCTTCGGACTCCGCGCCTTCTCGCTCGATGAACTCCTTGGCCACGGCCAGGTAGTCCTCCGCGCCCCTGGATTCGGGTGCGTACTCGAAGATGGTCCTGGAGAAGCTCGGCGTCTCGGCGAGCTTCACGTTCTGAGCGATAGGCCGCTTGAAGAGCTGCTCGGGGAAGTGCGAGCGCAGCTCCCCTAGCACCTCTCGCGCGAGGCGCAGGCGGCTGTCGTACATGCACGCGAGCACGCCCGTGATCTCGAGGTCGGGCCTCATCCGACGTCTCAGGAGCTGGACGATCTCGACCAGCTTGCTCAGGCCTTGGAGGGCGAAGAACTCCGTCTGGACGGCGATCAAGACCTCGCTCGAGGCCGTCAGACCGTTCACCGACAGGAGCCCGAGGCTCGGCGGGTTGTCGATGAGCACGATATCGGCGGGCGATCGGCCGCTGCGCTCGAGCTCCTCGTTCTCCCAGTCATCGAGCGCGTCCTTGAGGATCGTCTCCCGTCCGATGGCGCTCGCCAGCTCGAGCTCAGCACCCGAGAGGTCGAGGTGTGCGGGGAGCACGGAGAGCCCCGGGGTCGAGGTGCCCCGAACGGTGTCCGCGACCTTCCCGCCCTGGGTCAGGAGGGAGTAGGTCGAGGGCTCCCCCGGCTCGAGCTCCGCGCCCAGGTTCTGGGACGCGTTGGCCTGGGGGTCCATGTCCACCACGAGCACTCGGCGCCCCAGGCGAGCGAGGGCTGCGCCGAAGTTGACCGCTGTGGTCGTCTTGCCGACGCCACCCTTCTGGTTGATGATCGCGATTCGCCGCATGGGAAGAGCCGCAGTCTACCGCCGGGCGCCCGCGCTCGCCGGGGCTTGGTGTCGGATGGGTCTCGTATTCTCCGAGCCCCTTGCTTCCGGAGCCCTGCAGCGCCTAGCCCTGTGTCCTGGGGTTTGTCTCGGCGGGGCCCTCCGCCATCAATGCGATGAACACGACCGCCGACTCACCCCCCCCGTCCATCCCTGCGCGGCGCCTCTCGGTGTGGACCTTCGCCTGTTGGGCCCTTGTCCCTGGCGGTCTCTCGCTCTACTTCCGGCTCCAGCTCCTGCCCGGGGAGCAGTGGGGGCTCGGGATGCTGTTCCTGGTCTTCCTGCTGGTCTGGCTGGCGAGCGGGCTCATGTTTGCCTTCGTCAGGGTGACGATGCCCCGGCCACGCGAGCGCGTCGCAGGCGTCTTCCTGATCAGTGCGGCGTGCGGGCTCGCCGCCTTCTTTGCTTCGACCACGCTCTCTTCGGTCCTCTTCCTCCGTGGGCCGGTGGAGCGGGCCTTTGCCAGGCTGGATCCCCCGGCTCAGGACGCGGACTACCTGGAGATCGAGAGCGATCGCAGCCTGACGGGCTTCGGGCGCTTTGTTCGGGAGGATGCCGCGAGCTCCACCACGGACCGGGCGGCGCTGCCGATCTCGAACGAAGGGGAACCCGAGTTCGTGCGACTCCAGCGGCGACCGACGCGCATGCTCGAAGGCTGCCCCCAGGGGGTCGACATGATCCTCGCCTGGCCCGTCCGGGACGGCTGGTGGTACCTCTTCACGGACCACTAGCGCCCCGGTTCCACCTCATCGGATCGTCCTCGCTCACGGGCCGCCACCCTGTGCCACATCCTCATCGAACGATGGGATCCCTCGGCCGTCGGCCATCGAGGGCGCTGCGACGGGGGGACGCTGCAACGGGGGGACGCGGCACAGGAGGGGCGCAGGTCAGTCGCGGCCCCGCAGCTTCGCGAGCAGGCGGAGGATCTCGAGGTACAGCCAGACCAGGGTGACCATCAGCGCGAAGGCGCCGAACCACTCCATGGCCTTTGGCGCGCCCTGGCGGGCTCCCCTCTCGATGAAGTCGAAGTCCAGCAGCAGGTTGAAGGCGGCCAGCCCGACGACGAAGAGCGAGATGCCGATGCTCATGGGTCCCGAGCCGTGCAGCATGGTCATCTGAACGCCAAAGAAGCTGAGAGCGAAGGACACCAGATAGAACAGCATCACCGCGCCCGTGGCCGCCATCACGATGGAGCGCAACCGCTCGGTGACGCGAATGATGCGGAAGGCATAGAGCGCGAGCATCGAGAGCGCCGTGGTGAAGGTGAGCATCACGGCCTGGAAAACGATGCCGCCGCCCACTCCCGAGTCGGCCGGGACGCTCTGGGCGACCAGCGCCGAGATCGCTCCCAGGAAGAGCCCCTCCAGCAGCGCGTAGGGGACCGCGAGCGACGGAGCCAGCTTCGGCTTGAAGCTGATCACCATCGCGACGATGAAGCCACCGATAGCGCCGCCGAGCATCCAGGGCATGGCCCTGCTGGGATCATCGACCGCGAGCTTCCACGTGTAGGCGGCCGACAGCGTGACGGCGAGCAGGAGGAAGGCGGTCTTCGCCATCGTGCCCTGCACCGTCATCTGGGACGTGAGGGCGCCGGTCTGCGACTGGAACGACGTTCCGCTGAAGACGGAGTCCTTCAGGACGGGGTTGTTTGATGTGTTCTGCATGGTGGGGCTCGGGGGATCGGGACCCCAGAGAATAGACCGAGTCGAGTTGGAGGCCCACGGCCTAGAGGGTTCCATGGGGGATTCGGGGCTGCGCGCCGGGGGCACGCTTGGAGCGCGGGGCGCCCCTTCGCTCAGCGGCCAGGGCCGAGCCAGCGGATCAGCGGCGAGTCGAGGGCCACGGGTTCTGGGGCCAGCAGCGGCTCCCCGTAGCGGCAGCGGATCCGCTCGCCGTAGGTGCGCGCCTTGGTCTCCACGCGTTCGAGGATGTCGGCTCCATAGAGCAGGTGCTTGCCCTCGTCGTCGTCCCCGGCGCGTTCGAGCTGGGTGGCGTAGGCGAGGATCGCCTCGCGCTTGCGCTCCCAGACCGGCTCGATGTCGACGATGAAGGTCGGCTCGAAGGGCACGTGGGACATGAAGTGCGCGAGCTGCGCCGGGCGGCGCGCCGCAGGGCCGCCGGTCTGGGCTGCGAGCTGTCCGAGCCCCGACAGGTACCAGCCCTGGCGGGCGAGCAGCGCGCTCGCCTCGTGGTCGGGGTGGGGGTCGTGAGCGTGGTGAGCGAGGACCAGGTCCGGCTCGAGCGACCGAAGGTGCCGCGCGACCTCCTCGCGCGCCTCGGTGGTGACCTGCACCCGTCCGTCCGGCAGGTTCAGGTTGCCCCGCCAGGCGAGCCCCAGGACCTCTGTGGCGCGCGCCGTCTCCGCGTCGCGGTCCTCCCTGGAGCCGCGCGTGCCCATCTCGCCGCGGGTGACGTCGAGGATCCCGACGCGAGCCCCCGCGTCCACGAGGCGCAGGATGGTCCCTCCCGCGGAGATCTCCGCGTCGTCGGGGTGAGCGGCGATCACGAGCACGTCGAGCGTTGTCATTGCTGGTCTCCTGCGTCGTCCTCGAGGTGGAGGACCATATGTTCGGTGGAGGTGGCGGGGAGCTCGCGCCAGAGCGCGTCTACGAAGTCCGGGCCAAAGCGTGCGACGAACTGGAACGGGCCGAGCACCCGCTCCTGGGGCGTATTGCGGGGCATGAGGGTGTGGTTGACGCGGCGCACCTGGCGCGCGCCCTTGCCAGCGCGGTTCTGGTGCACCCGGATCGCCTTGTCGATCACCTTTTCGATGGAGATCCGCACGTGCTTGGCGGTCTTCTTGAGCGTGATGCCGAGGGCGGGCTCGAGTGCCGCGATCTCCGACCGGTGTGCGGTCAGCGCGGAAGAGGCTTCCTCGCTGACCTTGCGGAGGGCGGCGATCACCTCGGGCTCGGTGCCCTCTTCAGCTTCTGACGTGAATGACCCTGAGGCGCGCAGCACGTCCTCCAGGCCCGCCTCGAACCTGCCGAGGGCGTGGCGGGTCTCCTCGTCCACGAGGGTGAGGGAGACGCGCGGTATGAAGGGGGTCCTTGGCTGCCCCGCCCGGTCTCGGGCGGGTCCAAGCTGGGCGTGGTAGGCGAGCTCGCCGAGGCCCCCCACATAGGCGCAGGTCGGGAAGACGGCGTCCTGGACCAGAGGCCGGACCAACGCGCCCGCAGACCAGCGCTCGGGTTGCCTCACGATCAGGCTTCCGACCTCTGCGGCGGTCCGCTCGCCGGGGTCATCGTCCCGGAGGAACCCCCCGGGGCTCGCGCGGTGGGCGGTCCGCTCTGGGCGTCCGGCGCCCCCGGTGTCGAGGTGCTGGTAGACCAGGGCCGCGGCCTGGTCACCGTCGCGCCCGTCCACGGGGATCGCGGGGGCGAGGCCCCGCTCCACCAGTTCGCTCTCCCCCGCCCGCAGCGCGGAGGTGAGGCCGGTCGACGTTCCAGCCCCGGAGATGAGCCTCGCCATCTCGCTGGAGAGCGTGGGGCGGATCCATGCGGGTTCACACACGACGAGGCCATGGCGCCCGGCGAGCTCATTCATGGTCCTGGAGAATGCCCTGGGCAGGGTCTCTCCATCCCGGGGCATGAACAGGTCGAGAGCGGCGTCGGCGCCGGGGTGGAGCTCGACCACGCCCCGCAGCTGCGCCCGGACGGCGTCGAGCCGCTGGGCCTCGGCGCTGATGGGCAGCTCGCCCAGCGGGGTGCGCCCCGAGGCGAGCCCCGCGAGCCCGACCTTTTGCAGGTCGAGGTTGCGGTTGAGCTGCCAGGCGTGGTGCACCTCCGCGATGTCATGGTCGTCGGCGTGGTTCCAGAACACAGGGACCACCCGCTCTCCCCAGCGGTTGGAGAGCTCCTCGGCGACCTTGCAGGCCTGCAGGGCCTTGTAGAGGCAGTACAGCGGCGAGGTCAGCAGGCCTGGCTGCTGGCCGGTGAGGACGCAGGTGACGCCCTCGCGCCGCAACGCTTCCAGGCCATCGCGAGCGGCGGGAGCGAGGGCGAGGCCTGCCCCGTCGAGGCCGCGGCTCATCATGTCCACCAGGGCGCTCCGCTCCTCTGAACCAAGGCCCTCGGCTGGCCTCGAGATGTCCTCGGTACGAAGGATGACCGGGACGGGCTCGAAGTTGGCCCCGGCCGAGATCCCGGCGCGTGCCACCGCGGAGAGCCCGTGGACATCGGCGGGGAGGTGCTGGACTCGGGTCTTCATCAGAGGAGCGCGGCGCGGAGCTCGGCCGCCATCGCGTCCATCGCCCCTGCGGCGGCGTCCTTCCAGTGCTTCTCTGGCGCTTGTTGGCCGGCGAAGAGGATGCCGCGTGATGAGTTAACGAGGGCCCCATGCAAGCCGCCCTGGAATCCGCCCACGATGTCCGCGGCGCCCGCGCCCTGGGCTCCGTAGCCGGGGAGGAGGAGCGGAGTTCGGGGCATCAAGCGCCGCAGGCGCGCGAGCTCCTCGGGGTGGGTGGCGCCGACCACCGCGCCCACCGAGCTCCACCCGGACTCGCCCACGAGGTCTCGGCCCCAGTGGTCCACGGCGCCGGCCACGCGGTCGGCGAGGAGGGCCGGGGCGCCCTCCAGCCCGGTCGTGACGAGGGCCTGGAACTCGGCGCTGGAGGGGTTGGAGGTCCGCACGAGCACGTACATGCCGCCGCCTGTGGCCTCGCACTCCGCGATGATCGGGGCGACCGAGTCGGATCCCAAGTAGGGGTTGACCGTGATGGAATCGCAGAGGGTCCGTGGGTCCTGGCCCTCGATGCCGCGCAGGAAGGCCTGGGCGTAGGCGGCCGCCGTGCTCCCGATGTCGCCGCGCTTCACGTCCCCGATCACGAGCAGCCCGGCGTCCTTGGAGGCGGCGACCACGCGCTCGAACTCCGCCACGCCGTCCGCCCCGAAGACCTCGAAGAAGGCGGATTGAGGCTTCACTGCGGGCACCTTGCCCGCGGCGGCCTCGACGACGCCGCAGAGGAAGTCTCCCATGGCCCGGGCGCGATCTGCGCGCGAGGCGGCCGGGTCGCGGGCCACGGCGAACTCGTCCGGGAGCAGGGCCAGGTGAGGGTCGAGCCCGACGACGCAGGGGTTGCCTGCGCGCTCGACGGCGTCGTGAAGTCGGTCGCCGAAGGGCTGCATCAGGACGCTTCGGGGTCCTTGGCGTCCTCGGGGGTAGCGGGGGCAGCGGCCCCGGCCTTCCCTTGCCCTTGAGGGCCGTCCACGCCGAGCGCTTGCCAGCGCTCGTGGGCCTCATCCATGGTGGACACCTGCTCGCTCTCCGGGACCAGGACGCCGGCCGAGACGGTCACCCGGAGCGCCTCATCCACGGAGATGTCCAGGGGGATGAGCTTCTCCGCCTCGATGAAGACCGTGAAGCCGGTCATTGGCATGGGAGAAGTGGGAATGAACACGGACATGAAGTTGCCGCCCAGCTCTGCGTGGATGGTCTTGAGGCCGCCGCCGGTCACGAAGCCGATGGCCCAGACGCCCTCGCTCGGATATGGAGCGGCCACCACGGTGTCGAATTCCAACTCGTTGTCCGAGAGGAAGAAGTCCACCAGCTTCTTGGTGTAGGGGTAGACCGACCGGACGAGAGGGATCCGGGTCAGGGCCTTGTCGAAGCTCGCGATGAGCCCGCGGCCGAGGAAGCCGCTCGCCAGGTACCCGAGGAAGAGCACGATCACCGCGGCGAGCAGGATGCCGATCCACCTGGGCACCGGCGCGGCCGACCGGAGCTTCTCCCGGTCGATGGCCAGGTCCTCCAGGTTCCGGATCCAGGTGTAGCGCGTCGATCGGAAGTCCTCGATGGCGGCCTTGGCGGCCGGTGACCCCAGCTCTCCCAGGAGTCGCCCCTGTCCGATCTGGGCCTGGAGGTCCGGGGGGAGCTGATCGAAGTCGACGAACTCCTGCGCTCTCGGGTCCACGTCCATCAAGCCCAGGGCCTGCCAGCCCAGGGAGTTCCCATCGAGGACAGTGAGGATCGCCGCGTTGATGGGCTTCGTCAGGTAGGTGTTCACAAACTGCACCACCGTGGCGAAGACGAAGATCGTCAGCACGGCCGGCAGCAGGACCACGAGGCCGCGGACGAAGAAGTTCTTCTTCTTCTTCGACGCCTTCTTCTCGCGCTTGAGCTGCCGCTTCGCGGCGCGTGTCAGCTTCTTTGACTCCTCGGGTGTCATCAGGGGAGAGCCTACCGGAGACCGCCCAGCCTTTCAGACGGAGAGGGGGCCAATCTGTTCTCCGGGGTGACGCGCGGAGGCCGCGGCGTCGTCAGGGACGGAGAGAGCCCCCTCGGCTGCAGGCCGAGGGGGCTCTCTGAGTCCAGTCACGCCCTGAGGCGCGGGGGAGCGATCACAGGAAGGTGATGCTGACCGCCGTCGAGAAGTTAGACGTCGGGTTGCCGCCGGCAGTGTCGCGCGACC
The DNA here is from genome assembly GCA_938083085.1 of uncultured bacterium. Taxonomy (GTDB): domain Bacteria; phylum Planctomycetota; class UBA1135; order UBA1135; genus Saltatorellus. The sequence continues at coordinate 74,217 of CALLKX010000012.1, forward strand.
AGTACTGGAAGAAGCGCGTATCGCCAGCCATCACGGACGACGGGCCGGTCGGGCCGGGGACGGCCGTCAGGTCCACCGGGAAGCTGACCGCGCCAGCTCCGTCGGAGGTCTGGACGGCGCCCGCGTAGCGACCGATGCTGAGGCTCGCGATGCAAAGGTTGCCCGCCGAACCGCCGGGGTTCGCCAGGTAAGTCGCGTCGCTCGACGTCAGGAAGTAACCCATCGTGTTGGCCGGGAGTTCCCGGACATCGAGGGTCAGGTTGTTGTCCGTGGTGACCTTGCTACCGCTGGCCGTGATCACTGCGCCACCGCCGGACTCGTTGGCCTGCGCGGAGCAGATCGTGGTACCGATACCCTCGGAGATCCGCAGCAGGCCGTTGCCGAACGTGGGGGGGGTGCTTACGCCCCAACCGCTCACCTGGATGACGTACGGGACTGACGCGGTGCCCGAGAACGTGATGTTGCTCTGGAGTCCGCAGGCGTCGTCGACGCAGGCGATGGGTTGGCCGTTCGACCCGTCGAATACGGTCATGACCGTGTCGAAGTCGGAGCCGCAGAGGTCAAGGGTGATGTCAGTGGTGGCCTCGGCGAAGTAGGCGAACCAGAGATCGTTCCTGCCTCCTCCCGCGGTGCACATCCCGATAGTGGAGTCGGTGGCGAACTCGGGGTTAAACAGCGTGACACCCTCTTCGATCACCGTGTAGAAACCCGTCGCAGGGGAGTTGTCGATGTCGAGGAAGGAGAGATCGATGTTGTCGTAGAGGACGCCGGTGTCGTCGTAGTTGCTGGCGTAGCTACCGAAGCCGATCTGGAAGATCTTGCCTTCCGTGCCCGGGTCGAGCGCCATCGTCAGCGTGGCGTTCTCCCAGTTGCGGATGCTGTTGTCGGTCACATCGAGGCGCGTCTGGCGGATGGTCGCGAAGCCGGCCGAGGGGTCGAGGACCTTGATGAAGGCGAACATCTGGGCGTCGCCCTGGCCGTTGCCGACGAAATCACTCTTCTTCACGTCGAAGGAGAAGATCGCGGTCTGGCCGATGTTGGCCGCCTGGATGGTCTGCTCCTTGAAGACCGAGGCCTCGATGTAGTTGCCGTTGCCGTGGTCACCGTTGTTGTAGTCGCTGTAGACCACGAGGCTCTGGGTGCCCTGATCGGCGGACTGCTGGGTGTCGGTGATGGCGGAGAAACCGATCCCGGGGTTGGGGGCCGGGAAGGTGCCGTAGCCGTAGAGGTATCCACCGGTGGGATCGAAGACGTTGGCGAAGATGATCCAGCCTTCGTTCGAGAGCGCGTCCGGGTTGGCGATGTCCAGGCCGTCGAAGTCCTGGGCGTACGGGTTCATCGTGGGCGGGGGCGGCGGCGGGCCCTGCCACTCGATGTTGTCGTAGATCCGACCGGAATCCTCGTTGTTGGTGCAGACGTTCGTGAAGCCGAACTGGCAGATCTGACCGGTCCAGGCGGGGTCGATGGTCAGGGAGAGCTGGCCGCTGGCCCAGGTCGTGTCGGAGGCGCCGGTGGTGTCGAACTCCTCGAAGGCGATCGTGGAGAAGCTACCGCCGACAGCGTCGAGGACCTTGATGAAGGCGATGGTCGTGGCGGACGAGGCGACGTTCGTCGCCTTGATGTAGTCGAAGTCGAGAGTCCAGGTGTCGCCCAGGCTGTCGGCGCTGATGAACTGCTCGACGAAGGTGTTCGTCTCGAGGAGGTTGCCGTTGGTGTGCTCGTTCGCGTTGTTGTACTGGCTGTTGGTCTGCATCGCCTGGTTGCCCTGGGCGCCACCCCCCAGGCCGGTCACAACGAGAGCGCCGTCGTTGTAGTCGTTGTTCGTGGGGAAGCCGTAGCCGTAGAAGAACATCGTGCCCGACGGGTCGAAGACGTTGATGTAGTTGTTGAAGCCGAGCGACGAGAGCGCGTTGAAGTCCGCCGGGTCAGCCGACTCAAAGTCGATGGAGCGGACCTGCAGCTGCGCGCTGGCGACGGAGCCGAGTGCCGTAAAGGCCGCTGCGGTCAGGAGAGAGCGAGAAAGATTCATCTGTAGTGAGGGGCGTTGCTGGTGAACGGATCGTGAGTCAAGAGGGCGAGGCGTGATTCAGGACCACCGATGGGAGGCTCGCCGCCTGTCAAATCTATCCGTCGATCCATGCCTGAGGGCCCGCTGACAAGGGGGACGGAACCACTTGCGCCGAATCGGGTCAGACAATTTGACGCACCGTGACACATGGTCGCGCCGCTGCCTGTGGGGGCCGGATCCTGCGAATCGCCTAGTCGACGCCCTGTGGGAGCCGCTGGAGGAACTCTCTCGCCACAGCGTCTGCGAGGGGCAACCCCTGTTCACTGAGGGTGTATCGGGCCTCCGAACGCTCGAGCAGGCCGTCCCCCACGAGGCGCGTGGCCAACGTGACGGAGACCTCGATGGCGGCGTCCGATGCGCCCGCAGTGCGGGCGACCTCGGCGGGGTCCACCCCGCCCTGGAGCCTCAGCCCGAGCCACCAGCACTCGGCGACGCGGGCGACTTCTCCAGGCGTCTCACTCCACTCAGTCGCGTGGCCGTGCCCCTGAATTCGGCGCAGATAGGGACTGATCGACCGAGGGTTCCCCGACCGAGTGTGCTCGACCTTGCTGACCGCGCCGGGGCCGATGCCCACATACTCGCCATTCCGCCAGTAGTTCAGGTTGTGGCTGCACTGCTCGTTGGGTCGGGCGTGGTTCGAGATCTCATAAGCGACGAGGCCGCTCGACGACGCCAGCTCCCGTGTGGCGTGGAACATCTCGAGCTCGACCTCCTCCTCCGCCGCCTCCAGGCGCCCTCGATCGAGCCAGCGCTTGAAGCGCGTGTCCTCCTCGAAGGTGAGGTTGTACGCGGAGAGGTGGTCCGGCCTCAGGTCGAGGACCCGCCCGAGGTCGGCGCTCCACTCATCGGCGGTCTGTCCGGGGATCGCGTAGATCAGGTCGACGTTGACGTGCTCGATCCCCGCGGTGCGAGCGGACTCGTAGGCGCGGAACGACTCGGTGGCCGTGTGAACCCGGCCGAACAGCTTCAGGGTCTCGTCGTCCAGGGATTGGAAGCCGATGGAGATGCGGGGGACGCCCAGGTCGAGCAGGCAGCGGGCCTTGTCCAGATCCAGGCTCTCCGGGTTGCACTCGGCGCTGACCTCGGCAGCGCTCCCGCGCCAGCCCGTGATCTCCTGGAGCCCGTCGAGCAGGGTCGTCAGCTGCCCCGCGCTGAGCAATGACGGCGTCCCTCCTCCCAGGAAGAGCGTTCGAGGCCGCGCAGGTGCGCGCACCTCTGCCTCGCGCAGGATCGCCGCGATCATCCCGTCGATGTCCTGCCCTTCGTCGGGCACCGAGAAGAAGTCGCAGTAGTGGCACTTGGCGGCGCAGAAGGGCAGGTGCACGTAGAGGGCCGTGCCCTCGGTGGCGCGGGGCGGGGCCGAGACCCTCGGTTCGTCCCGCCTGGAGGTCGGCGGTGGCTCTTGCTGTTCCATGTTGCCTGGGTGCCTCTGGGGCTCGGTGCCTCTGGGTCTCGGTGCCTCTGGGTCTTGACGGCCGCTGGGTCTCAAGTGCCGGGCGTGGATGTCTGGGGGCCTTGGTGCTGGGGCCTGGAGGCCCTCGCAGGGGGAGCGTATCGCTGGCAGCTGCGCTGGTGGCCCTGCTTCTGCGTCCTCCCGTGGACTCTGGACGGAGGCCGGGGGCCTGTTCGGAGCCCGGCGGGGCCGGGCTCAACGACGGAGGCGAAGCACCACGGTGTGACGGCCGCCGGGGTTGAGGGAGACGCTCGTCTTCGCGAGGTCCACAGGCTGCGCCCGGAGGTCGAAGCCCTTGACGACCACCTCGGTCGGCAGCGCGGGCAGGCCCACGAGGTCGAACACCCACGCATCTCCATCAGAGGTCACTCCCTGGGCCCGTCGCTCGATGAGTCCGCCGGCGATGGTGCGCCCCTCGCCCGCGTCGTGGAACAGCGCGATCACCTTCACGGCCTCTCTCGCCTCGCCCGTCACGCGGACGGTGAGTTCAGCTTCGGGCCACAGGAGGAGCTCGCGTGTGCGCTCCTGGTCGGGGTCCACCCACGCGGTCATTGGTGCGTAGCCGTCCGCCTGAACCCGGAGCCAAAGGGGCGCTTGGGACTCGATCCAGGGAAGGTCGACCGGCGAGCTCGCGTCTTTGAGGACCACCTCCTCACCAGCGGTCTGCCCCCGCAAGCTGGCCGGGCTCATCCCGGGGGCCCGCGTGATGCGGAGCCCCGAGAGGTGAGCGCCGGTGGGGCCGTCGCGTACCACGAGGCGGTTCAACGGGAAGGGGGACCCCACGAGCACGTAGGGGCTCTCGACCGGCGTGAACGCGTGACCGAGGCCCTCAAAGCGGACGCGCTCGCCGTTGAACATGCCCCCTCGCAGTCTGACCCGCGAGCGGTCAGGGATCTCCACCTTGAAGCGGCCGCTGCTGACCTTGACCTCGACCTCGCGTGAGACGCTCGAAGTCATGATCTCTAGCTGGAAGGACCCGATCTTCACCGGCGAGGGGAGGGCGCCCTTCACCTGGAGGAGGACCTCGCCCTCGAATAGCCTGAGGCGGTCGAGCGTGAGCGCCGTGCCGGCATCAGAGCGGCGGGCAGGCTCGCTCGCCAGGTCTTCGCCGCTGCTGGCCGGTGCCGTCAGGGGGTCGGGAGCCCCCTGGACTTCATCTGGGGCCTTGGGCCGGGCGAGCCCCGTTGCGACCGAAGGCCGCTCTCGGGGGCTGGGCTCTCCGAAGATCGTCCAGCCGAGAACCGCCAAGGCCGCGAGGACCAGGACGGCGGGGATGATCCGGTGGGGCGCCCGCATGGCGTCCAGTGTCACCGAAGGGCGAGGCTACGTCGACCGGGGAAGCTCAGCTGGCCTCTCGCAGTGGCTCGCAGGCGTACTCCGCGAGGCTCCGCGCAATGGCGCCGTATCCAAGCTGTTCCGCTCGTTGGCAGGTCCCGTCCTCGACGTTGATCTCCGCGCCCCAGCGCACGAGGAGCTCCACGATCGGGAGCAGTTCGGCCTCGTCAAAGGGCCGGACCTCTTGGGAGCCACCCTCGAGCCTGAAGTAGGCCCGTGCGGAGATCGTCGAGAGGAGGGCGCCGCGCCCGTCTGGCGATCGGTGATTGGGGTCGGCGCCGGCCTCGAGGAGGGCTCGGCAGGCGGTCTCGTGCGCTGAGCCAGCTGCGTAGAGGAGGGGCGTGAACCCATGGTGATCGACGTGGTTCCTCTGGGCCCCTGCGTCGAGGAGGGCGGTGCAGGCCTCGGACCGACCGGCGAGAGCGGCGCGGCACAGGGCCGTCATGCCGGAGGCACGCTCCGGCAGGTCGACGGGGACCCCGGCCGCGAGCAGCGCGTCGATGAGCTCCCGGTCTCCAGTCTGCGCGGCGAATGAGAGCGCGTTGCGGCCGTTTCGGTCCTGCGTGGTCGCATCTGCTCCGGCCTCGAGGAGCTGATGGGCGATCTTCGTGTGACCAAGGGCGCAGGCGATGAGCAGCGCCTCGCCCAGGTCGGCGCCGGCGCTTAGCAGGGCGTCGACAATCTCTGCGTCCCCCATGGCCGCGGCCAGCATGAGGGGCGTCCAGCCGGACGTCGCCGCGCGGGTGTCCACTGTCGATGCCAGGACCTCCCGGACTTCGTCGGCGAGAACCGCGTCCAGGTCACCGAGCTCGATGGACCTGATCAGGTGCTTGCCGAGGTCCCTCTCGCGCCTGGGGCGGTCCTCTTCGGCGCGGGTGTGTTTCTTACTGCTCATGATTCGCTCCCCGGGAGCGACCTCATCCTGAAGAGGAAAGAAGCCGCCTCCAACCAGGGTCAGTCCCCCGCCATGACGTCGTAGAGCTTCCGGAGGGCGTCTCGTTCGATCTGGCGAACGCGCTCACGGGTCAGGCCAACGACCTTCCCGATCTCCTTGAGGGTCATCGGCTCGGCTCCATCGCCGAGGCCGTAACGGAGCCTCAAGATCTGAGCCTCGCGCTCGTCGATCACTCCGAGGAGCTCATCCAGACGGGAGAGCAGGTCGCGGTGGAGCATGGTCTCCTCCGGATCGACCGCCTTCTCGTCCTCGACGGTGTCCTGGCTCTGGGTCATCACGTCCAGGGAGACCTGCCCGGCCTGGTTGGACTCGATGGTGCGCTTCAGGAGGGGCCAGGATTCCCGCGGGATCCCGAGCTCCATGGCGACCTCCTCGACCGTGGGCATGCGGCCGAGCATGTAGCGCAGCTCGTTGGCGACATTCCTCCACTTGGAGATCATCTCCGTCATGTAACCGGGGACGCGCACGGACTTGACCGTGTTCGTCAGCGCTCGACGGATGGACTGCTTGATCCACCAGGTGCCGTAGGTCGAAAAGCGGCAGCCGGCCTCGGGGTCGAACTTCTCCGCGGCCTTCATCAAGCCGATGTTCCCCTCGGCGATGAGGTCCTGGAGGTTCAGACCCCGGTCGTTGTACATCTTCGCAATGGACACCACGAGCCGGAGATTGGCCCGGATGAGGTGCTCCCGCGCCTCGAGGTCACCAGATTGGACTCGGGCACCGAGCACCTTCTCCTCGTCCGCGGTGAGAAGGGGGACCTCGTTGATCTCATGGAGATAGGTCTCGAGACAGCGTTCGGCAGAAATGGTGGTGCTCCGTGTCGCAGGGGGAATGCGTGTTCAGGGCGCCCCGTGAGGCCCCCTCTACCCACCGAATCGGACTCTGGTTGGCTCGTTCTTGAGCCCCGAGGTCGATCCCGGTACAGGGTCCCGTAACCGAGATCGTGCTACCCTCCCGCCGGGTCATGGGATCGTCCTCCAGCAAGCCGGTTGTCTCCGAACAGGACTTCGGCGCGCTCCTCAGGGAACGCGCTCTGGGGTTCCTGACGATCTGCGCCGTGCCCTCGGGGACGCGGTGGTCCAAGCGGCGTTTCTTCGAGGTGTCGGCGAGCGCGGACGAGCTGGAGTCGTTCCTCGACGATCACGGTGCGCGCACGAACCGAACGTTCTCCGCGTTCACCGAGCTCGTGGCGTCTATCCGCGGCTTTGCCCTCGCCGGGATGCAGCTCGCTCACCTGGACCGGCGCGTGGACTCCTACGGGGTGGCCGAGCGGCTGCCCGAAGGAGGCGCTGGGGTGCTCGAGCACATGCGGGAGGCGCTCAGGTTTGTGCAGGATCGCACGGCGCTGTTGATGGGCGCCCTGCTCGAAGAGGCCAGGGAACGCGGTGTCTCGGACCTTCAGGTTGGGCAAGGCCAGCGCCCAGACGACGCCTTGGAGGCCCCGCCGAGGCTCCCCAACAACGTCGACCTCGATCGCATCGACGACGACGATCACCGGATCGCCAAGGTCGCCTCTAACTACCTCGCCGCCTTCGAGATGCTCGACAAGGTGGGCATCGAGCCCATGGTGGAGGCCGAGCGGCGGGAGGAGTTCCTGCGCGCCAAGTGCAGCGAGGAGACGGCCCGTGTCTGGGAGGCTACCGTGCACAACCTCCAGTCGAGCTACGACACCTACGTCAAGAACACCGTGCTTGAGACAGGGGATCCGCGCCTCCCGGACCTCCGCGGCCACGCCTCGGCGGCCCTCCACACCCTCGGGGCGGTGACGTACTTGACGCACTTCGTCGAACGTCACGAGCGCGGTCTGCGCTCGGACATGGCGGACTCGGTCCTGCAGCGGCTGGTCCCGCGTTCGCAGGTTCGAGATGTGACGCTGAACCGCCTCCTCGTGAGCGCCCACGCGTTCATTCGGAGCGGCGCTGAGATCGCCTCGTCGCTGCTCCCGAGCTACACAAGGGTCTCCAGCGCGGAGCTCTGCCTGCGGGAGGGCGTCTTCCTTCACGCCAGGCCCGCGTCCCTGATTGTGGCGATCGTCCAGCACCACGGGACCCCCGTCGAGCTGGAGGTCGCGGGATCGAGGTGCAACGCCGGGTCGATCCTCGAGCTCATGGTGGCCATCGGCTCCAATCCCGAACAGCGCACCTTCGTGGCCCACGGGGACGAGCGGACGCTCCTCGACCTCGAGCGGTTGTTCGCAGCCGATCTCGGCGAGGCCGGGCTCGAGGAGCTCCCCGCTAGCCTCAACTACTTGCGTCAGCGCAAGTGAGCCTGCGGGTTCAGATCCCGAGGAAGAGGCGGTCAGCCAGCATCTTGGGAAGGCCTGCGCGGACGATCCGGTCCGCCTCTCGCTCGATGTCGTACTCGACCCTGCGCAGCTCGATGCGCTGAGTGGCCGTGTCATAGAGGGCGTAAGCGGCGCGGCAATCCTCGTCCCGAGGCTGCCCGACGCTCCCGACGTTGACGAGCGCCACCGTGGTCTCCTCGAGGTTCACCTCTCGATCGATGGTGTACGACGTCCTGTCCGGGGACTCGATGAGTCGCATGATCGTGACGGGGACGTGCGTGTGGCCGACGAAGGCGACAGGGCGGTCGAGCGCGTCCAGTGAAGGGTCGGCCTCGGAGGTGCTCTGGATGTAGTCGAAGCGGTCGGGGTCTGGCAGGGTGCCGTGGGCCAACACGCAGTGGTCCGTCGCGTGGAGGAGCGGGAGGTCAGCGAGCCACTGAAGGTCCTCGCGCGAGAGCTGATCCAGCGTGAAGTCGACCGCGGCCTTGGCGTTGGCGTTGAAGAGCCGGGTGTCGAGCTCACCGACGCAGGCGGCGTCGTGGTTCCCCTTCACGACGATGGCGTCGCGTTCTTGAAGGAGCCGGATGACCTCGCCAGGTGCCGCGCCGTAGCCGACGACGTCGCCCACCTGGAGGATCTGGTCAATGACCTCGCCCTCCAGCGACTCGAGCACAGCCTCCAGTGCAGCGAGATTCGCGTGGATGTCACCTAGGATTGCGTATTGCATGAGTGGGGCGACCGACGTCCCCTGGGGACGCGAGCGCCAAGGCGCCCGCGAACCAGCCTGTCATCGGCAGGGCGGCCCCGATCCAGTGAGCGCGGGTGGGGGAGAATTCGAACGACGCCCTCAGGGTCTCTCCCACATCGAACCAGGCGAGGATCGCGTGCCCCGCCGCCGTCTCGCCTGTCACGAGGCCAGGTACCACGGTGACGAGGCCCACCGCGATCGCGGCGCGCAGGTGGCGCTCCAGCGGTAGTTGCAGGAGGACCACGCCGATGACGGCCGCGTGGGCCCAGGCGAGCACAAGCGCGGGGAGCGAGTCCTCCGCTTGGAAGGACACGAGCTGCCAGTCGTAGAACAGATGGGCGGGGACCAAGGCAAGGAGCCCGGCGCCGGCGCTCACGAGGATCAGGCTGCCGGTCTGGACGGCGATCTTCCCCAGGGGCCCAAGGGGTCTCATGATCCAGCAGAACTCATTGAGGGGCGAGAGGCTCATGGCCATCGCAGCGAGGCCCCCCATGAATGCAACCTCGTATGCGCCGGTCCAGTGGTGCAGGTCGGCGGTGACGAGGCCGAGGGGAAGGAACGTACGCAGCGCGGGCCATGAAAGAAGAAGGGCGGCGACGAGCAGCCATCCGAGCGGTTGGCGCAGGTGGTGTCGGAGGAGACCCAAGGTGACGTGCAAGCAACTCATCCTCCGAGAGCCTAACGCTCCCGTCGGGAATCCAGACATTCGCTATCCTTGATGACGAGCACACATGGCGTCCGGGGCGGTGTCCCTTGACAGGTGTTGCTCTTGCCCTAGAGTCGCGCGCCGCCTGCTTCGGCTCGCGCGGCAACTCCTCCCTCGCCCCCGATCAAGAACCCCATGGAACGACGACTCGGTCGAGGCCTCGGCTCCCTCCTTGGGCAGCCTGAAGACGGACAGGTAGAGCGCCCGAAGACGGTGGTTCCCCGCGGCAAGGGCGCTCCCAAGGCGAAGAGCGCCGAGTCTGGCGCGAGCGAGCACACCGTGCCCAAGGGAGCTGCTGAAGACGTTGATGTGGTGGGCCGGATGGTGGAGGTGGCGGCGATCCGTCGTAACCCAGATCAGCCTCGCAAGGTCTTCGATTCGGAGGGCCTCGAGGAGCTCCGCCTCAGCATCGTCCGGCACGGTGTGCTGCAACCGATCACCGTTCGACGGGACGGCAGCGGCTTCGAGATCATCTCCGGTGAGCGGCGCTGGCGTGCTGCCAGGAACGCCGGCCTGGAGGTCATCCCGGCGGTGGTCCGTGACGATGTCTCTGATGAGGTGAGCCTGGAACTCGCGATCGTCGAGAACATCCAGCGCATGGATCTGGACCCCGTGGAGAAGGCGCGCGGATATCGCGCCCTGATGGACCGGGTGGGTCTGAATCAGGAGCAGGTCGCGGAGCGCATGGGCATCAAGCGCTCCTCGGTGGCGAATCAACTGCGTCTCTTGGATCTCCCCGAGGAGGCCCTCGAGGCTCTCAGCCAGGGAATGATCTCCTCGGGTCACGCCAAGGCGCTGCTCGGCCTCCCGGACGCCGATGCGATCCGCAAGGCCCTTGGCCAGGTGGTTCGGAAGCAGCTGTCGGTCCGCGAGACGGAGCAGCTGACCCGTGGCGGCGGCAAGGTGGAGTCGCCTGAGGGCTCCACGGTCGATGCGAAGGCGACGACCAGCCAGCCCGCCTGGGTGGGGGAAATGGAGGGGCGGTTGCGTGGAGCGCTGGGTGTGAAGGTGACGCTTCGGAACGGCAGAAAGTACCGCGGGTCGATCACCCTCGACTACGCCGACCGCGAGGAGCTCGAGCGCATTTGCGACCGAGTAGCTCCTAAGGACTCAATCTGACTCCCCAGGGGCCACAACAGATGGTGGTCCCTCTGCCTGACCCTTCGATGGGCTGTGGGGGGGGGTGTGGAGCGGGGGGGCCTGGGATCCTTTTCTGCGTGGGACTTCGACTCGATGTCAGTCCAGTTGTCCACCTGTTGTCCACTGTCTGAGTCGATCCCTCGCTGGTGAGCGACTCACGGCGGATCGTGGTTCTGACCCCCTTGAGGGGGGCTTGTGTGGCCCTTTCTGGGATTCGGAGAATCGGCGGAGGTGCGATCGCGCTGGGTTCTCCACAATTTGATCGGGGCTGGGGCCGGGTCAGAGATCGATGTTCCACGTGGAACAAATTCACCTACTGCCTTGGTTTGCGGTCGCAAGTTCAGGGTGGCGCCCGGCTTGGCTTCCCTTCGGCCGTCCACCGTCTGGGGCCCGACCCTCGTCGGGGTCCTCCATGGAATGCCCGGGGGTGACGGGTGCAGCCAGCGGGTTCTGCAGGGGCGAGTCCCATCACATGAAACGCGTCGCGTCAGGGGTGGCCACCATCAAGGGGTGCTCTCGCTCCAGCAAGCCGATGTTCCACGTGGAACATTCGTGAACGTGAGGGGGGGCTCCGCGATCGCGGCCTGGGCTTCAGAGGCGGCGTACCGTGGCGGAGAGGGTGGAGGGGCGCTTCACCTGGATCGGGCTGCTCCTCGTCGATTGTGGGCACTGGGGCGAGCTGGCTGTGGTCGTCATCGAGGCTGCCCGATGGTTGGAGGATGCCACGTTGGAGGTCGAAGCCTCTTGCCTCTGAGCGACCTAAGCGGACCTGAAGTCGTCTTCAGTCTCGAACCGTCGATCGTGCCAACGGGTGGTTGCTGCCGGACCCCGGCGCTTCTCGGTGGCTTTCGGGGTGGTTCGCCTTCGGAGTTGGTTCGTGGCGTCTCCGGGTCACGCCGCTGTAGGTGCATGTTCCACGTGGAACATTGACTCCGCACGGACTCCATGAGCTCCGGTCCCCTGGGCGCGCGGGGGGGGCCGGAAACGAAGAAGGGGCGGTGGACCCGTGTCCACCGCCCCTTCTTCTCGAGCCGGAGCTCGTTCAACCGCTCAGAGGATCCGCGAACTGATGATCGTCACCGGCTCGACGGGGGCCTCTGCCTTGTCCTCTCGGATCTCCCCGTTGGAGGCGTCCTTGATGAGATCCAGCCCCTCCAGGACCCTTCCGTAGACGACGTAGTTGCCGTCGAACTGATACTGCGGGGAGGCGGTCAGGAAGAACTGGCTTCCAGAGGAGTTGACAGCACCTGTCACCTTGGCGGCGGAGAGAACGCCCTCCGCGTGGATGAGGCCCGATTTCTCGGCCGGAATGGTCTTGTCGGGCCCGCCAAGGCCCCAGGTGCTGGCGTCCTCGTCCCTGGAGTTGGGATCTCCACCCTGGATGAAGCCGCCCGGCTGGACGCGATGGAAGCGGGTGCCGTTGTAGTACCCCTCCTTCACCAGCTTGAGAAAGTTCGCCGAGTGCCCCGGGGCGGCGGCGCTCTCCAAGCCCACGATGATCGGCCCGAGCTCGGTCATGAGCTCGACGCGCGGGGAGCCCTCCGGGAGAGGCGGGTTCTCGAAGATGCTCGGGTGCTCCAGCGTCCAAGCGGCTTCCTGCGCGACGCTCGCCTCGAGGTGAGCAAGAAGCGACTGGCCAGAACCGTCAGGGCCGATAGGGAACTCGAGTGTGCCCAGAAGAGCGGGGGACAGCTCCTGAGCGCTTTGGAGGGCGACCGTGGCTTCCTCGTACTCCCGTTTCACCAGGTGGGTCTGGGCCAGATCCATGTACGCCCAGGCAGAGACCGTGGCCGACGGGTTCTTGGCGGTCAATGCATTCAGCATCGCCACTCGGTCCTCCGAGATGTTGGCTTCGTAGAGCTCGCCCCACACCGCCCGATCGGACTCTGTGGCGGCCTGTGAGGCGCTCTGGGTGTACAGGATCGCCGCCGAGGCCACGGCCAGGACCGAGAGTGCCGGCCACTTGTACTTGAAGACCAGTGTCGCGAAAGCGGACTGCTCTTCCTGGGCGATCGTGATTTCGGTGGCAGCTTTGTGCTTGGCCATCGTGCTTGCCTGTCTTGCTAGGCGATTCGGGTTTGGGCTGGGGGCCTGGGCTTCTCTGGGCTCAGAGCAGCCAGGGGGTCTCCCCCCAGGCGCGTGGCCCGGCATTATAGGAGCTATATCGTCCGAGCGGGCAAGCTGCCCGGTTCGCATCCTCGTTGACTTGAAGATTCCATGCTGATCTCCCTCCTCATTGCCGCCTCGCCCATGACCGCCTCCGTCGCACCGCTCATGGTTGCGGAGCCGATCGGCCAACCTGCGATCGTCGCCGGGTTGGAGGATTACAAGTCGTTGCTCAAGGCCGCCGGGGACGACCCTGTGAAGCTGTGGGCGCTCTACGAGTGGACCCTCGAACAAGACGACCGCAAGAAGTACCGCAAGCGGGTGCTGAACAAGGTGATCAAGGCGGCGCCGGACCACGCAGAGGCTCACGCGGCTCTCGGGCATGTCCAGTTCGAGGGTAAGTGGTACGACTCCGAGCGTGCTCTTGATCGGCACCTGTCAAAGATCGCGAAGGAGCGCGGTCTGGTGAAGTACGACGGCAAGTGGGTGTCGCCTGCTGACGTGGTCTACCTCGACAAGGGGTGGCAGAAGGACGCCTCGACCGACGAGTGGTACGACCCGGTAGCGCGCCAGCGCTTGGCCGAGGGGTGGCAGCTCCAGGACCTCAACTGGGTCTCCCCTGACGAGGTCGGCAAGCTCGCTGAGGGGCTGTGGAAGTGCGACGCGAAGTGGCTCCCGCTCGAGGCTGCGAACGAGTGGCATGGGGACATCGAGACGCCGTGGAGGATCCCGGAGAAGCGCGCCACCGTCTGGTCCACGTGCAGCCGTGAGACGGCTCAAAAAGCGGCCAAGCAGGCCGAACAGGCCTACTACGACATGCTCAAGGTCTTTGGGTTCGGGGGCGACGAGAAGCCGGCCTTCATGGTGCTGCGCAGTCGGTCCGAGTACCTGCGGTTCATGGACGGTGACGAGGACTACGACCTCCCTCAGCTTGATCCGTTGGCGATGTCGGCCTTCAACCGCTCGGCCTTCGCCGATCTCTGGTTCGACTTCGACGAGGAGCGGTATCTGGGCATGGGGGTGACCTTCTGGGACGAGGAGTCAGAGTCGGGTGACCTCTTTGGTCTGCACGACGCACGGTTCGCTTACGGCCTGTCCTTCGTCGAGTCGATCGACCCCTGCTTCGAGGGGCTCGACGATGTCTACGGAGAGGGCGAGGTCTCCCCGGAGTTCGCGGCGGTTCGCCTCCGGGCGCACAAGTTGCCCCGCTGGTTCCGGTGGGGTGCGGCGTGCTACGCGTCCCGCTGGTTCAACGACAACCAGATCAAGCGGGGGGGGGACCCCTCTTGGGCCCGCAAGTGGTCCGCGTCGAACCTGAACGCCCAGGGGGGGCTGCTGGACTTCGACGACGTCTTCGAGTTCGAGGCGAGCGGTCAGAACGAGGAGACCGCCAGGCTCATCAATCAGGCCGGACTGTTTGTCGCGTTCCTCGTGGACGGCGGGGACCCGGAGCTGTCGCGCCTCCATGGAGAGTTGATGGCTGCGATGGAAAAACGTCAGGAGACGGGGAAGATCTTCGCCGCGATCCGCAAGAGCATCTCGGAACGTGACGAGCAGCTCCGAGCGTTCATGAGCAAGTAGGCGGTCTCGTCTGCCCGAGCCGCTGGCTGCCTAGCCCCAAGGTCTGACGCCTCCGAACCATGTCGATCCTAATCTCCCTCGCCCTCGCCCTCCCTCAGCTCCCCGAGCCCGCGGCGCAGGACCTCCACCCCAAGGGCGCAGACCTCGTCGTGGCGATCCCCGATCTTCAGGCGGCCCTCGACGCCTTCGGTGGCACCGCGCTGGCCCGGACGATGGCGGACGAGGAGCTGCAAGCTGCGATTGGAGACGTCATGGGGAGCGGGCCGGTCGATCCGGTCGAGCTGCTCGTGGCACAGCTGCGTGGAATGGAGGGGGAGCTCCCGCGGATCCTCGATCTGCACAAAGGGGTCCGCTCGGTCTCCATGTCACTGGACCTCGGTGGTTCGGGGGGGGGGTCGGTGTTGGGGCTCGTGGGGCTGCTGGACGGGGACACACCGGTCCCGGACTTCGATCTGCGCGTCGTGGTCGACTTTGAAGACGAGGCCTCCTGCGAGGCGTGGACGGCGGTCATGCGCGACGTCTTCGTGGGGGGGCGATCGCGACAGGTCGCGACTCGAGCGATGAGCCTCGACGGCGATGGCGGGGCATTCGGTTCGCCGCGGCTCACGGTCATGGAGATCTCCGGATCCGTGGACGCTCCCACGGAGTACATGGCCTTTGGCGGCACGCGGGCGCTGGTGGCGGTCGGGATTGAGGACCTCGGCAAGGAGCTCGCGCGGTTGAGTCGTGCGGCACCCCGCGCATTCTCCGCCGAGATCGAGGTCGGCCGCGAGAGGCTCGGCGCTGCAGAGGGGACCACCGTCATGGAGCTCTACACCCCCGCCTATGCGGGCCTCTCGAGCCTGCTGGAGCTGACCGACCCTGCCGGCCCGACCTGGGCGCTCTTGGCGGGCCCCGCGATCACCATGACGGAGCTGATGCTCGGCGCTCCTGGGACCGCGATGCTCCGTGGAGGGCACTGGAACTTCGCCATCGGCGCGGATGGGCGCTATCTGACCACCGGCTGGATTCCTGGTCCCCCGCCCATCTCCAGCTTGAAGATGGTCGGCGGCACCCCCCTGCAGCCATCCAGCCTCACCCTCGCACACCCCGACGCCCTGGTGACCTCCGTGGCTAGCTTCGACCCGGAGCAGCTCTTTGATCTCCTGGTTCAGGCCTCCGGCGACGTCAGCTCGGAGGAGATGGAGGAGGTCATGCAAGGCATGGAGACTGCGTACGGATTCCGCATCGACCGCGACCTGATTGAGCCCCTCGGTGGGTCGATCTCGTACAGCCTCCCGAAGCTCCGCTCGCTCCTCTCTGCTCCCAACCTGATGGCCGTCGCGAGCCTCGACGACCGCGAGGCCTTTGTGCGGGGCATGGACGGCCTCATGGAGATGATGGAGGCCGCTGGCGAGGCAGATGGTCAGCGCACCGAGTACCGGGGAGCGACGGTGTACACATGGTCCCTCAGCGGCCTGGCTGGTGGTCAGGGCGGGATGCAGCTGGGCCTGCCCATTGACCCCTCCAGCTTCAGCCGCCCGACCGTCACGGTCATGGACGATCGCGTGCTGATCTCGACCTTGCCGAGTCACGCCAAGCGGGAGGTGCGCCGGGTGGCCAAGCTGGCCAAGGCGGGTCAAGAGGCAGAGGTGCACGCGGGGCTGAGCGCCACTGAACTCTCAGGTGGCGCGACCATGGTGAGCTTCGCCGATTGGGCGGTGTTCTACGGCAATCTCTACACGCAGCTGCGGGCGCTGGCTCCGATGATCGGCGACCTTGCGGGGGGGGGCGCGGACCTGCCGCTGCCCTTCAAGCTGGACTCGCTGCCCGACATGGACGTTCTAACGCGCCACTTCACCGCCAGCGAGCGCCGCTGGGTCAAGGTCGACGACGGGTTCATGGACATCACGGTGTCCTCCCTCGGCCCGGAGATCCCCGCGATCCTCGTCGGGGTTGGGAGCTTGCCCATGATCTTCATGCCCGCCGCTATGGACGTCGAAGCGTGGGACGACCTTGACACCGAGTTCCTCGAGGTCGAGGGCTCGATCGAGGAGCCTCCGTCCCCCGTGGGAGCCGAGTCGGATACACAGTCTCAGCTGATGAGCGTGGAGGTCGCGGTGAAGATGTACCAGCTGGATCACGATGGCGACCTGCCACCGAACCTCGGGGCGCTCGCGCGGTCCGACGAGGGCAAGCCCGCCTACCTCGCAGGTGGAATCCGCGATGGCTGGGGGAGAAAGTTGCTCTACAAGCTGACGGATGACGGTTACGTGGCCTGGTCGATGGGCGCCAACGCTGTGGACGAAGGTGGCCGGGGAGATGACCCCCATCGCATCTACAAGAGCCCAGGCAAGTGATGTCCGATGACCGTGAGGGGGAGTCCTCGGACGTCTGCTCACCTGGGGACGCCGTGGACCCCGGCTGGCAGTACAAGCGCGGCGATCGTTCCCGTCGGAACGGCCCGCTGCGCCGCCGCTTTCGGGACCTGCGTCGCCGGGTGCTGTCGCCCCTGGTGCCCCTGCTGGTCCCCCCGCTGCTGCGCGGGCTCGGCTGGACGTGGCGCGTCCAGGTGGCCAACAGCGAGCGGAGAGAGGAGCTCCTGGAGTCCGGAGAGGGCTGCGTGGCGGTCCTCTGGCACGGGCGGATGGCTGCCGCTGCGCCTGTCTTTGCGGGGGTGAACACGGTGATCCTCGTGTCCATGTCCGGGGACGGGGAGCTCGCCAATACGACGCTGGAGCGGCTCGGGTACCGCACGCTCCGCGGGTCCTCCAGCCGCTATGGCGTGCGGGCGCTCAAGGCCATGCGCGAGATGCTCCGTGGGGGAGGGGCGGTGGCCATCACGCCGGATGGGCCGCGTGGCCCGATGCATCGAGTCAACCGCGGCGCGGCCTTCCTGGCCAGGGACGCGGGGCTTCCCATCGTCCCCTTTGGCTTCGCCGCCGCCAGCGCGGCGCGCCTCAACTCGTGGGATCGGTTCACGCTGCCGCTGCCCTTCAGTCGGGTCCAGGTGGTCATTGGTGCTCCGATCTCGGTGGACCGAGGGGCGACCGATGAGGACCTTCGAGCGGTGAGCCAAGGCGTCGGAGACGCATTGGTCGCGGCGGAGGTCGAGGCCGCGAGCCTGCTTGGTGTGGGGGCGGACTGGTGATTCGCATCGGGCCCTCCGGGTGGACGCACCCCGCGCTGGATCGGGCGTGGCCGCTGCAGCGCGGCGTGGACTTCGATCCGCTCAACTTCCTGGGCCAGTTCTTCGGCGCGGTGGAGGTCGACGTGACCGCCCATGTCCTGCCGCGCGAGGAGCACATCGTGCGCTGGGCCGCAGCGCTGCAAGGGCGACCCCGAACCCGGCTCCTGGTGCGCGTGCCGTCCACGATCCTGGACCTCTCGAGGGCGCCTGAGGAGCGCGCCGCAGACGCGGGACGGTTCCGCGACTCCATCGCGCCGCTCGTTCGCCGCGAGCGGCTGGGAGGGCTGGTCGCGACGCTCGCGGATGGGACACTCTTTGGACCGTCGGAGGCTCGCGCGCTCGGCGAGCTGGCGCGCATCTTGTCGCCGGCTCCGCTGATCCTCTGTGCGGGGCACCGCTCCTGGTACGAGCGCCGCGCGCTCGACGTGCTGGCAGGTGCCGGGTGGTCCCTGGCGCACCTGGATGAGGACGAGCGCTGGGACGCCCCGCCCCGCCGACATCGGGCGACCGGGCGAGTGGGCATGCTGCGCCTCGTCGGTAAGGAGCCCTACGGGCCAGCGCGGATCGGGGCGGCGGCGCGTCGGGCGCGCGAGATCTCGATGGACGTGGAGGATCTCTACGTCATCGCGGACAACGCCGGGCATCAGGGGGCCGCGCCTGCAAGCGGGCTCGCTGCGGCCCTCGAGGTCAAGTTCGTCCTCTCCGGTGAGCAACCGGTGCCAGGCTGGCCGAGGATCATCGAGGTGTTCCCGCACCTGGAAGAGGTGCTCGTGCTGGAGGACGGCTAGGCTCCGCCGCATCACCATGTCAGCACCCAGCCAGCCTGAGGGGCTCCACCAGGAGCGGACCTTCCTCACCTATCCCGATCAACCTGGCCGAAGGGTCGGAGTTCGGATCGAGCACACGGGGGGGCCGGGGCGGAGCCGCGACGAGTCGAGCCGCCCTGTGGCGGTCCTCGTGCACGGCTTCAAGGGCTTCATGGACTGGGGGTTCTTCCCCCACCTGAGCCGTCGACTTGCTGCAGCGGGCTTCGTGGTCGTCTCCATGAACACCTCGGGCTCCGGCGTGGGCGAGGACCCGATGGTGATGGATGATGACGACGCGTTCTTCAATGACTCGTACTCGCGCCAGCTGGAGGACATGGCGAAGGTCCGGAAGTTCGCGCGGGGGCTCGCTGGAGTCGCCCCGGACCTCGAGGTCCTTGTCGGCCATAGCCGGGGGGGTGGCATGGCGGTGATCTCGGCCGCCGAAGAGGCGCCGGCGGCGCTGGTGACCTGGGCCGCCATCGGCGACGCCGATCGCTTCGACGAGGCCATGAAGGCGCGTTGGCGCGAGCAGGGGTACCTCCCGGTCCCCAACGCTCGGACGGGGCAGGTGCACCGGATGGGCCTCGCCGGCCTCGAGGACTTCGAGCGCAATGCGGGTCGCCTCGATATCGGCGCCGCCGCCGGCCGTCTCCAGTCGCCGTTTCTCGCGATCCACGGCCTCGAGGACGAGACGGTGCCCTATGGCGCGGCGGTGACGCTCAGTGAGCGAGCGCCGCGGGGAGAGGCGCTCCTGATCGAGGGGGCGGATCACGGGTTCGGGGCCTCCCATCCGCTGGAGACCCCGGGGTCCATCCAGACCCTCGAGGTCGCGGTGGACAGCACCGAGACCTTCGCGCTCAAGCACACGCGTCGGCGCTGAGGGGGGAGTCCGCCGCCCCCAGGCCCGGCGCTTCCCATCCGGATCTCCGGCGCTGGATCCTCTACTGAGGGCGGGCTGTCTTCGGGCCACGGTGTCGCGGCCATTGCGCTGTAGGCATTGCGCTGTAGGCATTGCGCTGTGGACATCGCGCTGTAGACATCGCGCGGTGGCCATCTTGCTGTGGCGCCCGCAATGGCCCACGGTGTCGCGCTGTTGGGTCAGCCCCTCCGGCGTACGGCCGTCTGCGCTGAGCCGAGGGACGGTGGCTCTCGAATCGACCCAACGGGTGGCCAACGGGTGGCCGAGGGGTCGTCGCTGGCGCGATTCAGGCCTAGGATCATCCCGTGCTCCCCCTCCTCCTCGCGCTCTCAGCTCCTCTCGTCCAGGACTGGACGCCTCCGCCTCCTCCGCCCACGGTGCCGAGCGTGGCCATGGCTCAGCCGCGGTTCTCGCCCTTCGTTCTCCCCGACGGGCTCCGCGTGGTCACCCAGGTGGCCGAGCTGGAGCCCCTCGCTGGGGTCTTGGCCGAGCTGCTCTCGGCGCGGCTCGGGCGTGAGGTTGTCTTGGGCGCTCCCCCCGCGCGGTCAGGCGACGTGGTGCTCACCCTTGGCTACACGGCGGACGAGGTGGGCGAAGGCCCCGAGGCGCTCTCGATCGAGGTCTTTGAGGACCACGTGGCCCTCTCGGGCCGAACCCCTGATGGGGTCGCCCGTGCTGCTGCCCGGATGCTGCAGCTCCTGACGCCAACACCGGCGGAGGATCCTGCGGGCGCGCCCTCGTGGGCTCTGCCGGCGGTTCGCCTGGACGATGCTCCTCGCTTCACATGGCGAGCCGTCAGGGTCGTGGGGGACCTCGAGCTCGCCTCGACCCAGCGGTTGCTCGACCTCCTCTTTCTCGGGTCCTTCAATGCGCTCGTCTTGGAGGGTGTGAGCGGTGTCGGGGAGGGCTGGCAGGCCCGACAACAGGCCCGACAACTGGCCCTTGTCAAGGGACTCGCCGTCGACGCGAAGGCGCGGGGAATCTCCGTTGTCGTGGATCGCTCCTCGCAGCCCATGCCCTTCGCCCGTGCGGACGAAGGCGCGAGCCTGCGCCCCCTCCTGTGCCGCCCCGGAGACCCCGCCAACCTCGCACCCTTCATCGAAGCGGGTCGGTCCCTGGTCGGCGCCAGCCGATCCTGGCGCCCTGGCCTGGAGGTCGCTGATCCGGTGGCGCGGACCTCTCCCGAGGGAGCGGCGTACTCCTGGAGCCCGCTGGGCTTCCTCGGAGCGGCCGACTCCGATCTGGCGAAGGCGGCCTCCCCCCTCGTCATTGGCTCTGAGCTGGAGGTTCGCGGCGCGGAGGGCGTTCAGGCCTTCGCGCGCGTGCTCCCCTGTCTCTCCGAGCGAGCATGGGGCGCCGCCTCGGCGCCCGAGGTGCTGAGCGACTTCAGGCCGCGCGCGGTGGCGCTCACGTCACTGGTCGAGCTCTTCGGTGCAGCGCACGCCGCCTCTTCCGATGAGGCGCACCCTGGCGGCCTCAGGCGGAACGGCCCGGACCCTCGTCCAGGCTCCGGCCGCTAGCGGTCCCAGGCGTTCTCGTCGCAGGTCTCTTCGCCGCCAACCTTGCCCGACATGTCAGGGCGGACGTAGGCCGCGTTCCATCTCGGCGCGTGAGCGGCGCCGATGTACCTGTTGGCGGAATCGGCGGCGTTCAGGGTGCTCAAGCTGAAGCCCGAGGCGTCCAGGAAGAAGGCCCGACGCGCCGGGAAGGTCTCGGTGGAGGGCCACGCGTAGGCGCACCAGCGCAGCGCGCTCTGGTTGGGGTCAGGGATGGCCTCACCGCTTCCGCCGTGCAGGGCTTCACCGAGCCCCTCGACCTCGCCGCTGAAGATCGGCGTGGCGGGCAGGTACACGGCGAAGAGGTAGCCACCGACCTCGCAGGCGCCGCCCTCGGACGTGGAGACGATCTCGGCGAAGTTGCGGGGGAGGAAAGCGTTCAGCTCGGAGAGGTCCATAGGGGAGTTGCCGCCGCTGCGAAGAGCGGCGGTACCCATGAGCTCCGCGAGGAAGCCGTACTCGCCCAGGTGGTCGCCGTTGATGTCGATGGAGCGCGCCTCCTTGAACTGGTTCTGGGCCATGGCGATGATCCGCAGCGTCTGCGCGGCCCGGGCCTCGCTGGCCTGGGCGGCCGCGACGTCGATGGCGTCCGGCTGCCCGGTCGGGAACGTCAATTCCGCCGGAGCCCCCGTTCGCTCGACCTGGATCTCGCGCGGCTCGACGCGGACGAGCCCGCTTCCCCGGTGGTCGATCTCGATCCGGCCGCCCATGGGCATGAGGCCGACCGAGGAGAGGGTCTCAGGCTCGGCGGGCGGAAGGGGCTTCGGCTCGTCGAGGCTGTAGATGAACAGGCAAAGGATCGCCGATGCTGCAACAGCGAAGGACGCGATCTTGGGACGCTTCTCGGTGCTCATGGTGTGGGTAGGGGAGTTCCAAAGGGCCTCCCTTCATCGAGCCATCGGCACTCCGAAGCGTCTGCATTGAGCCTGAGCCCACCCCGCGCCCGAGTCGTTCAAACTGGGCCCCAGACTGTCCCGCTTGGGGACGGGGGACCGGTCCTGGCATGAGCCTCAGAGCGCCGCGCGCTCAGCCGAGCAGCGGTTGGATCACGGAGCCGTGCACGTCCGTCAGCCGGTAGCGGCGGCCCTGATGACGGTGGATCAGCCGCTCATGGTCGATCCCGAGCAGATGCAGCAGCGTTGCGTTCAGGTCGTGCACATGCACAGGGTCACGGGCGACGTTGTAGCCAAAGTCATCGGTCTCGCCGTGGGTGTATCCACCGCGCACCCCGGCGCCAGCCATCCAAAGGCTCGCGCAGCGCGGGTGATGGTCGCGGCCGTAGTTCGTCGCGCTTAGCGCGCCCTGGCTGTAGCAGGTCCGCCCAAACTCTCCGCCCCAGATCACGAGGGTGTCATCGAGCAGGCCGCGGCGCTTCAGGTCGGTGACGAGCGCTGCGGAGGCCTGGTCCGTCTCCTTGCACTGGGTCCGGATGGCGCCCGGCAGGCCCCCGTGCTGGTCCCAGCCCTGATGGATGAGCTGGACGAATCGAGTGTCACGCTCGATGAGGCGGCGCGCGATCAAGCAGTTGGCTGCGAAGGTTCCCGGGCGCCTCGCGTCCTCGCCATAGAGCTCGAAGGTCGAGTCGGGTTCATCCGAGAGGTCCGCGACCTCCGGGACAGAGACCTGCATGCGGTAGGCGAGCTCTGCCTGGGCCATCCTGGCCCCCTCCATGTCGCTCGTCGTTTTGGCTGCTCCGCGCAGCGCGTCGAGCATTCGGCGGCGGGTCGCACGGTCGATGCCGGGGGGATCGTTGAGGAACAGGACCGGGTCGCTCCCGCTGCGGAACTGGACCCCGGCGTGGCGCGCGCTGAGGAACCCCGAGCCCCAGAGGCGTTCGTAGAGGGGCTGCCCCCCCTTGCTCTGGGTCACCATCACGCAGAACTCGGGCAGGTCGCGGTTGAGGGAGCCGAGGCCGTAGCTCAGCCAAGAGCCGAGGGAGGGGCGCCCGGCGATCTCCGAGCCGGTGAGGAGGAAGGTCGCCGCCGGGTCATGATTGATGGCGTCGGTGACCATGGTCCGCACAACGCAGAGGTCGTCGACGATCCTGGACGTGTGGGGCAGGAGCTCGCTCGCCCAGGTCCCGCTCTCGCCGTGCTGCTTGAAGTCAAAGATCGAGCCGGCGAGCGGCAGGGAGGCCTGGTTGCCGGACATCCCCGTCAGCCGCTGGCCTTGACGAACAGAGTCGGGCAGCTCCTGGCCGTTGCGCTCTCGGAGGAGAGGCTTGGGGTCCCAGAGATCTAGCTGGGAGGGACCGCCGCTCATGAAGAGGTGGATGACGCGCTTTGCTCGGGCGGCGTGATGGGCCGCCACGGCGTCCTCGGCGCCACCGATGCGCGGCAGCGCCGCTCCGGCCAGTCCGAGGGAGGCGCCCTGGAGCAAGGCGCGGCGGCCGAGCAGGGAAGGTCCAGTGTTCGGTTCGAGCTCGGTCATCGTCTTTGCACCACGTCGGGGAGCCCGAGGAGGGCGCTGGCCACCACCGCGGTGGCGGCGGTCTCCACGGCGATCTCTTCGCCCATCGGCGGCTGGTCCGGCGCTTCGCCGTCGGGGTGAGCGGCCCGCTCGAGGGAGTAGCCCGCCAGCTGGCGGGCGGACGCGGGGTCCTGGCGGTAGGCGGCCCGCTGGGCGGCCAGGAGAGTCGTCATGGACTCCCGCTCTGCCGTGGTGGGTGGGCGGGAGGTGAGGGATCGGATGATGAACTCCACTCGCCGTTGGTCGACCTCGTCCGCCGACAAACCGGGTGGAGACAACCTGCCGTCCTCCAGGGCGAGCTGGGCGAGGGCCAGGGAGACCTCGACGAACTGCGGGTCGTTCCAGAGCACGAGCGCCTGGAGGGGCGTGGTCGTCGCCGGGCGGTCCACACGGCACACCTCGCGAGCCGGGGCGTCGAACATGGTCATCGCAGGAGGCGGCGAGGTCCGTCGCCAGAACGTGTAGAGGCTGCGTCGATGGAGCTCGTCGCCGCGGCCAGCGCGGTAGACCTTGCCGCTCTTCTCTTGCCACAGGCCCGGGGGCTGGTACGGGCGAACCGCTGGGCCTCCCACGCGGTGGACGAGCAGCCCCGCGGACTCGAGCGCCGCATCGCGGATCACCTCCGCGCTCATTCGGCGCGTGCTGGCGCGGCTCAAGAGCTCGTTCCCGGGGTCCCGCTCGAAGCTCTCCGCGTGGTCAGAGACCTGGCGGTAGGTCGAGGAGAGGACGATGCGCCGGAGCATGGCGCGGGAGTCCCAGCTGGAGTCGATGAGATCGCGGGCGAGGGTGTCCAGCAGCTCGGCGTGGGCGGGCGGCCTGCTCTGGCTGCCCAGGTCCTCGGGGCTCGGGACCAGGCCCTGGCCCATGGTCAGGCGCCAGAGGCGGTCCACGTGCACCCGAGCCGTCAGGGGGTGGTCCGGATGGGTCAACCAGCGAGCGAGGTCGAGCCGTGAGCGGACCGGCTCGTCGAGCAGCGCGGGGAGGAAGGCGGGGGTCGCGGGGCCCACGGCCTCGCCGCGGTTGGAGTACAGGCCGCGGCCCAGCACGTGGGCGGTTCGCCGGGCAGCGGGCAGGTCCGGTGCCTCGCGCATGGTCATGATCAGCCGGATCCGGTCCCGGTGATCGTTGAGCGCGGCTCTCGCTGCGCGCAGGGTGTTCGTGGGGTTCGGGATCTCGGGTGGGAGCTCCAGGACTCGCATGGAGCGCACGGCCCCGCCCTTGAAGCCGCGGTCCCGGAAGCGGCTCCCGATGGTCAGGTGCTCGATGGAGCCCCCGCGAATCGTCCGGGTCAGGTGGTCGCGGACGACCTCAAGGGCCGCCGGCGCGCCGTCGACCCAGATCTCCATGCCGCTCGCTCGGCTTGAGCCGTCGTAGCGGAGCTCGACGTTGGTCCACTGACCCACGGGCATGGCGCTCACCGTCCGAACGGCGACGGCGTCCCCGGGCCAGAAGTGGACCAGGGCGAACAGGAGCCGGCCCTCATCGACGAGCAGCTGGTAGCCCCGGCTCCCGGAGTCGGTCCACGACTTGGTGCGGTGGAGCACCACCGCGCGCTCGAAGGCCTCCGGCGACCTGAGCTCGAGCTGGATCCGAAAGGGGTCTGCGCGGCGGAAGACGCCGACGCCGGGGAAGACGACGGAGTTCTCGCCGTCGAGTTCGACCCCCTCTGCCGCGCGATCTGCGGTCACGCGGGCGCCGCCGCGCAGCTGGAATGGAGCGCCCTCCTCGCCGGCGTCAGCGAAGCTGGTGGACAGCGCCTCGCGCCAGGGGAGCGCCTCGCCGTCGACGGCCGTAAGGGCAGCGGAGATGCGCCCTTCGAGCTCCGCCGTCTTGCGCTCCTGGACCTCGGTGGGGAGCTCGAGGGTCGGCGTGGGGGTTGCGTTTGTGAAGTGGGAATAGAGCCCGGACTCGTCGATACCGTCAAACAGCGCGAAGAGCCCGAAGTAGTCGCGCTGGGTGATCGGGTCGAACTTGTGGTCATGGCAGCGCGCGCAGCCCACGGTGAGCCCGAGGAAGGCGCCGGCCATGGTCTCCACGCGGTCGCAGACGTACTCGACGCGGAACTCCTCCTCGACGCTGCCGCCCTCGTTGGTCTGCCGATGGAGCCGGTTGAAGGCGGTCGCCAGCCGGGTGTTCCGGTCGGCGTCCGGCAGGAGGTCGCCCGCCAGTTGCTCCGTGAGGAAGCGGTCGTAGGGGAGGTTCTCGTGGAAGGCCTCGATGACCCAGTCACGCCACGGCCACAGGTGCGTATCGACGTCGGATTGATATCCGAAGGTGTCGGCGTAGCGGGCGACGTCGAGCCAGTGGGCGGTCAGGTGTTCAGCGTGGGCTTCAGAGGCCAGGAGTCGATCCACAGCCTGCTCGTAACGGTCCGGCGCATCGTCTTCGAGGAACGCGTCGAGGTCCGCGATCTTCGGGGGGAGCCCCGTGAGGTCGAGGTATGCGCGCCGCAGCAGCGTCGCTGCGGCGGCCTCCGGGGCGGGCGCGAGCCCGCGCGCGTCGAGGCGCGCGAGGACGAACCGATCGATGTCATCCCGTGGCCAGGTGGCGGTGTCCAGCGACGCGGGGACCGAACGCTCCGGGGGGGCGAAGGACCAGTGTTCACCGTAGACGGCGCCCTCGTCGATCCAGCGGGTGAGGAGCGCCGCCTCGTCATCGTCGAGCGTGAGCTTGGAGGAGGCGGGTGGCATGCGCCGCTCCGGGTCAGGGTGGCGAAGTCGCGCGACGAGCTCGCTCTCGCCAGGCGCGCCGGGGACGATGGCTGACATCCCCAGCTCATCCACCGCAGAGTCCCGCAGATCAAGCCGCAGGTCTGCGGCTGGCTCCAGGACCCCCGGTCCGTGGCACGGGAAGCACCGGTCGGAGAGCAGCGGGCGAACCTCGGCCGCGAAGTCCACAGGCCCGTCCGTCGGGGGCTCGCCGAACACCGCGGCGTTCGCAACTCCCGCCGCGGAGAGCGTGGCGCCAATGAGCAAGGAGGGGGTGGGCAGCATCCTCCTCATGTTACGCCCGCTGGAGATTCTAGCCGGGCAAGGGGGCCGGCCCCGATGAGGCGACGTGGGGGACTGGCGACTCGTTGGATGGACGTTAGGCTGAGGTCTCGGGTTCCAGGTTGGGGCGCGTGTCGGACCCTGACCCTCCCCCCCTCGTTGGCCTCGGTTCATGCTCGGTCTATCCCATACCCCTGGTCGTCGCTGGTTCGCGCTGGCCTTGGTGGTGTCTTTGGTCGCGGGGTCCTGCGGTCCTGATCCGTCGACCGGGTGGTTCGAGACCCGAGTCGTCGAGATGGAGGCGCGTGGCTCCTGGCCCCTGTCGACAGCCTCCCTGGTCGAGGAGCTCCCGCTCGATCCAGAGGCCGTCGGGGCATGGGGGACCAACGGCGCGCCTCCGGTGGTGGTCCGCGAGGACGGCTCTGGGGCGGCAGCGGTGCTGCTCTCTCGGCCTGGGCGGCCGCTCTCCTTGACGCTCCCGCGTGGGAGCGATGAGGCTTACAACGCGGTCGAGGTGACCGTCTCGACGGAGGGCTTCCTGCGCTTCTTCGCGGCTGATGGGCGCCATGGGAAGGACACACCGCGCAGCGACTACATGGAGCGCCAGGCGCCGCTGGTGCCCGAGGTCGTGGAGTTCGCGCTGCCCGCGGCCGGTACCTCGCGAGAGCTGACGCTCTTCTTCAACGCCATGACCCACGGGACCCGGGTGCACTCGGTGCGGCTGACCCGTCGGCCCGAGGCCGCCAGGGTGCCCAGCCCCTTCGAGCCACCGCTCCCGGTACAGGTTGGCTCCCTGAGCCGCCCAGCGGTCGGCTTGTTGCCGGGTGTGACGCTCTCTGGCGCGGTGCTCCCAGAGGCGGGGAGTCGCTTTCTCGTGCATGTGGCGATCCCGGTTGGTGCAGCGATGGCCGTGGATGCTGAGGTCCCTGGCCCAGCTGGAGGCTCCACCGGGGTGGGGGCTTCGGGCCAAGCATCGGTCGTTGAGCTCTCCCTTCACGCCGCCGGGAGCGTGCTCTCCACCCTCTCGGTCGAGGTGACCGAGGGCTGGGGTGCGCTCGAGCTCCCGGCTCCACCAGCGGCCACTGGGCGTGAGTGTGAGCTGCGGGTCGAGACCCGGGGTGGTGGGGCGGTCCTGGTGAGCACCCCGCTCCACCGCCGCCGACCGCGTCGGGCGGAGCGGCCTGGGACCGTGTTGCTCATCACGAGTGACACCCATCGCGCGGACCACGTGGGGTTCGCTGGTGACGACCGGGGCGCCTTGACCCCGACGCTCAACGCCCTCGCGGCGCGGGGCACGGTCTTCGAGGACGCCATCTCCTCTACCTCCATCACCAACCCCTCCCACGCCTCGATCTTCACCGGAATGCCGGTCCGTGATACGGGGGTCGTTGGCAACGTCGTGCTCCTCTCAGAGCGCGCGGTGACCATCGCTGAGACGTTTCAGGACGCGGGGTACAGGACCCTGGCGGCCGTGTCTGCGCGGCACCTGACGCCCTGGAGGTGTGGGCTGGGGCAAGGGTTCGAAGCGTACGACGCGCCGTCGGACGCGATGACCCGTGATGGAGCGGCGACGGTCGCGGCGGCGCGGGCCCTCCTGGCCGAGGTGGGGCCCGACGAGGACGCCTTCATCTGGCTGCACCTCTTCGATGTCCACGCTCCGTACCGGGAGCAGTCAGGGATCACGGAGCAGTACTACACCGGTGATCCGTACGCGGAGAAGCTCGCACGGATGGACCCGCGAGCGGTGGCGAGGTGGAACCAGAAGATCCGCGACGCCGAGTACATCCTGGCCCTCTACAAGGGGGAGGTGACCTACCTGGACGGGCTCATCGGAGGGCTCCTCCGGGAGGAGCCGCGCCTGGAGCAGGGCCTCATGGCCTTCACCTCCGACCACGGTGAGGCCCTCGGCGAGCTAGGTATCTACTGGAGTCACAAGGGGCTCTACCCGAGCACGCTCCGGGTCCCGCTCTTTTTGGCCGGTCCAGGGGTTCCCGCCGGTCGGAGGGTGCAGAACCCGGTCGAGAACCGCTCCTTGGCGAGGACGCTCCACGGGCTGGCGCTCGGCGCGAAGGGGAATCCGTTCTCCGGTCGCTCGTTGCTCGACGTCGAGGTTCTCGAGGACGTGGTCGAGGAGCCCCGCTATGTCCTTGGGCCCAACGCGCTCAGCGCGGGCGCGTTCGCCGGCCCGTGGTACCTGCTCTTGCACCTGAAGAAGAAGGGCTGGGGGAACCCGCCAGGCCTCCCCGCACACTCCCTTGAGCTGTACGACCTCGGCCAGGATCCGGGCGCCCTCGTGGACGTGGGCGAGGCGAACCCGGAGACGCTTCGGCGGCTCAGAGCGGGCCTCGTTCGGTGGTTGGCCGATGGCGACCCGGCGGACTCTCTCGCGGGCGGTGCGCCGACCGGTGGGGCGGTCCTGCAGGACGTCGCCGCGCTCGGATATGCGACAGAGGAGTCGAGTGCGGTCGACGGGCTGCTGATCGATCCCGATTGCGAGTGCCCGCGCTGCGTGCCCTTCCGCTGACTGCCCGCTAGTCCTCGCAGGCCGAGGCGGGTTCGACCTTCACGGGCCCGGTGAAGGTCCACTCGATCCCTTCCGGACCGCGGGTGGCGGTCAAGGTCGCGCCCTCGCCGGTGACGGTCACCTGGGCCGCGCGCTTGCGGACGCTCTTCAGGCCGCCGTCGGCCAGGAGCAAGTGAGTGTCCTTGGGGTTGAAGAGGAAGACGTGGACGGGGGTACCCACGGGGAGCGGGAAGGGGGCTCCTTCCTCCTTCGCTCGGACCATCCCCATGTACTTCTTGTTCGTGCCATCGCGATAGCTGGGGCAGCCGTCCGAGGCGTCGTAGAACTTGAACGCTGAGTTTCGCTCTGCTTCCTCGACCATGACAAGGGCGTCGACGGTGGAGTCGCTGGCACGGTAGGCGCGCCGGGGACCAGTGCAAGCGGCGAGGGAGAGGGCGATGACAGCCAGCGCCGTGGTGACACACTTCATGGCCCGAGTATGTGTCCTGGATTCGGGTACGGGACGGATTAGTACCCTGCGGACCACATGAACCCGGGCCGTTGGCTACTTTCGCTGCCCGGTTTCTCCGCCCCCCTACCGAGAGCCGCTCCCGCCCCGCGAGGCCGTTCGCTCGCCCCCCGTTCTGCCTCCGAAGATGGTTCTCCGAATTGCGATGTGGTCCGGGCCGCGGAATATCTCGACGGCGCTCATGCGCTCGTTCGAGGCGCGGTCGGACACCCACGTTTCGGACGAGCCCCTCTACGCCTTCTACCTCGAGCGCACGGGCCTTGAGCACCCGATGGCCGAGGAGATCATCGCCCAACACGAGGCGGACTGGCGCGCCGCGGCGGACGAGCTGACCGGGCCGACGCCGAACGGGGAGACGGTCTGGTACCAGAAGCACATGGCCCATCACCTCTTGGAGGAGGTGGAGCGCGGGTGGCTCGCCGAGCTGAAACACGCCTTCTTGCTCCGTGAGCCGCGGGCGATGCTGGCCTCCCTCGTGGATCGCCTGGGAAGCGCCACCCTGGCGGACACCGGCCTCCCCCAGCAGCTGGAGATCCACCGCTGGGTTCAGGAGCACACCGGCGAGGCGCCCCCGGTGGTGGACTCGGCGGACATCCAGAGCGCGCCCCGCGAGGTCCTCGCCCAGCTCTGCGGAGCCCTGGGGCTGCCCTTCGACGAGACCATGCTCGAGTGGGAGAGCGGGCCGCGCGACAGCGACGGCTGCTGGGGACCCCACTGGTACCAGAGCACCTACAAGTCCACCGCCTTCAGCCCGCCCGTGACCCGCGGGCGGACCCTCGACCCCGCCTACGAGGCCCTCGCCCAGGAGTGCGAGGCCATCTACGCGGAGCTCGCCCAGCACCGAATCCAGGCCTGATCCCGATCCCATGAAGCAGAGCTACGACCCGCGCAACGCGGACATCCAGGTGAACATTGACGGCGCCCTCGTCCACCGTGACGAGGCGAAGGTCAGCGTCTTTGACTCCCTCGTCCAGGGCGGCGACGGCTGCTGGGAGGGGCTGCGGGTCTACCAGGGCAAGGTGTTCCGGCTGGACCACCACCTGGACCGACTGATTCACTCCGCCAAGGCGCTGGCCTTCGATGAGATTCCCACCAAGGAGTCGATGCGCGCGGAGATCCGAAGGACCCTGGAGGCCAACGGCATGGACGACGGCGTCCACGTCCGGTTGACGCTCTCTCGGGGGCTGAAGATCACCTCGGGCATGGACCCGCGGCTCAACCAGGCGGGGCCGACGCTCATCGTCCTCGCCGAGTACAAGGCGCCGGTCTACGACAAGCAGGGGCTCAACCTCGCCACCAGCTCCCTGCGGCGGTTCCCCTCCGACTGCCTGGATCCGAAGATCCACCACAACAACCTCCTGCAGTCGATCCTCGCCAAGGTGGAGGCCAACGCCGCGGGGGCGGACGACGCGATCATGCTCGACATGCGTGGCTTCGTCGCCGAGACGAACGCGACGCACCTCTTCATGGTCGACGGCGGCGTGCTCGCCACCAGCCGGACCGTGGCCTGCCCCGAGGGCGTGACACGCTCGACGGTCCTCAAGCTCTGCCGAGAGCACGACATCCCGCACCGGGTGGAGGACATCTCGCTGACGGAGTTTCACCGCGCTGAGGAGGTGTTCTGTACCGGCACGATGGGGGAGCTGGCGGGCGTCACTCGTATCGATGGGCGGACCATCGGAGACGGAGAGATCGGGCCGCTGACCCAGCGCCTCTCGAGCCTCTACAGCGAATTGACCCGGCAAGAGAGCGAGCCCGTCTGATCCCGACTTCCGGTGGGGGCCGGCGAGCGTTGAAGGCCGCCTCGACGTTGAAGCGCCCCGCGGCGGCAGCAGGGCGATCCCGGCACCCAATGGGCGCCGCCCGATCCAGGGAGGGCCTGGGCCGGGCGGCGGGAGGGCGGCGGGAGGGCGAGAATGCCCCCGCGTTGGAAGGCAGGGGGTCGTGCCCCCGACCCGATCAGGCCTTGGCGGCGGCGAAGCGGGCGGCGACGGCGTCGAAGTCGACGCAGCTCCACCATGCCTTCAGGTACTCGGGGCGCCGGTTCTCGTAGGTCAGGTAGTAGGCGTGCTCCCAGACGTCGTTCCCCATCAGGATCTTGTGCCCCTGGCTCATGGGCGTGTCTTGGTTCGGCGTGGACACGACTTCCAGGCGGCCCTCGGGGTTCATCGTCAGCCAAACCCAGCCGGACCCGAACTGCGTCGCGCCCTTGCCGTTGAAGGTCTCCTTCAGGTTGTCCAGCGAGCCGAAGGCGCTGTTGATGGCCTCGCCGAGCTCGCCAGTGGGCTCACCACCCTTGCCGGGGCCCATGATCGACCAGAAGATCGAGTGGTTCACGTGACCGCCACCGTTGTTCCGGACCGCGGTACGGATGTCCTCGGGGACCGCGTCGAGGTTGGAGACGATCTCCTCGGCGGTCTTGGACTCAAGGTCCGTGCCTGCGATCGCACCGTTGAACTTCGCCACGTAAGCCGCGTGATGGAGCCCGTGGTGAAGCTCCATGGTGCGCGTGTTGATGAAGGGCTCGAGGGCGTCGTGTGCGAAGGTGAGGGCGGGGACTTCGAAAGCCATGGATCGATTGGGGTCAGGGGCGCCGGGGCGCTCCGGCGGGGGATGGGAGTCAGGGTGAGCGGAGAGGATCGCCCCTACGGGCCTAATTCTCAACCCTCACCGGCGTAGGTCCGCGCCCGACGGCTCCTGGAGGGGACCCGGCGACATCGCGCACCCGGGCCTTTGGCTCGGCTGCCCAAGTTTCTGCAGCTTTGCTCGGGTTGCCCACCGCTGAGCCACGGGAAGCTCCTAGCCGTCCTTCAGGGAGCGCTCGTCCCCCGTTTCGGGATCTTGAGGACTGGCCTATTCTCAAGGCAGCCGCTCCCAAGCAACCCATCTCCATGAATCGCTCACTGATCCTCGTCGCCCTCGCCATTGCAGCCCCCGGTTCGGTCGAGGCTAGCACCAGCGAAGATAGGTTTGAGGCAGCCAGGGCGATCGTCGAGAGCCGTTGCTTGACGTGCCACGGAGGGGATAGCCGGGAGAGCGGCCTGTCGTTCGCTGACGCGGCAACCTTCGGTGAGGGCGGCGCCCGGGGGCCCGCCGTCCGGGCCGACAACCTCGAGCGGAGCCGGCTGCTCGAGGTCATCAGCTACGCCAACCCTGACCTGGCGATGCCCCCCTCCGGGCGTCTCTCGGAGGAGGAGCGCGTGGTCCTGGAGGGCTGGGTGATGGCGGGGGCTCCCTGGCCGGACGGCGCCGCCGGGCGCCTGGCGGACCCGGAGGCTCACCCACTCGAGGCCGTCAGGGTGGACATTGATGAGGATTGGTGGGCCTACGGCGCGCTCGCACCGGGCGCGGTCTCAGGCGTCGGCGAGGGGCACCCCGTCGATGCCTTCCTCACGGCTCGCCGTGAGTCTGCCGGGCTCTCATGCGCACCCCAGGCCGACCCGCTTGCGCTGCTCCGGCGCGCCACGTTCGACCTGACGGGCCTGCCACCTACCCACACCGAGCGAGCGGTGTTCCTGGCGGACGTCGAGGGGGAGGGCCTTGATGCTGCGTGGTCGCAGCTCCTCGATCGACTGTTCGCGAGCGCCCATTACGGCGAGCATCAGGCCCGGCACTGGCTGGACCTCGTGCGCTACGGTGAGACCAACGGCTACGAGCGCGACAACCGGAAGCAGAACATGTGGCGCTACCGCGACTGGGTCGTGCGGGCGTTCGACGCGGACCTGCCCTACGACCAGTTCGTGAAGCACCAGTTCGCCGGGGACGAGTACGCCTCCGACTTCGAGGACTCCCGCGAGCGTGATCAGGCGATGCTCGCCACAGGCTTCTTTCGGCTCGGAGTCTGGGACGACGAGCCGGTCGACCGCCCCCAGGCCGCCGCGGACGGGCGAGCGGACGTGGTGGACACCTTCAGCCAGGTGGTCATGGCCACCACCATGGGCTGCGCCCGGTGCCACGACCACAAGGCGGATCCGGTCACCCAGAAGGAGTACTACGAGCTCACCGCACACGTGCGCGGCGTGCGCCACTACGGGGGGCGGCCCGAGGCTGACCTGATCGATCGTGCGGAGGATGGCGTGCGGCACGTCGGTGAGCGCGACGCGGACCTCGCGGCGGTGGAGCGTGACATCGTTGCCGAGGCGCATCGGCTCGGGCTGGACGCCCCGGCCCCGGGGCGCGAGGTCGAGGTCCTGATCCCTGACGCGCGCGCTGGTGAGCACCGCTGGCGCTACCGCTTCGGCGAGGCCGTGGACGGCTGGGAGATGCCGGGCTTCGACCACAGGGACTGGAAGGAGGGCAAGGCCGGCTTCGGTCGACGAGGGACCCCGAAGTCCGTGGTGCGCACGGATTGGCAAACGAAGTTCGTCCAGCTGCGGACCACCTTCCGGTTGGAGGAGATCCCCGACTCGCTGCGCCTCACGCTCCACTACGACGACGACGTGCGCGTCTTCATCAACGGTCAGCTCGTGATGGAGCGCACCGGGTACATCGTGGACTACGGCACGCACCAGCTGCCCCAGGCCGCCCGCGACGCGCTGGTGGTGGGCCGCAATGTGGTGGCCGTCTCGTGCCTGCAGGACTTCGGCGGGCAGTACATCGACATCGGGCTCGACACCGGCTGTGACCCCAACGCAGAGGGCGGCCCCGTGGCGCTCCTCGAGGCGGCGGCGGCCCGTGAGGGCGACGTCGCGCTGGAGTCTGGCCGTGAGCTGCTCGCGCGCCGCGCGCAGCTGAGGGGCGAGCGGGTCAACAAGCCCTACCCCGCCCAGGTCGTGAGCGAGGTGGGATCACGTCCACCTGCCCAGCACATCAACCTGCGGGGCAGCGTGCATGCGCTCGCTGACGAGGTGGCCCCCGGAGTGCCTCAGGCCTGGGTCAAGGGCTCGTCGGGGGCCGGCGAGTACGCCGCCCCGCAGAATGGCCCGGATGGCGCGGCTACGAGCGGTCGGCGGAGGGAGCTCGTGGAGTGGATCTTCAGCGACGGCGCGCACCTCGCGGCGAGGGTGGAGGCCAACCGGACCTGGCAGTTCCTCTTCGGGCGTGGCCTCTGTCGCTCCACCGGCGACTTCGGGCGGCTCGGGGAGCGTCCGACACACCCCGAGCTGCTGGATTTTCTCGCGGCGGAGCTCCTCGATCGCGGGTGGTCACGCAAGTCACTGCAGCGCTTCCTCATGGAGAGCGAGGCCTACCGCATGGCGACGGTCGGTCCTGACGAGGCCCTCGAGGTCGACCCGCGCAACGACCTGTTCTGGCGCTTCAATCCGCGTCGGCTGACGGCCGAGGAGGTGCGCGACTCGATGCTCGCGGCCAGCGGTGAGCTCAACCTGCGCCGTCATGGGCCCAGCGTCTTCCCGCCCCTCCCCAAGGAGGTCCTGGCGACCGCCTCGCGGCCCGGCGCCGCCTGGGGCCGCTCATCCAAGGAGGACTCCGTCCGCCGGAGCGTCTACATCCACGTGAAGCGCTCGCTGCGTGAGCCGCTGCTGGCGGTCCTCGACCAGCCGGACCCGGACATGCCGTGCCCGGAGCGCTTTCCGACCAACGTCCCTACCCAGGCGCTGCTCACCCTGAACGGTGAGTTCTCGCAGGTTCGAGCGGAGGCCTTCGCGGTCTCGCTGGCGGAGCACGAGACCCTTCGTGCGGCCCTGACAGAGGCCACGGAGCGTGCACTCTCCCGGGCGCCGTCGGGGGATGAGCTGGACCGCGCGGAGGTCTTCATGGCGGACCTAATGAACACGCACGGCCTGGATCAGAAGCGCGCCCTCAGCCTCTTCGCCCTCGGCCTCTTCAACCGGAACGAGTTCACCTGGCTTGACTGATGACCATGAACGAGCAGCAAC
This sequence comes from uncultured bacterium, assembly GCA_938083085.1. Taxonomy (GTDB): domain Bacteria; phylum Planctomycetota; class UBA1135; order UBA1135; genus Saltatorellus. The sequence continues at coordinate 109,371 of CALLKX010000012.1, forward strand.
AACGACAGGGCGACGGGCGCGGGTGTGACATGAGTCGGCGGCAGTTCCTTTGGAACTCTGCCGGAGGCTTCGGCTCCGTGGCGTTGACGGGGATGCTCGGTTCCGAGTTCCTCGCCTCCTCGGCGACCGCGGCGGCGGGCGGGCCCAACCCGCTGGCGGGGAAGCCGATCACGTCCGCCGCGCTGGGCCGCGCCAAGCACGTGATCTTCCTCTTCATGTACGGCGGTCCGAGCCAGGTCGATACCTTCGACTACAAGCCGGATCTCTACCGGCTGGACGGCAAGACCGTGAGCGTCCCCACCTTCGGGCGCGGCGGCAAGCGAGACGGGGGGCGGGTCGTGGGTCCCAAGTGGCGCTTCCGGCAGTACGGGGAGTGCGGCAAGTACGTCTCAGACCTCTTCCCGCACGTGGGCACCCAGGTGGACAAGATCGCCTTCCTGCACTCCATGTACGCGGAGAGCCCCATCCACGGTTCGGCGCTTCTGAACATGAACTGCGGCCGGTTGATCTCCGGCCACCCGAGCCTCGGCTCGTGGGTGAACTACGGGTTGGGTTCAGTGAACAAGGACCTGCCTGGCTACGTGGTGATGCTTGACGAGGCTGGCGGCCCCATCAGCGGCGCGAAGAACTGGACCAATGGTTACATGCCAGCGTCGCTCCAGGGCGTGCAGGTGCGCACCGAGGGGACCCCGATTCTCGGTCTCGACCGCCCGGCGGACATGACCGACGGGGCTCAGCGTGTGCTCCTCGACCACCTTCGCTCGGAGAACGAGGTCCACGCGGCGAGCCGCGCCGGCAACGACCAGCTCCAGGCCCGCATCGAACAGTTCGAGCTCGCCTACCGAATGCAGTCCACGGCCCCCGAGGCCGTCGACCTCGCCAGTGAGGACGAGGGCACCCGTGATCTCTACGGACTCAACGATGAGAAGACCCGGCGGTTTGGCTCCAAGTGCCTGCTGGCGCGGCGGCTCGTCGAGCGCGGGGTCCGCTTCGTTCAGGTCTACTCTGGTGGTGGGCACAACGACGACAACTGGGACGCCCACGGGGACCTGATCTTCAATCACACCCGGCACGCGGGTCGCACGGACAAGCCCATCGCCGGGCTCCTCGTTGACCTCGAGCAGCGCGGTCTCCTCGAGGAGACGCTGGTGGTGTGGGGCGGTGAGTTCGGCCGCCAGCCCACGGCCGAGTACGCCGAGGGGACCGGCCGCGACCACAACTCGTGGGGCTTCACCATGTGGATGGCCGGAGGAGGCATCAAGGGAGGGACCAGCGTCGGGCAGACCGACGAGCTCGGTTCCAAGGCCGTGGAGGATCGCTTTCACGTGCGCCGACTCCACGCGACGATCCTCCACCTGCTCGGGCTGGACCCCAACGGGCTGACCTACTTCTTCAACGGGCTCGACCAGAAGCTTGTGGGTACCGAGGGCGCCGAGCCGATCCACGAGGTCATCGCGTGATCGGACTGATCCTCGCGGCCGAGGAGGCCGCCTTTGGCGCGGAGCAGTGGGCTGAGTTCTACGCCCGGCTTCACCCGGTGCTGCTGCACTTCCCCATCGGTCTGAGCCTCGCCGCGCTCTTCATGGAGTGCGCCGCGATCGTGTCGCCTCCTGCTCGGAGTACGCGGCGTTGGATGTACTGCTTGCTGGCTGTCTCGGCGACGTTTGCTGCGTCGAGCGGGTGGTTGCTGGGAGGGGGGGCTGATTACTCGGGGGAGCTGGTGGAGGAGCATCGCCGACTCGGCGTGGCGGCGGCCGTGCTTGCGGTGCTCGTGGCGAGCATCGACCTCTTCGGGCGCAGCCGAAGGGCCGCCTCTGCGCGGGGCGCCCTGGCGCTCTTGTGCGCCGGGGTCGTCGCGACAGCAGGGCACCACGGCGGGATGATGACCCACGGGAGGACGTTCCTCTCCGGGGTCGCGCCGGCATGGCTCGCGCCCTACCTCACGGAAGAAGCGCAGCCGTCCGCCTCGCCCTCAGGTTCGTTCCGGCAGGCCTTCGTCCCCGGCCAGGGAGCTCCCGAATCCGCACCTGGAGGTGAGGTGGACAGTCCCGTCCACGCCGGGACAGGCGTCACCCACCGCCCCCTCGCTCCGGGGCACGACGTCCCGGAGGCGACCGGCCCGTCGGACCTCGGGCTGCTCGTCGCGTCGTTCCGGTCGCGTTGCATCGAGTGCCACAACGAGGACAAGTCCAAGGGCGGGCTGCGACTGGATGAGGTCGCGGGCTGGCGGAACGGGGTGGACCTTGAGTCGCCCGGGGACAGCGAGTTACTGTATCGCGTGCTCCTGCCCCGGGATGACGTCGACGCCATGCCGCCCAAGGGAGCGGCCCTGGACAAGGCTGCGATCGACGCCCTCCGTGGGTGGATCGACGCGGGCGCCCCGACCGACGAGCTGGGTGTCCTCCTCAGCGAGGCCGCGGAGGATCAGGACAAGCAGGCGGCGACCATGGACGAGCTGCGCGCGGCCACGGGCGCCAGGATCGAACCTATCGCCGAGGACCTGCTCTCGCCGACGGCCGAGCAACGCCTCGACGTGAGTTGGCGCCACACCGATGCCGCGCCGACCCGGGCCGAGGTCGAGGCGCTCGGCCCGGTCGCGGCGCGGGTGGTCCGACTGGACCTCGCGCGGCCGGGGGTCAGCGACGCCGTGGTGGTGGGCCTCCCGGAGCTGGAGGCCCTCGAGAGGCTTCACCTCGAGAACACCGATGTCACGGACGCCGTGGTGGCCGTGATCGTGCAGCGGGCCCCGGCGCTGGAGTACCTGAACCTCCACTCCACGGGCGTCTCTGCGGCCGGGCTGAAGCCCCTCGAAGGTCTCGGCGGGCTGCAGCGGCTCGTTCTCTTCGGCACCGCGGTGACCCAGGCCCAGGCTGGAGCGCTCGCGCTGCAGGCGCCGGGGGCCAAGGTGACCACGGGGACGCCCGCGCCGAGGGTCTTCGCCAAGGGGCAGCCCCGGAGGATCCTCGCCGCCGACGCGAGCAAGGGCCGGGTTGCGCTCCTGCGTGAGATCGCGATCGGTCGCCCGGAGGTCCTCTGGGAGCGACCGATCCAGGCGCTGCATGATCTCCAGTGGCTGGGCGAGACGGAGCGCGGCCACGGTCGTGTTCTCGTGCAGGAGTCCTGGACACGGATCGTCGAGGTCGACACCCGCACCAATGACACGCTCTGGGTCTATGACGCCGAGCCCGCGGACGGGGAGCGAGTGGAGATCCACTCCTTCCAGCGGCTCGAGGACGGGACGACCATGGTCGCGGAGTCTGGCCGTGGCCGGATCATCTTCGTGGACAAGGCGGGCGAGGTGGTGGGCGCGTTCCCGCTGAGCCTCGACCGACCCGACGCCCATCACGACACGCGGCTGGTGCGAGTGACGCCGAAGGACACGTTCCTTGTGGCCCACGAGAACGACGGAGTCGTCCGTGAATACGATCGGAGCGGGGCTGTCCTGTGGACCTTTGACGTCCCGCTCTTCGGGCGTGATCGTGCGCCGGGGCATGGCCTTGAGGCCCACGGGGATCAGTGCTTTGAGGCCATACGCCGGTCGGACGGCGACACGCTGATCACCACCGGGAACGGAAGCAGCCTGGTCTGCGTGACCCCTGAGGGGGAGGTCCGCTGGCGGAAGGGATCCGAGGACCTCGACGGGGTCCAGCTGGCCTGGGTGACGACGGTGCAGGAGCTTGGCAATGGAAATCTGATCCTCGGGAATTGCCACGCAGGCGACGAGCAGCCGCAGGCCATCGAGATCCGGCCTGACGGCGCCGTGGAGTGGACTTTCAGGGACTTTGAGCGCTTCGGTAACGGGCTTTCAAACCTTCACGTGATTGAAGAGGCTCGTTAGTGTTTCCACCCGCGTCAGGTCCCCCACGGGACGTCCCCAGAGCTTCTGGTCTGACCGCGAACAGCTCTCGCTCCACTCCCGCTCAAGGGACCTACTATGAAAAAAATCATCGCTGCCGCCGCGCTCACGCTCGGCGCCACGGGCTGCCTCGGCCCGAACAACGCCGCCAACAGCCTCCTCAACTGGAACGCCGAGGTCTCTGACCATGACGCCGTCAACGAGGCGGTCTTCATCGGCATGAACATCATCCCGGTCTACCCGATTGCCTACATGGTGGACGTCGTCGTCCTCAACACGATCGAGTACTGGAGCGGCGGTAACCCCGTTGACGCCCCCGGCCCGTTCCCCGGCTTCTCCCGCAAGGGCGGCGACGAGGACTGAGCTCTTCTGAGCTTGCCTGACGCAAACGGCGCGCCACCCGTATTGCGGGTGGCGCGCCGTTTGCTTTGGTCTCAGGCGGTATCCGGAGATCCGCGTGTGAGGGTCTAGTCGACGGTCCAGATCTCGCCGTCGTAGACGAGGTCCTTCAGTTCGCCGGCGCCCTTGGTGGCGATCGCGTCTTCCACCTGCGCGTTGACGCCGACCTCGTACACCGGGGCCTCCACGGCGCGCAAGACGCCGACCGGGACGGGCATCTCGGGGTCGTCCCGCATGCCTGCGATCAGGACCGTGGGTGCGTGAGAGGGGGTGTCAGGGCGCCAGACGTCGGCTTCCTCGGCAGAGCAGCGCTCGACGGTGAACCCGTTGAAGCGTAGGCCCTTGTCGCGGTCAGCGCCGTAGATCATGGGCTCTCCGGCGACCAGGTCGACCGTCCGGTCGGGCCGGACCTTCTTCTCCACCGTGGTGGCGTAGAAGTCCTTGTTGAAGATCACGCAGTTCTGAAGGATCTCGATGAACGACGTCCCCCTGTGCGCGGCGGCCGCCTTGAGGATCTTAGACATGTGCTTCATGTCCTGGTCGATGGTCCGCGCCACGAAGGTGGCCTGGGACCCGACTGCGAACTGAGCGGGCTCGAAGGGGCGGTCGATGGAGCCCATGGGCGTCGACTTCTTCTTCGTGCCTACCGGTGACGTGGGGGAATACTGCCCCTTCGTCAGGCCGTAGATCTCGTTGTTGAACATGAGGATGTTCACGTCGAGGTTGCGGCGCAGGATGTGGGCCAGGTGGTTGCCGCCGATGGAGAGAGAGTCTCCGTCGCCGGTCACGATCCACACGTCGAGGTCAGGGTTCGCGACCTTGACCCCGGTGGCGACCGCGGGAGCGCGGCCGTGGATGGTGTGGAAGCCGTACGTGTTCATGTAGTACGGGAAGCGGCTAGAGCAGCCGATCCCCGAGACGAACACGGTCTTGGCGGGGTCCGCGCCGGACTCCGCCATGTGCTTCTGGAGGGCGTTGAGGATCGCGTAGTCCCCGCAGCCAGGGCACCAGCGCACCTCCTGGTCGGAGGCGAAGTCCTTCTTCGTGAGGGCGGGCTGAGCGATGTCGGTCATGGTCGTATTCCTCCTCAGGCTCCCGCGTGCTCGTCGAGGACGCGCTTGATCTCGGCTTCGATCTCGGTGACGAGGAACGGCTGGCCGGTGACCTTGTTGAAGGGGATGTAGTTGTGGTCCGGAAGTTCGCCGCGCAGGAGGGATGTCATCTGTGCCACGTTCATCTCGGGGATCAGGACAACCTTGAACCGAGCGAAGATCTCGTCGAGCCCGTGGGGCAGCGGCCACACGTGGGTCAGGTGGATCCTGGAGACGCTCTGGCCCTTGGCCTGCGCGTTCTCGACGGCCTGTCGGAGGATGCCGACCGTGGAGCCCCAGCCGAGCACCAGGACGTCACCGGACTCGGCGCCGTGCACCTCGGGGGTGGGGATGGAGTCCGCGACGTTGCGCACCTTCTGGTGGCGCATGTCAGTCATGGCCTGGTGGTTGTCCGGGTCGTAGCTGATGTTGCTACTCGGGGCCTTCTCGAGGCCGCCGATCCGGAACTCCATGCCGGGGGTCCCCGGCTTGACCCAGGGGCGCGCGAGCTTCTCGTCGCGTCCGAAGGACTGGAAGTCCTCGGTCTTCTCCTCGGTGAACCGCACGGGGAACGGCTTGAGCGTGTCGAGGTCCGGGAGGGCCCAGGGCTCGGCGCCGTTGGCGATGAAGTTGTCCGAGAGCAGGATGACCGGGGTCATGTACTGCACCGCGATCCGGCAGGCGTCGATCGACAGCTCAAAGGCGTCGCTGGGCTTGCTGATGGCGATGACGGGCATGGGCGCGTCGCCGTTACGACCGAAGATGCTGCTCAGAAGGTCAGACTGCTCGACCTTGGTGGGCATGCCCGTGGAGGGGCCGGCGCGCTGGACATCGACGATCACGAGCGGGAGCTCGGTGGAGATCGCGAGGCCCATGGCCTCGCCCTTGAGGGCCATGCCAGGTCCAGAGGTCCCGGTCATGCCCAGGCTCCCGGCGAAGGAAGCGCCGATGGCGGAGCAGATGGCCGCGATCTCGTCCTCGCTCTGGATGGTCACGACGCCGTGGTTCTTGTAGCCCGCGAGAAACTCCAGGACGCTCGAGGCCGGGGTGATCGGGTACGAGCAGTACACGGGCTTGATGCCGGCGAGCTTGGCGCCAGCGACCAGGCCGATGGCAAGGGCTTGGTTGCCCATGACGTTGCGATAGGTGCCCGGCTGAAGCGTCGCCTTGGGGACCTCGTATTGGCCCTGGAAGAGCTCGCGGATGTCCCCTGCGTTGTACCCGGCCTTGAGCGCCGTCTGGTTGGCAGCGATGAGGTCATCCTTGCCCTTGAACTTCTCTTCCAGCCACTCGAGCGTCGGCTCGAGGGGGCGGCTGTACACCCAGTACATCAGGCCCAGGGTGTAGAAGTTCTTGCAGCGCTGCTTGTCCTTGTTGGAGAGCGGCGAGTCGGCGAGCGCCTCGGAGACGCGGGAGTTGATGCCGACCTCGATGACGCGGAAGCCGTCCAGGGTCCCGTCCTCAAGGGGGTTCGTGTCGCACTTCGCCTTCTTCAGGTCCGTCGCCTTGAAGGCGTCGGTGTTGACGATGACGATCCCGCCCTTCTTCAGCGTGTCGATGTTGACCATCAGCGCCGCAGGGTTCATGGCAACGAGCACGTCGGGCTGGTCGCCCGGCGTGTGGATGTCAGAGGAGCTGAACTGCAGCTGGAAGCCAGAGACCCCCGGCCGCGTCCCGACTGGCGCCCGGATCTCGGCGGGGAAGTCGGGGAGGGTCGCGAGGTCGTTCCCGAACAGCGCGCTGGTGCGCGTGAACTGGTTCCCCGTCACCTGCATTCCGTCGCCGGAGTCGCCGGCGAAGCGGAGGACAACGCGGTCGAGCTGCTGGAGGGGGAGCTCACCTGCGGAGGTGTCTTGGGCGGTCGGCGGAGTCATCGTTGGGCTTGGGCGTGGGCGCCGGAAATTGGCAGGAGAGGATAGGCCCGACCCCGGTGCAGATGAGCACCCATCCGAACAGAAGCCTCAGCATCGGCACCTGAACATCACCCGGACGCGGTCTGAGGCACAGGAAAGCCCTCTCCGGGGCGCCTCTAGAGGTTCGCCGGACGTGCCCTCGGGGAGGCGCCGGATGGCGCCTTAGCCGCGCTCAGATGGAGCAGACCCGCGATTTCGCGCGGTCGCGCATTCCACCCTGAAGGTCCGTGGCGCGGACCTGGGTCTCCAAGGACCGGTCAATCGCCTCCGCGACGACCTCCGGATCGCAGCTCTCGGGCAGCAGGAACGCGATCTCGGCGTCGTCCAGCGCGCCGCACGGGAGCTGGACGTGGAAGTCCACGTAGAGCGTCTCGATCACCATGGTCAGCGCCAGAGCGGCGTCCGAGCGGCTCCTGATCCTCGCCAGTGAGGCGACCAGGGGGATCGAGGCCTTCGCTCGCACGTAGCCCTCGGGAGCCTTGGACCACCTGGACATCCAGGGGTCGCCGTTGATCAGGAGGTACTTCGAGACCTCCACCCAACGACTCTTCGAGGCCTTCGCGACGGTCTCATCTGGGGATCCGTCGTCGCAGGGGTCCGCGGAAATCAGCCTGAATTGCGGCCGCTCCGTCCCCGTGGAGGGTCCGGCGGGGTCGAACTGGTCGTCAATGGAGTCGGACTCGGTCATGTGGTGCACGCGGTGCTGGGCTAGTGGTCGTCCAGATGACCCCTCGCACTGAACTGGAATCGGGGCCCGTACGTCCCCCCCTTCTCCTCTCGCACCTCCGTTACGATCCTGGTGCAACTACGGCCCGCCCACCTCGTTCGATGCACCCCATCCAGCAGACCTCCCCGGCCCAGATGACCCCTGTGGCCCAGATGACCCCCTTGGCGACCTCCTCGGCATGGGGCTGGGTTGAGGGCCTCGGGGGGCTCCTGAGTGCTCAACGGTGGATGCTCGTGCTCATGCTGGCTCTCGCCATGCCCTCTGGCGCCCTCGCCGCAGCGCCTCAGAATCGGGCGCTCGAGATCTCCTCGACGATCCGCCGCGAGGGGGATAAGACGCCCTCGGCCCTCTTCGAGGAGCTCGGAGTTCTCGGGTCTGCTCAGGCCTTCGGCGTGCTCGAGCGTTCGCTGTCGCAGGTCAAGTCGGCCTCCAAGTTCGGCGCGATCTTCCGCGCGATGCGTCACTTCCTCCCGGACGCGGATCTTGGACCGAAGGCGGTTCGGCTCACGCTGCGCTACGCCAAGGGGCGCGACAAGGCCGAGGCTCCCCAGGCGGCGAACGCCCTGGCGAGCTTCGGGGCAGGCGCCACCGAGGCCCTCCTCGAGCTGGCAGAGCAGGGAAAGCTACCCCGAGCGCGCGCCACCGCGCTGCGGGGGCTGCAAGCGGAGATCCTTGAGCGCGGCGACCTGGACCTGCTCGACCTGGTCCTGGAGTCCTGGGTCACCCCCCGCTCCGGCACTCAGGCCCAGGCCTGCGCCGTGCTCGCCTCGTTCCGGGAGCTGGACGCCCTCAAGCGGATGGCGAAGTTCCTGGGGTCGAAGAAGGCCTCCTACCAGATGCGTCAGACCATCCTGCGGGCGATGGCGGCTCACCCCTTTGGAACGAGTGCCGTCTTGGATGAGGGGGTCGAGCAGGTCCTCTACCGCGGGCTGCAGGTCAAGGATTCACGGCTGCGCTACTACGCCCTGGACTCCATGGCGACCCGCGGCGGGACGGAGAGCCTGCCCGCGGTCACCAGGCTCACCAAGGACAAGGATCCGGCCGTTCGCCGTCTCGCCCTGCTGGTGGTCCTGCGGAGCACCTCGAACAGCAAGGGGGCGATGGGGCTCTCGCGCTCCTCCGATCCGGTCGCTCGCCAGGCCGCGGCCATCTTCCTCGCGGAGAGCTCCGGGCGGGACGCCTTGGGTGCCCTGCACGCCTTGCTCGAGGACGAGAACTCCTCCGTCCGCGCCGAGGCGATCCGTCAGATTGGACGGCGTCGGGAGGTGGCCTCCATCCTGCCGCTGATCGAATGCCTCTCCCGTGAGAAGGGGCGGCTCCGGGGCGACGTCCACTTCGTGCTCACGATGATGACGGGGTTGGACCTGGGGTTCAGGGTCGGGTCCTGGAGGAGCTTTTGGAGGGACAGGGGCGAGGGATTCCAGATGCCGACCCTCGAGGAGGCGCGCAAGGTCGCGGCCGAGCTCGCGGCGAATCAGAGCGAGGAGGGCATGTCCGCCGTGTCCTTCTACGGGCTGACCGTGATCTCGGACAGCTTCGCCCTCGTGGTGGACACCTCGGGCTCGATGACCGCCAACGTGAAGGACGGCAAGACTCGGCTGGATATCGCCAAGGAGCAGATCAACCAGGCCATCAAGCGCATCCGAGCGGGGTCGCTCTTCAACATCATCCCCTTCTCCGACAACGCGTTCCCGATGGAGGAGGTGCTGATCGAGATGGACGATTCACTGCGCGAGGACTCGGTGCTCTACGTCGAGGGCCTCCGCGCGGCGGGGGGGACCAACGTCTACGAGGGCCTCGCGGCGGCCTTTGAGGACGAGTACGTCGACACGATCTACCTGCTCACCGACGGCGATCCCAGCGCTGGCGCCATCACGGACCCGCTCGCGCTCCGCGAGGAAGTCGAGCGCTGGAACTCGGTCCGTGGCATCCGGATCCACTGCATCTCTGTCGGAAAGGCGAGCCCCCTCCTGAGCGGCATTGCAGACGACTCGGGCGGAGACTACACGGAAGTAAAATAATCTAGAGTATACTAATGTGTGGGTTGAGCCTTGTTCAGGGCTCTCAGGCGGGATCGACGGGTGAGTTGACTGGTACGCTTCCCTCCGATGGAAGGCTCCCAAACGACCTCGGACCCCGGCGAGCCCAACGTCCTCCTGGAGGTATTCCCCGGCGCCTTTCTGCTCGGCGGGGCGACGGCGCTGATCGCAGGCGTCCTGCAGGTGGCCGCGGTCCCCGCTCACCTGGGCCAAGGGGCCCGGGACCTCGAGCAGGTGGCGCTGGCTGTAGGTTGGTTCGATCACCTCGCCGAGGCGCTCTTCGCGACGACCCTGGGCATGCTCATGGTGGCCGCGGCGCGGCGGACGGGGCGGCGCTCGGTGCGGGTGGGGGTCTTTGCGGTGGTGGTCCTGCTGCTGCTGACTTACCTCGCGGGCTTCCCCGGCGGCGCCGTCGGCCTGACAGTCGGCAGCATCGGGGCGGCCGGTCTCATCACGGCGGGCTTGTTCGCCGTCGACGCCCTCGGCCTTCGTGGGCGTGCAGCGCTTGCGGTCGGCCTGTTGCTCGGGGTCGGCCCTACGTGGTGGGCGGCCGCGCGTATCCAGGCGGACAGCCCCGGGATTCCGGTTCGGGTCGTGCTCTACGACCTCGTCGCCGCGCCCGACCTCTTTGAGAACCTGCAGGCCCGCCCAGGCGCGGAGCCTGGCGTCGGCGTCCTCACGCCGGCGGTGGACCAGCAGACAGACACCGGGGACAAGCCCGCGCTCATCATGCCGCCCCCCGCGGCGCAGGTCATGACGGTCCCGGTCTCCGCGGGCTCGGTTCGACTGATGGCCTCGGTGGGCGCGGATGGGTCCGTCGTCCAGCGGCTACCCCGCGAGCTCGAGGCCCTGCGGGTCCGCTACCGGATCCTCGTGGATGGTGACGAGGCCTGGTCTGAGGTCGTCGAGCACCGCCGCATGCCAGCCGGCCTCTGGGACACCAGCGTCTTCCGCTGGCGTCACGTGGCGGGGCCCGGGGGGCCGGGGATCCCGGTGACTGGCGGGCAGAGCCTGCGCTTCGAGACCGCCTTGCTGTGGGACTCGGAGGAGGAGCGCGCGCTCCTCGAGGGGCTCGGCGCGGAGGGCCTTCAGCTCGGCTTCGGAGGCGTGACCCTCGAGAAGGAGTTCCGCGAGCCCCGGCGACTGGCGACTCCAGACGCGCCCAACATCGTGTACGTGGTGATGGACACCCTGCGGCGCGACCGCCTCAGCCTCTACGGCTACGAGCGGCCGACGACGCCTCGGCTGGACGCCTTCGCCAGCGAGGGGCTCGTGTTCGAGGACGCCTACACGACGTCCAGCTGGACCTGGCCGTCCACCGCCTCTCTCTTCACCGGGCGGCTCCCCGATTCCCACGGCGTCAAGAGCTCCAAGGCGTGCACCTTGAGCCAGCGTCTGCCCACCCTCGCAGAGGCCCTGCAGGCACGCGGCTACAGCACCGCGGCCTTCGTGGGGAACCCCATCGTCGAGCCCAACCGCTACTTCGATCAGGGCTTCGAGACGTTCGAGGTCGAGGTCCCCAAGTTCCGCATGTCGGACGAGGTGATGCCCGCCGCGCTCCAGTGGATGGAGGCCCACGCGCCGGTGCGCTTCTTTCTCTACCTGCACCTGGTCGACCCCCATACACCCCACCGGCCTCACCCCGCCGAGGCGGCGCGCCTCGAGCTGCCGTCTCCGCCCGCCGGCTGGCCCGAGCGAGGCCTGGACGGCGTCCCCTCGGACCCCGCGCCGACGCCGGAGATCAGCGAGTACTCGAGCCAGCTCTACGACGCGAGCGTCGCCACGGGGGACCGCTGGTTCGGGGTGCTCTTGGACGAGCTAGACCGACTGGACCTCTCCACGCGGACCATCGTGGTCTTCACTTCGGACCACGGTGAGGAGCTCTTCGAGCACGGCCGACACGGCCACGGCCACGAGGTCTTCGACGAGCTGGTCCGCGCCCCCCTCGTGATGCGAGGCCCCGGGATCCCGGTCAGGCGCCGCGTCGGCGTGGTCTCCAATCGTTACATCCCGACCACCCTCGCGACCCTCGCGGGCGCGACCCTGCGGACGCCGGGCCTCCAGGTCCAGCTGGTCGAGGACCAGCTGCCCGACGAGGCGCTCTTCGAGACCACGAAGGGGGTCTGGGGCAAGGCTCGCTATCAGCAGCTCTTCGGGCTCCGTCGCGGCGCCGCCGCGTTCCACCTGCGGGTCCGTCCGACGGAAGATGACCCGCTCGGCCCGGAGCCCGCAGCGGGGGGTGACCTGCGCGTCTTTGACGTGATCGGCGACCCGGAGCAGCAGCGTGACCTGGCGGGCATGCGCCCGGCGAAGGACGAGGCCGGGGAGCGGCGGATCCGTGAGCTGGTGGAAGAGGCGCTGGAGTCGCGGCCGCCGCTGGTCCTCGGCGTTGGCGCGCAGGGGCAGCAGCAGCTCGAGCAGATCGGATACGCCGACGGGCGCGACCGCTGAGCAGCCGCGCCCGTCGGCGGTCCCCCTTCGGGGCGAGTGAGGCGCAGGCGCTAGCTGCTCACCCTGGTGGCGGACAGGTGGTCGACCAGGTCCATCTTGGTCAGGATGCCGACGGGGTGGTGGTCGTCGTTCACGACCACGCCCACGGTCTCCTTGGAGAACATCTCGAGGAGGCTGCGGGCCGGGTCCTTCTCGTGAACGGTCTCCACGTTCCTGAACATCATCTCAGCCACTGTGGCGTTCAGCTGAGCGCGACCGTCGACGATCCGGCGCAGGAGATCGGACTCGGTGACGATGCCGACCAGGCGGCCGTCATCCACCACGGGGAGCTGGCTGATGCCGGCCTCCTTCATGCAGCCGATGGCCTCGCTGAGGGTCTGCTCGCCGCTGGCGGTGATGACGTCGCGGGCGGGGAGCCGGCTGATGAGCGAGCCGCAGGAGTCCTCCTCCCATGACGGCTCGGTGAAGCCGTGCTGCTTCATCCAGCCGTCGTCCATGAACTTGGTCATGTAGTTGCGCACGCTGTCGGGGAGGATGACCACGAAGGTCTTGCCCGGGCCCACGCGCTTGGCCACCTCGACGGCTGCGGCCATGGCCGTGCCGCATGAGCCGCCGCAGAGCAGCCCCTCCTCGCGGATGAGGCGCCTCGCCATGAGGAATGAGGGGTGGTCCTCGCTCTTCACCCACTCGTCCACGAGGCTGCGATCGAGCACGTCAGGGATGAAGTCGTACCCGATGCCCTCGACCTTGTAGGCGCCAATCGGCGCGGGGCCGGCGAGGATCGAGCCGACGGGGTCGACGCCGATGATCTTGACGTTCGGCGCGTCCTCCTTGAGGCGGCGAGCGCAGCCCGAGAGCGTTCCGCCGGTGCCGGCGCCTGAGACGAAGTAGTCGAACTGGCCGCCGTCGGTCTGCTCGAGGATCTCCACCGCGGTGCCCTCGTAGTGAGCGAGCGGGTTGTTCTCGTTGGAGTACTGATCGAGGATGTGCGCGTTCGGCAGCATCTTCTGGAGCTGCTTGGCGACACCGATGTGGCTCTCGGGGTCGTCCCATGCGGCATCGTTCGGGGTGCGGATGATCTCCGCTCCGAGCGCCTCGAGAACGACCTGCTTCTCGCGGCTCATCTTCTCCGGCATCGTGATGATCATCCGATAGCCGCGCACGGCCGCAGCGAGCGCCATGCCGATCCCGGTGTTCCCTGAGGTGGGCTCGATGAGCGTGTCCCCGGGCGTGATGCGGCCGGACTTCTCTGCCTCGAGCACCATGCGCCGGCCGATGCGGTCCTTGATGGAGCCGCCGGCGTTCATGAACTCGCACTTCACCAGAAAGCGGCAGCCGGTCTCTTTGCCGACCTTCTGGAGCTCAACCAGCGGCGTGCAGCCGATCGCGTCGAGGATGGATTTGAGGGGGCCCATGGGGTGCGACCTGGGCGCGCGCCGCGCCGTGCGTGATGGGGAAGGGGGTGCTCGATCGGCGACCCATGCCGCCGGTTCACGCGAAGAGTGTAGTGGGCAGGAGCCCTCGGGGGACCGTCCAACGTACGGCCCGCTCGCCAGCGGGGGTCACCCGGGCTGGTCCCCGAGCATCACCTGGATCCGCCCCTGGGGGTCCAGGGCTGTTGGGTAGACCTCGATCGACGTCTCCGCGGCCTCCTCAGCGTCGCCCTTTGGCGCCCAGGTGCAGCGCCCCGTGTCCAGGGAGTAGCGCCAGCGATGCCAGGGGCATGCGATCTCTCCCCCCGCGCTGGAGCCTTCCCAGAGCGGTCCGTCGAGGTGGGGGCACCAGGCGTCGATGGCCACGACCCGCTCTCCGTCCCGCACCAGGGCCAGCTTGCCCTGCGGCGTCTCCACCAGCTGCGGAGACCGCTCGGTCACAGCGGCGCCATCGACGTCGGTCGCGAAGACTTCGGGGCCCCGGGGTTCGTGCTCGGTCATGTCGCCAACGTATGGTCCTTCGAGCGATGGCCCAAGACACGTTCGTGACCAAGGTCCCCCGGGGCCAGTTCGCCGCTCTCCGGGCGCGGCTCTCCGCCGGCAGCTTCGAGTACGGGACGGTGCCCTACGCGGAGTTCCGCGCGAAGGGGGAGGGCGTCGTGGCCACCCTGTATTCCTCGGGCAAGTTCGTGGTTCAAGGCGGGGATCCGGCGGCCTTCGTGGCCCGCTGGACCGACCTCGACCCCGGGGCGTCGGCGGCGCCAAAGGCCCGAAAGTCCGCGCGAGAGGATGCCCCCCTGGACCTCGACCCCCCGGTGACGGGGAGCGATGAGGCCGGCAAGGGCGACTACTTCGGGCCCCTGGTGGTCGCCGCCGTGCGAGCGGACGGGGACATGCTGGAGCGGCTCACGGCCCTGGGCGCGGCGGACTCCAAGACCCTCACCGACAGTCGCGCGCTGAAGCTCGGCGCCCAGCTCCGCGACGAGGTGGAGTTCGCGGTCCGGCGGGTGGACCCCAACGAGTACAACGCGATCTACCCCGATTATCCCGCCCTCAACCCGATGCTGGCGGACCTCCACGCGGAGGTGATCGGGCAGCTGGCGCAGCCCGGGGAGAACGTGCTCGTGGACCAGTTCGAGCGCCGCGGGCTCGTCCGCGAGCGCCTGGAGCCCCTGAAGATCCGGCTCACCGAGGTGCCGCGCGCCGAGCGCCACGCCGCCGTCGCCGCCGCGAGCATCATCGCCCGTCAGGAGTTCCTGCTCGGGCTCGCGGAGCTCTCGGAGGACTTCGGGATGCCCCTGCACAAGGGCGCGGGCGCCCCCACTGATGCGGTGGGGCGTCGCCTGGTGGAGGAGCAGGGGGAGGAGGCGCTGCAGGGCGCCGCCAAGCTCCACTTCAAGAACACCCGGAAGATCCTCGACCGTCTGTAGGTGCTCCTCGGAGGAGGCTGAACCTACATTCCGAGCCTCATGGGCCCCCTCTTCTCCGTCCTCGCTGCGCTCGTCGCGCTCACCCTCGCGCAGGCGGGGGTCGGGGCGAGTGAGCCGCGCCCGGAGGCGCTGCTCATTGGACTCCTCTTGCCCCACGTGATCGGGGCCGCCGCGCGCCGGGCTTCGATCGCTGGTCAGACGGTCCGGGCTCGGCGCCTCGAGCGGCTCCTGGCCGCGTCGGGGTGGATGGGCTACGCGCTTCTGGTCCTCGGCGCCAACTGGCTGGGGTCGATCCGGTGGTGGACGGGCCTCGCGCTGGACCTGGACGCCTGGCCGGACCTCGGCCTGCTGCTGGCCCTGGCGCCCTTCGTCCTCTTCGAGCTCTCTGCGATCCAGGCCACGGCGCGGGTCCACGGTGGCACCCCGCTGGTGCGCCAGCATCTGCGGCGCTTCCACGCGCGCCTCCTGCTCGCCAGCTGTGCTCCCATCGGGCTGTTCATCCTCTTCAGCATCGCGGTGGGGCAGAGCCACTGGCTCCGGACCGAGGTCCAGTACGTGGGGCTGGCGTCCTTCGCCTTCACCGTGCTGATGGTGGCGTCGCTTGGGGCTCTCCTGCCGCGCTTGCTGACCTGGTCCTGGGACACCCACCCGTTCCCCGCCGACGCGCGCCGTGAGGCGCTGGACGTGGTCGCGGAGCGTGCGGGGTTCGAGCCGGGGCGGCTCCTGGTGTGGCGGACCGGTGACTTGATGGCGAACGCGGCCATCGTCGGGTTCCGTGAGCGGGGGCGGGCCGTGCTCTTCTCGGACCACCTGCTCTCGCTGCTCAACATGCGCGAGCTGGGCGCGGTCTACGCCCACGAGATCGGCCACGCGCGCTGTCGCCACGTGGGGGCCTTCATCGCGTGGCTCTGCGCGCTGGTGTTCCTCGGGGACACGCTGTTCCGTGAGGCGCTCGAGGGGCAGTCGATCTGGCTCCAGGGCGCGGTGGGCCTTGGCCTGCTCGGGGTCTGGTACGTGGGGTTCGGGTGGCTGTCACGCCGCTTCGAGCTCGAGGCGGACCTCTTCAGTCTCGAGGTTCAGGGTGATCTGGCTGCGCTCGTGAGCGCGCTCGACCGAGTCGGAGGTCGGGTCCGAGACGTGGCAAGCTGGCGCCACTTTAGCCCCTCGCACCGTGTGGCCTTCCTCGAGCGATCCCTCTCCGACGAGGGCTTCCGAACCAGCTTCAAGGGGCAGATGAGCCGCCTGCGGGCGGCGGGGCTGGCTGCAGCCCTGGTGGGCCTGCTCCTCCAGGGGCTCTCGCTCTCCGCCGACTTCCCCGCCGATCGGACCGTGGTGCACCTGGCTCGCGGTGAGTACGCGGCGGCCCAGGCCACCTTGCCGGGCCTCGCCGCCGAGGACGTGCAGGAGCTTGGGCCGCTGGTGGTCGCCGCGCTGGCGCTCCCCGACGACACCAAGGTCGCGGTCGCGGAGGCGCTCCAGGTGGCGCTCCAGGCGCGGCAGCTGGACCGCTCCTGGGCCCTGGCGCAGCTGGCTGAACTGAGGGACGTCGAAGGGGTCCGCGCGATGGTGGACGCCCTGGAGCGTGCGCGGGACGGTGACGGGGCTGGCGCGCTCGCCGAAGCGGAGAGCATGGGCGGTGAGTGGGCGCCCCGGCTCAGGGCGGCACTGGGGGCCGCACTCGGCGCTCAGGAGTAGCGCAGCCCGTTCTTGCGGGTGTGGGTGAGTGGCGCCGCGTCCCCTTGCAGCGAGCCAGCCTCGACCACGCCGAAGACCACCACGTGGTCCCCCGCGTTGTGCTCGCCAGTCACGCGGCACTCCAGCCAAGCGAGCGCGTCGGCGAGGACCGGCGTACCGCCGGGGGCTGCGCGGTGCTCCACGTCGTCGAAGGGGGAGCCGTCGTCGGGCCCCTTGAAGAACGGCTTCATCAGCCCCTTGTCCTCGTCGCCGAGGACCGAGACGCCGAAGCGCCCCTGCCGCCGCACCTGGGTGAGATGCTCGCGGTCTGCGCCGATGGCCACGCAGACCGTGGGCGGAGAGAGGGCGACCTGCTGGACGAACGAGCCGAGGAAGCCAAGGGGCGCGCCGGATTCGTCCCGCGTGGTGACGATGAAGAGCCCGCTGGAGACGCGGCCGAGCGCGGGCCCGATGGCGTCCAGGGAGGTGGTTTCGTGGGTCGACATGGGCGCATCCTGACAGAGACCGCTGCCTGGCGCCTCACCTTCCAGGGTGAGGGGAATCACCTTGCCCGTCCGGAGACGCCCGGTGAGAATCGCGGACCGCCGCCATGATTGACCCGTCTTCGCCCCTCTCGACCTTCGAATGGACCCCGCCGTCTGCCGGCATCCCCCAGGCCGAGTCGGGTGAGCCCCTCGCGGAGCGACTGGGCTCCCTGGTGGAGGACCGGGCAGCCTCCGCCGCCGACGTGGTCCGACGCGCCGCGCGGACCTGTCACGGGTGGTTGGTGGAGTCCTCCTGCGCGGACGCAGGGGTGGGCGCTGTCCTCCAGCAAGGCCTCGAGGTGTTCCTCGAGTCCCAGGGCTGGCGGGCCCCCGTGGACCGCTTTCGCGCCTCCCTCGAGCACGTGAGGGCCCAGATCCAAGAGGACGGCGGGCCCGAGCTGCGCGAGGCCCTGGCGGCGGAATGCGCCCTCTGGCTGGAGACCGCCGAGACCCTGGCGGGGCCGGGCTGGGAGGACGCCGCCGAGCGTCCCCGCCTCCGTCTCCCGGACCGAGCAGACTGCGCGCGCCCCATGTTGGAGGGTCCGGCGGCGATCGAGGGAGGAGAGGTCTTCCTCGTGCACGGGTGGTCGGAGACCGTCGCCAGGGGCCTCGAGCTGGTGCAGGCCAGGGGCCTCGGGCCAGAGGTTATCGTCTCGGAGGGGGGTCCTGACCTTGGCGGTCGGCGGCTGGCCCGCCGGCTGGTGGCGAGCGGGATCAAGGTCCGCTTTGTCTACGACGCGGCCCTCGTCGCCGCCGTTCGTCGCGCAGACCGAGTCTGGCTGGGGTCCGATGCCCTGGGCACCGTGGAGTTCCTCGGCCGCGTGGGGACCGGAGCCCTCGTGGAGCGGGCGCGAGACCTCGGGGTCATCACGACGCTGCTGGCCACCACCGACAAGCTCAGGCCAGGCGGCGAGATTGTCCTCCCGGGCTGGGCGTCGGGCGAGGCCTGGCACCTCTGGGAGAGCGCCCCGAAGGACGTTGACGTCGAGGCTCAGCCCTTCGAGGCCGTCGGGCTCGAGGGGCTGGACGGGGTTGCCACCGAGGTCGGGTTGATGCTCCCCGGGGACCTCCGGGACGCTCCGCTCCGGGCGATCTGAAGTCGCCAGGGAGCCTCGTCGCCGGGGAGGGCCCCGGTCGCCCTGCGGAGGCGCCGTCTCGGTGGGCCCAGTGCACCCCCACGGCGGGCGCCAAATCACCTCAGAACGGCCATGGAATGGCCTCTAGGCCTAGCCGCGCACCCCTCCAGGGCAGATAATAGCCCCCTCGCTGGGTCCCGCTGATGGGGCCCGCCAGCCCGCCATCTCCGCCGCGCCCGAAGGGGACGGGGAGACACTCTCCCGGGACCACCAATGACCGACACGGAAGCACCCCAGTTCGGGGGCAACACGACCCCGCGCTCCATCGAGCGTGAGATGAAAGAGTCGTACCTTACGTACGCCCTTTCGGTCATCCACTCGCGCGCCCTCCCCGACGTTCGCGACGGCCTCAAGCCCTCGCAGCGACGCATCCTCGTCGCGATGAACGACCTGAACCTGAGCCCCCGGGCCAAGTACAGGAAGTGCGCCAAGGTCGCGGGTGACACGTCCGGTAACTACCACCCGCACGGAGAGTCGGTGATCTATCCGACCCTGGTCCGCATGGCCCAGGACTTCTCGCTGCGCTATCCGCTGGTGGACGGTCAGGGCAACTTCGGGTCCATCGACGCGGACCCGCCGGCGGCCATGCGTTACACGGAGGCGCGCATGGCGGGGATCACGATGGAGGTCCTGTCCGATCTGGACAAGGAGACCGTCGACTTCGAAGCGAACTACGACGAGACGCGCATGCAGCCCACGGTGCTGCCCTCGCGCTTCCCGAACCTGCTCTGCAACGGATCGGACGGTATCGCCGTGGGCATGGCGACCAGCCTGCCGCCGCATAACCTGCGGGAGATCGGCGCCGGCCTGATCGCCTTGCTGGACGACCCTGAACTCTCGGAGGAGGAGCTCTTCAGCCTCGTCCCCGGACCGGACTTCCCCACGGGCGGCACCATCATGGGCCGCAGCGGAATCGTCCAGGCCTATCGCACGGGACGGGGGCTCGTCCGGGTGCGGGCGAAGTACCACATCGAGGAGGAGAAGAACCGGGAGGAGATCGTCTTCACCGAGATCCCCTACCAGACCAAGAAGGGCGGCCAGGACTCCGGGATCATCGCCAAGATCGTCCAGGTCGTGAAGGACGGCCGGATCACCGGCATCTCCGACGTGACGGACTACTCCAGCCGCGACGGCATGCGGCTGGTGGTGAAGATCAAGAAGGGCGAGGACCCCCATGTGGTCCTCAACCTGCTCTGGAAGTTCACGCCGCTCCAGAGCACCTACTCGATCATCAACCTGGCCATCGACCGCCGCCAGCCGCGCACGCTCTCGCTGCGCGAGCTGATGAGCGCCTGGCTGGTGCATCGCCGCGACGTCATCCGGCGCCGCACGAAGTACCTCCTGCGGAAGGCCGAGGAGCGCAAGCACATCGTCGACGGTCTGCGGATCGCGGTGGACAACATCGACCGGGTGATCGAGATCATCCGTGGCTCGGCCGACCGCGACACGGCCAAGAAGGCCATCGCCGCCGAGTTCAGCCTCTCCGAGCGCCAGAGCCAGGCCATCGTGGACCTGCGCCTGGGCTCCCTGACCGGGCTCGAGCGGGACAAGCTCGAGGCCGAGCACGCGGAGTTGATGGCGCGGATCGCGGACCTCAAGGACATCCTCGAGCGTGCCGAGCGCGTCACCGAGATGATCCGCGACGACCTCATCGAGGTGGTGGAGAAGTACGGCGACGAGCGCCGCACCAAGATCAGCCTCGAGGAGGTGGACGGCAGCATCGACATCGCTGACCTCATCACCGAGGACCTCACGGTGGTCACGTTCTCCCGGGACGGCTACGTCAAGCGCACGCCGCTGGACACGTACCGCACCCAGGCGCGCGGCGGACGAGGTGTCCGTGGTTCGGAGGCCAAGGAGGGCGACGTCCTCAAGTCGCTGTTCGTGACCTCGACCCACGACTACCTGCTGTTCTTCTCGAACTACGGCCAGGTCTTCTGGAAGAAGGGCTTCCAGGTGCCCGAGGCTGGTCGGAGCTCCAAGGGCCGAGCCATCACAAACCTGCTCAAGCTGCGTGACGGTGAGGAGATCCACACGATCCTCCGCGTTCCGGAGTTCGACGAGGAGCGCTTCATCGTCTTCGCCACCCGCAACGGCGTGGTCAAGAAGACGAAGCTGGAGGCTTACTCCCGCCCGAAGAAGGGCGGCATCCGCGCCATCCTCGTGGACGAGGACGACGAGGTCGTCTCGGTCCGCCTGGCCAGCCCGGGCGACACCGTCATGCTCTCCATGGCGGCCGGTCGCACGATCCGCTTCGATGAATCCGGAGTGCGGGCCATGGGCCGCTCGTCGCGAGGCGTCAAGGGCGCCAAGCTCCTGGGCGACGACCAGGTCGTCGGCATGGTCGTGGCCGAGCCGGACGCGTTCCTGCTCACCGCCTCGGTCAACGGCTATGGCAAGCGGACCCAGCTCTCGGACTACCCCATCAAGGGGCGCGGGGGCCAGGGCGTCATCGACATCCGGACCACCGAGCGCAACGGCAAGGTCATCACGGCCAAGTTCTGCCGCGAGGAGGACGAGGCGATGTTCATCACCGAGAGCGGGATGATCGTGCGGACCGCCATCGCGGACATCTCAACGGTGGGGCGCAACACCCAGGGTGTTCGCCTGGTCAACCTCAAGGACGGTGACAGCCTCGTGTCGGTGGAGATCATCTCCAGCGCTGACCTCGAGCGATTCGTCGACGAGGAAGGCGAGGGTGCTGAGGGGGATGCGAGCCCCATTGAGGCCGGATCCGGTGAGGCCGAGTCTGGCGAGACCACCTCGAACGAGGCGGTCGACGATGACGCGGCTGGTCCCGAGGCCGGCGATGGAAGCGACCCTGAAACCCCTGCGGAGGACTGATATGTCCCTCGAGAAGACCATCAGCGACCACCTCAAGGCGGCCATGAAGGCTGGCGATACGCTCCGCCGGGACACCCTGCGGATGCTCATCGCGGCCATGAAGAACGAGCGCATCGAGCGAGGCTCCGATCTTGATGAGGCCGCCGTCATGGCGGTGGTCCGACGCGGCGTGAAGTCGCGCAAGGACAGCGCCGAGCAGTACCGAGCTGCAGACCGCCTGGACCTCGCCGAGAAGGAGGAGTCGGAGATCGCCGTCCTCGAGGGCTACCTGCCGCAGATGCTGGACGAGGCCGCGACCGCCGCCATCGTCGAGCAGGCGATCGCGGACACCGGGGCCACTGAGAAGTGCGACATCGGCAAGGTGATGAAGGCCGTCATGGCCAGTCACCGGGACGTCATCGACGGCAAGCTCGTCAATCGCCTGGCCGCGGCGCGCCTCTGAGGGCCTCGGGGGCTACATAATCCCTACTTGCGCCGATCGACATCGGCGCTCGGTGCCGACGGGAACGGTCGATTTGGGTACTCTCGGAAGGCACGTACCTTCCGAGATAACCACCCATGAGATTCAAGTCCATCCTGGGAATCGCTCTGATTCCCATGGTCGCCTACGCGGCCAACCCCGTCGTCGGGGAGGCGCCCGCTGCCATGGCAGCCGCGCCCTCCATCGACGACTTCACCGCCCTCGACGAGGAATTCGACACGGCGCTCGTTGAGTACACCAAGGAGCTCAAGGCCGCCGACAAGGCGCAGCGCCGCGAGCTCCGGGCGAACTCCCCGATCAAGCTCTACTGGCCGCGCTTCGAGGCCATGTCCAAGGCCGGCGAGGGCCGCGCGACGCTCTGGCTCGTGGAGCACATCAAGGAGAACCGCGACGTCCGCTCGAAGGAGCGCGGCGCAGTGCTCACGCCGCTGTTCAAGTCGATCATCGACAACCACGCGGACGCCGAGTGGTTCACGAGCGCCGTCAAGAGCCTCGCGGCCAACAAGAAGTACGTCGGGGCAGACGAGACGGTGGCCATGCTCGACAAGGCGGCCAAGACCGCCAAGTCGGACAACGCCAAGGCCGCCTCGCTGTTCTTCGCAGCCAACATCCTCGCGGACAGCGACCCCGCTCGGGCCGAGAAGCTGATGGCCGAGATCGGCGAGAAGTACTCGAACACCGTGTACGGCACCGCCGCCCGCGCCTCCAAGGCAACCCCCGAGGACTCCGAGGTCGGCAAGGTCGCTCCCACCTTCGTGGGCGAGACGATCGACGGCTTCCAGTTCTCCATCGAGGACTACCGCGGCAAGGTCGTGGCCCTCGATTTCTACGGGTTCTGGTGACCCCCCTGCAGGCGCGGCATGCCGCACCTTAAGACGCTCGTTGAGCGTCACGAAAACGACCCCTTCGCACTCATCGGAATCAACACTGGCGACGAGCCAGACGCCTACCACGAAGGCGTCAAGGAGTTCGGCCTCACCTGGCTGAGCGCCTTCCAGGGCCAGGCCATGACGCCGATCTCGGACCTCTACAAGGTCCGGGGCTATCCCACCTATCTCGTGCTCGATACCGACGGCACCATCGCCTACCGCGGCCACAGCGGCACCGAGATCGACGCGGTCGTCGCCGATCTCCTCGCCAAGGCCAAGGCCAAGGACAAGTAGCGAGATATGGGAGACCGTGGAATCAGAGCGGGGCGCCTCGGCTGGCTGGCCCTCCTGCCAGTCCTCGTCGCGGCGCAGCTCGCGCAGGACGACGAAGCCCCCCCTCTGATCCCACGGGACTCCCTCCCGACCCCCTTCGTGCGGACCGCGCCCCTCGGCGTGGAAGAGCTCGCGGAGGGGTTCGGGGCCTCCCAGGAGGTCTTCGACCTGGGCCGCCGGCTCTTCTTCGACCCGGTCCTGTCCCCGCTCCGATCGGTGTCCTGTGCGTCTTGCCATCAGCCCGAGCTCGGCTTCGCGGACAACCGCAAGCTCTCTCGCGGGATCGAGGGCTACCTGACCCTTCGCAACGCCCCCTCGCTCCTCAACAAGGGGCTCAGCGAGAAGGTCCTTTGGGACGGCCGGGCGGCGACCCTCGAGGATCAGGTCCTCATGCCGATCGAGAACCCCGAGGAGATGGGGCTGGGCAAGGCTGCGGCGGTGAACCGCCTCTCGAGCGACCCGTCCTACGCGGCGGAGTTCCAGAAGGCCTTCGGGCGAGAGGTGGACGACGCGGCCCTCGCCGCGGCGCTGGCTGGCTTTGTCCGCGGGCTGACGGCTGGCGATTCCCCGGTGGACCGCTTCCGCGACGGAGACGTCGAGGCCCTCTCGGCCGATGAGGAGGCGGGACTCTGGATCTACGAGGGCCGCGGCCGCTGCTGGCGGTGCCATAACGGCCCGAACTTCAGCGACGAGTCGTTCCACAACACCGGCGTCGGCGCCATCGAAGGTGTGCCGGAGCCGGGCCGGTTCGCGATCACCGGCGAGGACGGGGACCAGGGGCGCTTCCGAACCCCCGGACTCCGCATGTTGACCAAGACGGCGCCCTACATGCACGACGGGAGCCTTGGGACTCTCGCCGAGGTGGTCGAGTTCTACCGCGACGGCGGCAACGCGAACCCCCACCTCTCCGACCGCATGGGCAAGATCGAGCTGACCGACGAAGAGGCCGCGCAGCTCGTGGCCTTCCTCGAGGCGATGTCCCGCTGAGCTGCGCCGTGGTGACCTCGGTGATGGTGAGCCGGAAGACGATTGGGGCGGTCGCGCTGCTCTCATCCCAGCTGATCTCCCTGTTGCCCGGGCAGGCGCTGCCCGAGCGGCCCTCGATCTGGCGGGAGGTGACAGGGGTCCTCGACGAGGGGGGCCCGCTGGAGCAGGACCACGACCCCCGCTTCCAGCGACCTCACCTGCCGGCCTTCCGGACCTCGCAGGATGGCCGCCTGGCCATGACGGTGGCGCGGGCGCCGCGCTTCACCCTCTTCACTCCGGAGAAGCTCCGTCGCCGGGGCGGGGGCGCGCCTCTCATGCTGCAGCCCGCCGGTGAGTCGAACCTACGGTGGACAGGCTGGGCCTACGTGGGCGGTGATCCGGTCACGCAGGCGCAGATTCTCGCCGCCGGCACGGGGCGTGAGATCATTCAGAGCTGCTTCTGGGACGAGGCGCTCCCGACCCGCACGCCTTCCGGGCGGGACCGCTACCAGGTCAAGGCCGTGGTGACCACGCGGGGACCCGGCGGCAGCCTGCAGCTGTTCATGACGCCGCTCGCCATCGAGGTCGCCGCGCCAAAGACGGCGGGCGCCCACATCGCGGCCATCGAGGTGGAGGGACCCACCATCGCGGGGCCGAACTTCTCCGAGCTCGCCGCGGGCGCCTTTCACTCCGGCGGCGGCTTCGAGCCGATGATCGCCGGTGACGGCCGCCTGCTCGTCATGCGGATTCGCTCCAGTGACCTCCCGACCCCGTCCGGGCCGGGGGCGGCGGACATCGTCTACTCCTACTACGAGGACCCCGCAGGGACCCGCGGAAGCGCCAATCCGGCCTTCTGGACCGAGGTGTTCCCGATCAGTCACGCTCCCCATGACCCGCGGCTGAACGGGCCCATGGAACTGGGTGGCTTCGGCTTCGCGCAGTTCCCGTTCCGCGCACCCGATGGGCAGGTGGTGCCGGACTGGGAAGACCTCGGCGGCGCCTATCCCTGGATCGATCGGGGCGCGCGGAACCTCTTCTACACGACCATCGGCGACACCCTGCACCTGCAGGACCCCAACCCACAGTTCCCCAACCGCGACCCGCGGAGCGCTGCGGAGTGGACCCAGACTCGCTACGAGGCCGTGGGCGTCCCTGGCGATCCGAGGCAGCGCTGGGGGGCCGAGTCGAGCCGGACCTTCCAGGGGGTGGCGGTGGCGGGCCTCTGGACCCGAGGCAAGACCGTCCTGCTCGACGGACTCCTGAACGACATGGACTTCGCGATCGGTCACTCCGAGGCGAGTTCATACGGCGGGGCGCCCTACAACGTCGGGCCGCAGCAGCGACTGGTGCGCCTGTTCGAGGGGACCGGGGTTCCCTCGGTGGACCCATCCAGCGGATGGGTCCGGCTCGGTTACGGTCGAGCGTCGGAGACCCCTGGCCTGCCCTCGGGGGTCAATGGGAACAGCTCGGTGATCGAGTCCACCGAGAGCAAGCTGCATATCGCCGATCGCCTGCGTCCGCTGCTCCTGCGGGACGTCGTGTGGCACGTCCAAAACGGCAAACACACCGACGAGGTGGCCTTCGACGACTTCCTCGACCCCGGTGCGCTCATCGTGGCGGAGATGAACGGCAGGCTCACCCTCCCGGATCTCTCCGGCCCCGGCTTCAACGATCTCGAGCACCGCTCCGGCTGGAACCCGGTCACGCGCGCGTTTGACCTCCCGGTGCAACTTCAGAACGCCGCGACGAACCTCGACGCGTGGCGTCTGCCCCCCTTTGGGGAGCTGGTCGGCTCGGGGGGCTTCGGCGGGCGCTTGGAGCCGGCTGCCCTGGGTGGCGTACGCGGCCGCGGGCTGTGGCTGGACGGGGGCCTCAGCTTGCGCTTCGACGCGCCAAGTCGGGTCCAGCCGGGACCGCCTTCGCCCGAGGCCTTCTATGTCGGGCTCTTCGTGGACTGCCGCTTCGCGGATGACGGCGAGCGACGGCCTCTGGTCACGTTCCCTGACGGCACGTCGCTCGAGTTGCTCGGACGCTCGTCCCTCCAGTACGTGTTCGGTGATCGCGTGCTGCACCGGATCCTCTTGCCCGCGGAGGTCAGCTTCTTGCCCGACGGTGCTCAGGCTCCCGAGCTCCACGGCTTCTTCCGCGAGGGCGCCTGGACCCACGTTGGCCTGCGTATTGAGCGGTTGGGCCGGCGCGTCACGCTGCTTCTGGACGGCTTCCCGTTGGACCGCTGGCAGGATCCAACTCGTTCCATCTTCCAGCCCCTCGCGTCGGCCGGTGCCATCACCGTTGGCGGGGCCGTTGCCGGTGGGTCGCATTCGCTGAGGGGCTGGGTCGACGAATTCAAGGTCCTGGCGCACGACGTCGACCCCGAGTCTGCGTCCAACCACGCGCGCGGCACGCTGATCGGCTTCCCCGCCAATCCGCAGTCGTCGCGTTGGATGGACAGGGTGGCCTCGCTCTTCCCCGCCTGGGCTCACGAAGAGCTCAGCGAGGCGTTGCGGCGTCGCGGGGAGCTGTCGGAGGATCGCTATGTGTCCTTCGTGGACGCCTCGCGCGACCTCGGCGTTCACCGGGCCTCGATTCCCGCGGGCGCGCGCCACCTGCGGACGGCGGTGCACTTCCCCGAGGGGCCGATCTTCCAGGATCGACCGCGCCCTGACTCCAGCGCGAATCTCTTCTGCCTCAGCTGCCACACCGCAGGCGCCTCCGGCGGGCTGGGGCTAGAGGCGCTCACGTACCGGCCGGGACTCGCTGCTCTCCGTGATCCGCGACGCCAGCCCTCCCAGCCCCCGGCGAGAATTGGTGGGGCCATCCCCAATGGACTCGTCGACGCCGGCAGCACGCCCCGTCCGCGCCCGGATGAGCCTCGGCCATTCGATGGCTCGCCGGTCCTCGTGGATCGCTGGCTGCTCGAGCGTTGGGGGAGCCGGGCAGCGGAGGTGCGCGCGTTCTCTGTGCTCTCCGATGAGCGTGTCATTGGCGCTCTGGAGCCCGGCCAGCAGCTGGACCCCGTGCAGGTTGGGACCGCGGTGGTGGACCTTCGGGTCGACCTCGACGCGGCCCAGGGTGATGTGGAATTGGTGCTCTCAGGCCTTGGTGCGGGCGCCCCCGTTGAGCTCCGCCGAACCACCCTCTCCCACGGCCCCTACAGGCTCTTCGGCCCGGGGGGCGTGGGGTTCGATCTGGTGCCGGGCAGCTACAGGCTCGACGCGACCCCCGCGGGTGGCGCGACGGTGTCACGTCAGTTCACGGTCGTCGGCGGGTCACCGCGAACGGTCGCTGCGTCCTCGGATCTCTTTCGGCCGGGGTCGCCCCCTGACGGTTGGTTCCTGCGGCGCAACGACATCGGTGGAGCCCTCGAAGCGGACGAGTTCGTGGCCCTCTCCTGGGACGCCCTGAGTCGACGCTACGCAGGCCGGACTCCGGAGGATGGTTGGATCGCCAACGGCGTCGGACGACCCGGTCGCGGGGTCCTTGAGTCGCCGGCGGGCGCGGAGCAGGGCGTCGTGGCGGCGGGGTACACGGTGAAGGCGGCCGGCTTCTACCTGGTGGAGGGACTCTCTTCGGGCGCCGTCGGCGGAACGGAGTTGATCTGCCGGGTGCTCCTCGGCCATGGGGCCGGCGGGGCGGCGACGACGCTGTTCGAGCAGACCCTGCCCGCCTCAGGGCCGCCCAACTTGACCAGTGGGCCGACCTGGATGGAGCCGGGGGATGTGATCTGGGTGGTCATGGCCCCGGGGCAGACGAGCGCCGGCGATGCCTTCAGCTGGGACTTCCGCGTCCGCTTTGGGGACGTCAGCTGGGCGCAGTCCTTCGATTGAAGGGGCGACGGCGACTCGGTCCAGCAAGGGACAGGGCCCACTCTTGGGGTCTCCAGGTGGGATCACGGCGAGCGGGTGGAGGCGGCGCGCGGCGCTGCTCCGGCCCAGGTGGCCTGTTGGACGCCAGCGGCGGGCTGTTCGATCCTGGTTGGCTGTGAATCCGGGGGGCGTGGATCGCCGAACGGCGATCTGGCGGGAGCGATCCATCCAGGGGTCGTCTTTGGACCCTGCGGTCCCGCCACTCCTCCCGATCTCCAGACGGCAGCCATGAATCAGACCCTCGCGACCCTCGGCCTCTCAGGCCTCCTCATGCTCACGACTCAGGCACGCCCGCAGGACGGCGGGACCCTGGTGGACCTCGCGGTGGGCGCCGGGAACTTCACGACCTTGGTCGCCGCGGTCGAGGCCGCGGGGCTCGTGGACGCGCTCTCTGGCGAGGGCCCGCTCACCGTCTTCGCGCCCACCGATGCTGCGTTTGCGGCCTTGGGGGAGGACACCCTGAAGGAGCTCCTCACGGAGCGCGGCCGGCCGCAGCTGACCCGCATCCTCCTGCACCACGTGGTGGCTGGAGAGGTGCTCGCGGAGGACGTGGTCCAGGCAGGTGGGCTTGAGACCCTCGCCGGGACCCGCCTCGCCGCACAGGCGGCGCTCGGGCGGGTGATCGTCGACGGGGCAGCGGTGGAGGCCGCCGACCTGCGAGCGAGCAACGGAGTGATCCACGTGATCGACCGCGTTCTGCTGCCGCCCGCGCGGTCGTCCGCGCTCGAGGCGCTGCTCGTGGGCGCGGTGGAGCGGGGCGTGGCGCTGTTCAACGATGGCGACGAGGCGGGCTGCTGTGCGGTCTACGCCACGGCGCTCGACGCCCTTCGGCTTGGGGGCGGCTTCGGCCTGTTGGACTGGGAGCGTGAGGTCCTCCTGGGGATGGTGGGCGAGGCCAACCGGTCCGCCGGGGCACGAGAGCTGGCCTGGGCGTACCGGGGCATCATCGACGCGGTGCTCGCCGGGGAGCTGCCTCGGCCCGCGCCAAAGGTCGACGTCTCGGGCCGCGTGGTCTTCAGCTTCGGCGGCGTAGCCGAGACACGCAGGTGGGACACCGTCCTCGACGGTGTCATGGGGGGACGGTCCACGGGCCGGATCCGTCAGGCAGAGGGCGCGATGATCTTCGAGGGGGTGACCTCGCTCGAGAACAACGGGGGCTTCTCCTCCATCCGCTGCGGCGTCGCGGACGGGGCGTTCGCCGGCGCGAACACGATCCAGCTGCGCGTCAAGGGGGACGGCCGGACGTACATCTTCGGCGCTCGGACCTCCAGCGGGATGGGAGGCGACTCCTTCTGGACGCGCTTCGCCACGGTGGACGGCGAGTGGCAGACCGTGGACGTCCGGATCGAGGACATGGAGCGGCACTTCTTCGGCCGCAGGATGGACGGCACGATCACCCCGGAGCGGATCCGCGGGCTCGAGTTCTACGTCTATGACAAGAAGGCCGGCCCGTTCCGCCTGGAGGTGGACGAGATCCGGGCGACGTCGAGCTCGAGAGCCCTGGCGCGCGGCGGCAGCTGATCCCCAGGGGGGGCTCGCGGGTGATGGCCCGGGACCGCGTGAGGGGGAGCGGGGAGAGGCGCTGTTTCGAGACGTCGCTGTCGGTGCAGGCGTCCTCGGCTGCGCCATTGGTTCCGCGTTCCCATGCTTGTGCAGGAACCCAACCCTTGGACGTGCCGTCCAGCACCTATGACGATCGCCATCCTGACCGCCTCCCTGCTCGCCCTCTCCCCTGCCATCACGCCCCAGGGAGGCGTCGGCCCTGAGCTCGCGCCCCTCGACGCAGCCCCCGCGGTTCCCGTCCCGGTGAGCTTGGGCACGGTCCAGCACCTGGTCAAGGTGAGCTCGGACCCCATGGGACTCCTGCGGCTGCAGCGATTGGACCTCGACCTGGTGTCGGTGGACCTCGCGGGCGGTGAGGCCACCCTGCTGGTCACCGACGAGCAGATGGAACAGATCCGCGGGGTGCGGCTCACGCCGGAGGTGCTCATCGAAGACCTCGCGGGGTACTACGCGCGGCGGCTGGCCGCCGGGTCCGCCGAGGACAACGCGGGGGTGGGGTACGGCCAGTGGCTCAACCCGCCCTACGGGCAGGGCTCGATGTCGGGGTACTACACCTTCGCCGAGGTCGTCTCGGTCCTCGACCAGCTCACGGCGGCGTACCCCCAGTTCGTCTCCGCCAAGTCCTCCCTCGGGCAGTCACTCCAGGGCCGAGACCTCTGGATGGTCAAGGTGTCCGACAACCCGGGCGTGGATGAGCCCGAGCCGGAGATGCGCATCGACGCGCTGCACCATGCGCGCGAGCCCATGGGCATGCAGACGACCCTCTACTTCCTCTGCTACCTGCTCGAGGAGTACGGCAGCGACCCCGTGGCCACCTATCTCCTCGACGAGCGCGAGATCTACGTGGTGCCCTGCGTGAACCCGGACGGCTACGAGTTCAATCGCCTGACCGACCCCGTCGGCGGCGGCCTGTGGCGCAAGAACCGCCGCAGCAACGGCGGCAGCACCGGGGTGGACCTCAACCGGAACTACCCCTTCCAGTGGGGTGGATCGGGCTCCAGCGGATCCGGCTCTTCGGAGACGTATCGGGGGACTGCGCCGGCGTCCGAGCCGGAGGTCCAGGCCATGGTCCAATTCATCAACAGTCGGGAGTTCGAGACCTCCCTGTCGGTGCACACCTTCTCCGACCTGTGGCTCGCGCCGTGGGGCTACGTGACCCAGTACCCGCCCGACTGGGACGAAATCGGTGAGATCGGCGACCTCGCGGTGGCAGACAACGGCTACGTCCACGGTCCAGCCTCGATCGTCCTCTACCAGGCGGACGGCGTCACGTTCGACTACGAGTACGGGGTCAAGGGCACCTACGGCTGGACCCCCGAGATCGGGAACGGCAACGACGGCTTCTGGCCGCTGCAGAACCGGATCGTGCCCCTGGCGGAGGAGAACCTCACCAGCTTCGCCCGCACCGTGCTCGCGGCGGGCGCCTGGCTCCGGCCCGAGGCGGTCACGCTGACGGATGCCGGCGACGGGGATGGGTCCTTCGAGCCGGGCGAGCCCGTGGACGTCTCGGCCTTCGTGCGCAACTCCGGACGCGGGGACTCGGCGGCGGCGACCATCGACCTCGCCACCTCGAGCCCGTTTGCGACGGTGACCACAGCCCAGTCTTCCCTCTCGGTGCCGTCCTTCACCACGGGGACGGGCGCGGCTCCGCTCCAGCTGCTCCTCGACCCCTCGGCGCCCTCAGGCGAGGTCGTGAACTTCACGGTCACCATCACCGAGGGGGGCCGAGCCGAGGTCCTCGACGGCCAGCTGACGGTGGGCGTGCGCGTGGTCGCGGCCTACGACTTCGAGGCGGCGGGCAACCAGGGCTGGACCATCGGGTCACCGAACAACGCGACCACGGGGGAGTGGACTCGGGCGGACCCGATCGGGACCGCCGCGCAGCCGGAGAACGACAACTCGCCGAGTCCTGGCACTCGCTGCTGGTTCACGGGCCAGGGAAGCTTGGGCGGAGGCCTCGGTGAGAACGACGTGGATAGCGGGAGCACGGCACTGTTCTCTCCCCTCTTCGACCTCGACGGCTCGGCGACGGCCACCCTGCGGTACGTGCGCTGGTACTCGAACGACGAAGGCGCGTCGCCCGGGGCGGACGTGTTCAACGTGGACCTCTCCGACGACGGTGGCGTGAGCTGGACCAGCGCCGAGGTCGTGGGCCCCACCGGGGCCGGAACGACCGGGGGGTGGATCGAAGCCTCGGTGGACATCGGCGCGTACGTGGCGCTGTCCGACCAGGTGCGGGTGCGCTTCGTCGCGTCGGACCTCGGCAGCGGCTCCATCGTCGAGGCGGCGGTGGACGACGTGCGCGTGGAGGCCACGGATCCGGGCTGCCCTCAGCCCGAGAACTACTGCGTGCTGTCCCCCAACCAGTGGACCGCCGGCGCGACCATGGGGGCCACTGGGTCCACCGACGTCACCTTGAACCAGCTGTCCCTGACGGTCGCCGACGCGAACCCGTCGGGCTTCGGGCTGTTCTTCTACGGCCAAGGGCGGGACCAGGTCCCGGCCGGCAACGGCTCGATCTGCATCGGCGGCGCCTTCCAGCGCCTCCCGGTGGTCCAGACCGACGCCGCTGGCGCGGCGTCCTACGCCCTGGACTTTCCCTCGCTGCCGGTCCTGATCGCCAACGGCGAGACCTGGAACTTCCAGTTCTGGCTCCGGGACGTCGGCGGCGCGGCCTTCAACTTCTCGGACGGCCTCGAGATCACGTTCTGTCCGTGAGGCCACCCGGTCGCCGGGGGGAGACCGTGACCAGGAATTGATCCGGGCGGTCGCGTGCCCGCTCAGCGACTCGATACCTTCAGCGTCCTCGCCTCCCTCGGCGGCACCTCCCCGCGCTCCTGATCCGTCGGGCGCGCGGGGGCACCGGGGATCAACCGAGGTCCGCGCCCTTGGAACGCCCCGAGATCGACCCCCACCCCGAGCCCTCCAGGCCGCCTGACCGGCACCGTCGGTTGGCGCTCCGCACGGCGCTGGTGTCTAGCCTGACGCTGGTGAGCCGCGTGCTCGGATACGCGCGCGAGATGCTGGCGGCGGCGCTCTTCGGGGATACCTCGGGCGTCTTCGACGCGTTCCTGACCGCGTTCCGCGTGCCCAACCTGTTCCGGCGCTTCCTCGGGGAGGGCGCCCTGGCCACGAGCTTCCAGACGGCTCTGACCGAGGTGGATGAGAGCCACGGGGAGCGCGCGGGGGCGGTCCTGTTCCGCAAGACGCTTGGGCTGATGATGGTGGTGTCCTTCATCCTGAGCCTCCTGGTCATGGCCGCGGTCTCCATGGCTCCCGATCAGCTGCCGGGGACAGAGTGGGCCTGGTTGGGGGCCGACCCGGACGCGGTGCGCGATCTCACCATCCGGGTCATGCCCTTCCTGGTGCTGGTCTGCCTGTCTGCGCTGGTCACCGGCGCCCTTCACGTGCGGGGTAAGTTCGGGGCGCCCGCGTTCGCCCCGGCGGCCATGAACCTCGCCTGGATCGCCACGCTGCTGGTGATCGCGTGGCACTTCGGCTGGGGGGACGGGTCGGAGCCGGGCGTGGGGAGCGCGGGGCAGGTGGAGCGCCACGTGGCCATGGCCCGCTGGCTGGCCTGGGGACTGTTGTTGGCCGGCCTCGTCCAGCTCGTGGTCCAGTGGCCCGCGCTGCGCAAGGCCGGGCTCCTGGGCGGCCGTGAGGGCCTCAGGGCCCTTCCGGAGGGCGCCCCCGGGCCTGGAGAGGTCCTGCGCCGGTCGGCGCCCCTGGCCCTCGGGGCGGCGGTCTATCAGATCAACGTGATGGTGGACGGGCTGATGGCCGAGAGCTTGCTCTCCAACGGCGGTCCGACCGCCCACTACTACGCCAACCGCGTCCAGCAGTTCCCCCTCGCCCTGGTGGCCGTCGCCGCCACCAGCGCCGTGTTCCCGGCCCTCCAGCAGCTCGGGCACCGGCGGGAGCTGCTGGCCCTGCGCAGGCTCCATGATCGCACCCACCTGGCCATCGTCGCCGTGGCCCTGCCCGCGGCGGTGGGGCTGTTCGTCCTCGCCAGGCCGGTGGTGGAGGTCTCCTTCGAGCACGGCGCCTTCGGCCCGGAGGGCGTGGACCGGACCACCCGGGCGCTCAAGGCCCTCTGCTTCGCCATCGTCCCGGCGGGCGCCACGGGCCTCGTGGCGCGCACGTATTACTCGGTTGGGGATTTTTCCACACCGGTGAAGGTCTCCGCCGCGATGCTCGTGCTCAACGGGCTCCTGAACGTGCTGTTCCTGGTGGTGCTGGGCATGGACGTCGAAGGGCTCGCGGCGGCGACGGCGGTGACCAGCGCCCTCAACGTCGCGATGCTACTTCCTGGGCTCACGCGTCGACTGGGGCTCCCGAAGAGCGAGGTGCCCTTCAGGCGTGCGCTGCCGAGGATGGTGGCGGCCTCGGTGGTCTCGGGCGTCGCTGCAGGCGCCGTCGAGCGCACGCTCGAAGGCGCCCTCGGGCCCGCCCTCGCGCTCTTCCTCGCCATCGGCGCCGGCGGCGGGGCCTACCTGGGGGCGGCCCTCGCGCTCGGGATCGAGGACGTGCGAGCGATCAGCAAGAAGGTGCTCGCTCGGCTCCGGCCTGGGCGCAGATAGCGCCAGCATCTCGCGCGTTAGATGCACGCGAAAGAAGTCCCCCCCTTGCAACGGAAGCGGCTGGCGAGAATCATGGGGACAGGTCGGCACCCGTGCCTGATGGGGCGACTTTGACGAAGAGTCCCAAGCCCAGTCCACACCACGTGACCTCGACGCAGCCGCACGCAGCCGACCTTCTCCAGCACGACCTCGAGGCAACCGGAGTGAGCGCCGTCACCGACGGCGCCGGGACCTCTGAGCCCGCCGGTGAGACGCGAGGCGCAGAGGACGCCGGGGCGCTCCTTGGGGGCATCGATCCCCCCGCGGATCTCCCGGACCCCGACCTCGGGGAGAACTCGCTCAAGGTGCTGGAGCGCCGCTACCTGATCCGCAGCGAGGACGGTGAACTCGCCGAGACGCCGCGCCAGATGTTCTGGCGCGTGGCGCGCACGGTCGCCGGAGCCGAGGTGAAGTTCGACGCCGAGCCCGAGGAGGCCCTCGAGGTCGCCAGGGACTTCTACACGCTCATGAGCCAGCGGATGTTCCTCCCGAACAGCCCCTGCCTCACCAACGCGGGCCGCGGGAGCGGGATGCTCTCGGCGTGCTTCGTGCTCCCGGTGCCGGACTCGGTGGAGGGCATCTACGAGTCCGTCAAGGCGACAGCCCTGATCCAGAAGGCCGGCGGCGGCACGGGGTTCAACTTCTCAAGAGTTCGCCCGGCCGGGCGCCTCGTGAAGAGCACAGGCGGTCAGGGCGCTGGCCCCCTCACCTTCATGGACGTCTTCTCCAAGGCGTCGGACTCCATCCAGCAGGGCGCGTTCCGCAAGGGCGCGAACATGGGCATCCTGCGGGTGGACCACCCGGACATCGCGGATTTCATTGTCTGCAAGGACGACCGGTCGAAGCTGACCAACTTCAACGTCAGCGTGGCCGTGACGGACCGCTTCATGGAGCAGCTGGGGGCGGACCCGAGCGCTGCCCACCAGGTGCTCGATCCCCTCACGGGTGAATGGAGCCCGCTGGAGCGCGATGGGTCAACCTGCACCGTGGGCGACCTCTGGAGCTCGATCGTGGAGCACGCCCACGCCTCAGGGGAGCCCGGGATCGTCTTCATCGACCGGATCAACGCCACGAACCCGATCAAGAACGTCGGGCAGATCGAGGCGACCAACCCCTGCGGGGAGCAGCCCCTGCACGCCTGGGACTCCTGCAATCTCGGCTCGATCAACCTCGGCCGTTTTGTGATCCCTGGCGACGTCGATGCCACGGGCACCGCGACCGCGAGCTTCCACTGGGAGGCCTACCGCGAGGTCATCCACACCTGCACGCGCTTCCTCGATGACGTCATCGAGGTGAACGAGTATCCCCTGAGGGAGATCGCCGAGATGTCTCGGTCGACCCGGCGCATCGGCCTCGGCGTCATGGGCTTCGCCGACGCCCTCTACGCCCTCGGGCTGCCGTATGACTCCAAGGAGGCCTGCGCCTTCGGCGAGGAGATCATGAGGGTGCTCAACGAGGAGTCGCACGTCGCCTCCGAGGTGTTGGCCGAGGAGCGCGGCGTCTTCGGGGCCTGGGAAGGTTCCGAGTTCGAGGCCCAGGGAAGACGCCTCAGGAACAGCTACACGACGACGATCGCGCCGACGGGGACGATCTCCATCATCGCCGGATGCTCGGGCGGCATCGAGCCCATGTTCAGCCTCGCGTTCGAGCG
This sequence comes from uncultured bacterium, assembly GCA_938083085.1. Lineage (GTDB taxonomy): Bacteria > Planctomycetota > UBA1135 > UBA1135 > Saltatorellus. Next base: position 145,257 of record CALLKX010000012.1, read on the forward strand.
TCAGATCATGAAGGACGCGGACGGCAAGCCCACCGTCATGCGAGAGGTCAACGAGGTCTTCGAGCGCGCGGCGGCGGCCGCGGGTTACTTCTCGGACGAACTCGTGGAGAAGATTCTGGTCGACGGAACGCTCGCGCATATCGACGACGTGCCCGAGGCAGACCAACGCCTGTTCGTGACGGCCCATGACATCTCGCCCAAGTGGCACATGCGCATGCAGGCTGCTTTTCAGCGACACTGCGATGCGTCGATCTCGAAGACGATCAACTTCCCCAAGTCCGCTAGCGTCGAGGATGTTCGACAGATCTACGACATGGCTATCGACATGGGCGTGAAAGGTGTCACTGTGTACCGCGACGGCTGCCGTGACATGCAGCCCATGGCGCTCAAGAGCGCCGACCGTCCCATGGGAGGGATGGCGACCGACGCGGCGGGGGCCGGGACCGCACACCCGACTCCTGCCGCTGAAGTCCTTCAAGGGGGAGCACAGCTCGACCCCGTTCGGCTGCCGGAGATCATGCCGTCCTTGCGGATCCGGCAAATGACGCCCTTCGGCAACATGCACGTGAAGGTGTCGGTGGATCCCCTGAGCGGGCGTGAGCGCGAGGTCTTCGCGCAGCTCGGAAAGGGCGGCGACGTGGCCAACTCAGACCTCGAGGCCATCTGCCGCATCCTCTCGCTCTGGCTCCGTTCCAACGGCAGCCTTGAGAAAGCGGTCTCCCAACTCTCCGGCATTGGCTCGAGCCTCTCCGTCCCGACCAAGGACGGACGGATCATGTCCCTCGCCGACGGGCTCGCGACTGCGCTGCGCCGCTACAAGACCGCCAAGGACGAGTACGGCCTCGAGGCGCTCCTGCTCGGACGCGTTTCCGCTGAGGAGCTTGAAGGCGACCCGAACCAGAAGCGCTCGTCGGGTGCGAAGGTGAGCGACGCCGAGCGCTACAAGGTCAAGTGCCCCCAGTGTGAGGGCGGGATCTCGTTCGAGGAGGGCTGCGTCATGTGCCACTCCTGCGGGTTCAGCCAGTGCTAACCGACGCCTAGCGACGCCGGTCGCCGCCGGCCTTCACCGTGCCGGTCTTGCCGCTCTCCGAGTTCGGTACGGGACGGCCGAAGATGTCTTTCTCCCCGCCAAGCTCCTCTGGGAGTCCGCGACCGAAGATGTCGGTGGCCTCGGAGGGGGCGTCAGCGGACGGTTGGATCCGGCGGCCGAAGATGTCGATCCGACCACTCATCGTGGGGGTTCGGCGACTGAAGAGAAGTTGGTTGGCGCCGCCGCCCCATGAGAGGGCGAGCTGGCGTTCGCTGAACACCGCCTTGAACTCGCGCGTCTTGCCCGTCCCTTCCCAGGCAAGCTGGTCGCTGTTGGTGTCCTGGAAGCTGCCGATCACCGTGCGGAGGCTGAGGGCACCGCCAGGCGTGAGCACGTACTCGCCGCCCAGGGACATGTGAAACGCGAGTCCGTTGGTGCGAGAGGTGGGATCACCGCTGCCGTGGAGCTCGAGGGAGAGGAAGTTCTGGCCGACCACGAGCAGCCCGGAGGCTCCTTGGCTCGAGGTGGGCCCCTTGCGCAGCTTCATGCTCTCGAGCGCCCAGCCGCCGATGAGGAGCTCCTGGGGAGACTTCGATTCCGACGATTGCCTCCGTCGACCGAACACGTCCAGGGTCGTCTCCGGAATGGCCCCCGGGAGGTCCTGGCCGGCCTGGTCCGGGGCGTTGGTGGTCGTCTTCGCTCCGTCCTGCCGCTGCGTCGGCCGAGAGGTGGCTCGGGTGCGCGAGGAGCCCTCCTGGCTCGCGAAGGAGAGGACGGTCAGGGTGCTCAGCAGGAGCGTGAGGGCGTGGTGTAGCTTCATGGTCTGCGGGTATCGTGCTCTCCACTTTGTCGGAGGCTGGAGGTTCTTGCCATGAGCGTTGGCTGCAAGGATCTTGATAGAGGGACGTTCCAGGTCCGCAAGAGCCCACTCCGTGCCCGCCAGAGAGGCCAAAAGACCCTAGTCCTGGGACGGGAGCCGGTCACGGTTTCGCGGCTGCCTGCTAACTTCTCCCCGCCCCCTCTCCCGCCAACCCCGGCGCGAGACGGCACCGATCCAGGACCGAAGATGTCTCGACTGCTCTCCCTACTCCTCGTCGCGCTCGCGACGCTCGTCCCCGCGAGCGCCCAGTCCGTCAAGGTCAAGCTCTTCTCGAAAGCCGCCGGCGACGACGTGCTCGTGGCGATCCAGATCCGGCCGTCCTTCGACTGTTGGGTCTATGACCAGGGGGACCCTAGCGAGGTCGGGGGGCTGCCGACCACGGTGACCCTCGGGGAGCTCGAGGGCGCGGAGTGGACCGAGGTCTGGTTCCCCGAGCCCAAGGTGAAGCCCGACGAGGGCTTCGGCCCGGCGCGAGTCTTCGACAAGAAGACGTATCTCTTCGCCGCAGCCCGTGGCGCCGCGGCCGCCGGCGTCGACGCCGGCGCGGTGGGCGCCCTGGTCGGGGGGCAGGTGTGCGACGAGAACCAGTGCCTCCCCTTCGACGAGGACCTCGAGACCCTCGGGGCGGGCCCGGAGTCGGTCTGGGAGGGCTTCCCCGAGTCGCTGCTCGCCGAGCCCGAGGAGGACCCCCTGAGTTGGAGCCCTGACTTCGGCGACGAGGCGGCGGCGGCGCGGGCGTTCGCGAGGGTGCTCGACGGAGACGACGGCGAGGTCGTCGAGCTCGTGGTGCAGGTGGCGACGCCCGAGCACTGGCACATGTACCACGGCCCCACCGCCGAGGACATGGGCCCGGGGCTCGGGACTCCGACCACGGTCACCGTCGAGGGAGGCAACGTGGACTGGGACGACGAGGTCCGGTACCCCGAGCCCTTCCGCTACGTCCAGGACGCCGAGAAGGAGGAGTGGCTCTGGGCCCACGAGGGCCTCTTCCACTTCGCCCTCCGCGGCGAGGCCTTCGACGAGTTCGACCCGGGGGATGTCGAGGTCAGCCTCGACGGCCAGTCCTGCGACGAGGGTGCCTGCCTCCCGGTGGGATTCTCCGGCATCGAGGTCGTGGGGGCTGGTTCGGAGGCTCTCTTCGCGGCGGCGTTCGCCACCTGGACCCTCCCGCAGGTGGCCAGCGGCGTCGCGGTGCCGGACATGGGATCAGGCGCTGTGGCCGGAGCCGACGCAGCTACTGGCACCGACACTGGCACTGGCACCGAGGTGGAGGTCGACGCCGAGGCGGTCGTCGACGCGGCGGAGTCGACGCCCACGATCGAGGCCACGGCGGTCGTCCGCGAGAAGCGCTCCTTCGGCCAGGAGACCGAGAGCGAGGGCCTGCTCGAATTCATCCTGCTCGCCATCGGCGCGGGGCTCTTCACGCTGCTGATGCCCTGCACCTACCCGATGATTCCCATCACGATCTCGTTCTTCACCAAACAGGCGGACGAGCGGGGCGGCAACGCGCTCCTGCTGGCGACGGTGTACGGGCTCGGGATCGTCGTGATGTTCGTGCTGTTGGGGGTCCTCGCCGGGCCCCTGCTGGTGCCCTTCGCCACGCACTACGTGACGAACCTGTTCATCGGCGTCCTGTTCGTGGTCTTCGCCCTCGCGCTCTTCGGAGCGATCACGCTCAACCCGCCCCAGTTCCTCATGGGCGCCGCGGGCAAGGCCAGCGGCACGGGCGGGATCTACGGCGTGTTCCTCATGGGCCTGACCCTGGTGATCACCAGCTTCACCTGCACGGGCCCCTTCGTCGGCACGCTGATCGCCGCCGGCGCCAGCGGCGGCGTGATGCGCATCGTGATCGGCATGGGGGTGTTCGGCGCGACCATGGCGGCGCCGTTCGTGCTCCTCGCGTTGATCCCCGGGCGCCTCAGCGCGATCCCCTCGGCGGGCGGGTGGATGAACACGCTCAAGGTCTTCATGGGGTTCGTCGAGCTCGCGGCGGCGCTGAAGTTCTTCTCCAACGCGGACATCGCCCTGCAGGCCGGTTGGCTGCCGCGCGAGGTCTTCCTGATGATGTGGGCGGTCATCGGCCTCGCCGCGGCCATGTACCTCTTCGGCCGTATCAACCTGAAGGGCGAATCCCCTGACGGCGAGATCGGCCCCGGGCGCCTCTGCGGCGGCCTGGTGACCCTGATCGGCTCGGCCTACTGCTTCATGGGCGTCCTCGGGTACCACCTCGACGAGACCATCATGTCGGCCATGGCGCCGCCGCCCGAGTACTCCCGGGGGCTCGTGGAGACCCACAAGGCCGAGGTCGTCAGCAGCGCTGGCAGCCTCGCCCTCCCCGCGGGCGTCAAGCGCCAGGGTGGCTCGCTGGTGGTGGTGGACGACTACGACCTGGCCCTGAAGGTCGCGCGAGAGCGCGGGCTGGGGGTCCTGGTGAACTTCACCGGTCACACATGAGTGGTCTGCCGCAAGATGGAGGTCTCCATCTTTCCCAAGCCTGAAGTCCGCGCACTCAAGCAGCGCTGGGTCGAGGCCCGGCTCCACTCGGACGCCCACGACCTCGCGCTCCGCGAGCGCATCGCGGGCCTGATCCAAACCGTCGCGGGCAGCCCCGCTCAGCCCATCTACGTGGCGGTGGACCCCACCTCAGAGGAGGAGCTCGGCCGCTTCCAGGGTGGGACCATCAAGGACTGGTCGCCCTTCGTCGAGTTCATGACGGTGGTCACGAAGGACCTCGAGGCCCGCTGAGGCTCCGCGTGGAGCCTCGCGGCGGGTGAGCTCTACTGGGCCACGCCCGTCACGTTGATCGTGAACGGCGACGGCGCGTTCACGGCGTCGTGCTCCACGTCGAGCGTGGCGTTCTTCACGCCCGCGCCGCTGCGCGGCGCGAAGCGCAGGCGGTACTGGATGGTGTCCCCCGCCTCCATGGTCGCGTCGCCCAGGCAGCTGGCGTCCACCCGGCTCCGCATGATGTTGGAGACCTGCGGGTGGAACCGGAGGTCGATGCTGTTCATGCCGCCGCAGGAGTGGCAATAGCTCATCAGCGTGCCCAGGCTGCAGGCGGTGCCGCCGGTGCAGTTGGTGGTGCACGTGTCGATGGGCGGGCAGTACTCGTGGGTGTGCTCGGCCCCGAAGTTGTGCCCCAACTCGTGGGCCACCACCACGAAGTCCCAGGTGAGGCTCCCGGAGTTGCCGGTCCAGCTGCCCCAGTTGATGTTCCCGTTCATGTTCCCGCTCACCCCGTAGGCGAAGTTCGGGCTGCACAGCACGTTCACATACGCGATGCCGCCGCCGAGGTCCGCGCCGGACATGAAGTGCGCGAGGTCGGCGGAAACGGGCCACCCTGAGCTGTTCCAGCTGCTCCGAAATTCGCTCAGCAGCGCGCCGGCGCTGGCGCCGACGTCGGGCGCGGTCCAGGGGTCGGCGGAGGTGGAGTGGAGGCCGATGTAGGCGATTGTGAGGGTCGTCTGGACGTGCTCGAAGTACACGTCGCTGATGGCAGCGATGAGGCCCGTGACGTAGGCCGTGGCGTCGGGGGCGTTCCCGAACTTCTGGAAGAACTGCCAGTCCGTCTCGATGGCGAGGCGGCACGCGGCGACGGTCACCAGGCCCGAGGTCGGCGGGTCCTCGCCGCCAGGGAGGGCGCCGGGTGCTCCGCCAGCGGCGCCCTGGAAGGCCGACTGAGAGGGGAGGAGCGCGCCAGGCGGGAGCTCCATGCCGCTGCACAGGGGCGGGCGCGCGCCGGGGGCGAGGGCCAGCAGGTCATCCTCGTGGATGAGGCGGCAGGTAGCGGCGGCCTCGGGGGTCGCGACGGTCTCGGTGGTGAGGTGAATGAAGCGCCCGTCCTCAAACGGCAGCTCGATCCAGCCCTCGGGCCCGGCCTCGCGCAGGGCGAGGAAGACGCGGCTACCGGGGAGCTCCAGGGCCCGCCCGCTCCAGGTGGAGAGGTCCCCCAGGACGGCGTGGAGGCCCCCCGCGACGGGCGCGCCGTCCAGGGCGAGCACGGCGTCTCTCGCGATCGGCAGGGGGATCCGGTCGAGCTCCAGGGTGACGTCGCCGCCCCCGGGCACGGGAAAGCCGTGCAGGCGGACGTGGTCGAAGTACTGCAGGTCAGCGAGGCTGGCGGCGTCCACCGACACCTCGATGCCGGGGCGCGCCGTGGCCGCGGGCAGCCCGAGTGCGGCAGCGCGTACGAAGGGCGCGGCCAGGTCGACGGTCTCTCCTGGGGCGGACATGGACGCCACGACCATCTCGCCGTTCTCGAAGCTGGCGGCCTCGATCTCCAGGGAGAAGTCGGTCGAGTTCGTCCCGCCGAAGGTCGGCTGGCCGAGGAGCATGTCCGCGCCGCCCTGGTTCGCGAGGACCATGAGCGTGCCGACGCTCGCGCCGCCCTCGTTGGGCATGGCGCCGAGGTCCACGGTGTCTCCGGACAGGAGAGTGGTCTCGACCCCGGTGGTCGGCCCGTGGCTCGCCCCGAAGAGGGGGATGGGCGCCCCCTCGTCGTCGACGATCGTGAGTACGTGCTCGGCGGGACCACCAAGAGCAAGGCGTGAGAGGTCGCTCCCCGAGAGGTTCAGGCGGACCGTCTCCGGCCCCTCCGGGAGGGCGTCATCGAGGACGTCCACGGTGACGGTGCGCGTGGTCCCCGAGGGGGTGCCCGCGCTGTACTGGACCGCGGCGGGCGCGACCGCCTGGTAGTCGGCGGTGGAGGTCGCGGTCCCGGCGCCGCCGTCCACGGCGAGGAGGTCGATGTCAAAGGCCAGGGTCGCGCCGGCGGAGAGGACGAGCTCCACGTCCATGCTGTAGCTCGCTGTGGACTCGTTCGGCGTGAGGCTGGTGGGCTGCACGAAGCGCACGTCAGCGCTCTCGGCGTCGATGAGGCTGAGCAGGGTCTGGGCGGTGCTCCCGAGGGAGGCCCCTGACGCGTCGGTGAGGATCAGCTGGACGGTCTCGGTCGCTCCCTCGGCGAGGTTGTCCCCGAGGGCGGTGACTTGCACGAGGGCCGTGGCGCCGCTCGTGGAGCCGGCCGGAAAGACCACGTCTGCGGCGGTGAAGGGCGCGTAGTCGGTCCCGCTGGTGGCGGAGCCGGACTGTCCGTCGGAGACGGTGACGGAGACGGGCTGGGGGAGGGCGTTGAGGTCGGTGGTCAGCTCGACGGCGATGAACAGCGCCCCCTCGTCTTCCCCGTGACTGGAGGCTCCCGTGACGAAGCCCACGGTCGTCTCCGGTCCGGAGACCTTGACGCCCTCCATGCCGCACGCTGCGAGCCCCAGGGCGCCGGCGACAGCCAGGATCCGAATTCGATGGGTCATACCAGTCCCCCCGTCGGACGGAGGGGCTGGCGCTCTGAAGCCCTCCAGCGGAGCGGCCTCAACCTGGGAGCGATTCCAGCCTGACGCGACCCTGGGCCGCGCCAGGGGGTCAGTCCACGTCGAGGGCCTCGGCCTTCATCTCACCCAGCCGCGTGGCCAGGCGGGCGATACGGGCGGTGTGCTCGGGGGCGCCGAACACGTTCGTGAGCTCGTCGGGATCTTCCTGGAGGTCATAGAACTCCCACTGGTCGATGTCGTGGAAGTACATGAGCTTGTAGCGGTCCGTGCGGATGCCGTAGTGCTTGGCGACCTGGTGCGGACCGGGGAACTCGAAGTAGCGATAGTAGATCGCGTCGCGCCAGTCCTCGGGGGTCTCGCCGCCGAGCACGGGGAGCAGGGAGCGGCCCTGCATGTCCGCAGGGATCTCGGCGCCGGCGGCCTCGAGGAACGTGGGGGCGTAGTCGAGGTTCTGGATCAGGGCGTCCGACGTGCCCCCCGCGGGCACGACGCCCGGCCAGCGGATGACGAAGGGCATCTCCAGGGACTCCTCGTACATCCAGCGCTTGTCGTACCAGCCATGGTCGCCCAGGTAGAAGCCCTGGTCCGAGGAGTAGATGACGATCGTGTTCTCGTCGAGGCCGTTCTCCGCGAGCCAGTCCACCAGGCGCCCGACGCTCTCGTCCACGCCGCGCACGCAGCGCAGGTAGTTCTTCACGTAGCGCTGGTACTTCCAGCGAACGAGATCCTCGCCCTCGAGGTCGGCCGCGCGGAAGGCGGCGTTGCGGGGGCCGTAGGCGGCGTCCCAGAGGGCCCGCTGCGCCGGCGTCATGCGGTCCAGGTTGCGCTGACCCGAGGCGTCCAGGGAGCCGCCCTTCTTCGGATCCGCGCCCTCCACCGGCGGCACAAAGAGGTCGTAGAAGAGGTACATGTGCTCCGCGATCGTCATCTCGGAGCGAGCCGCGGCGCTCGAGTTGTCCGCGTGCTCGTCGAACAGTGTGTCGGGCACCGGGAGGTCCATGTCGGCGTACAGGTCCAGGTGCCGGGCGGCGGGCATCCACGTGCGGTGGGGCGCCTTGTGCTGGCACATGAGCAGCCAGGGCTGCTCGGAGTCCTTGTTCCCCTCGAGCCACTCAAGGGCGAGGTCGGTGACGATGTCCGTGCAGTGCCCCTCCACGACCCGGGGGCCCTCGGCGCGCTTGAGGCGCGGGTTGTAGTAGGCCCCCTGGCCAGGGAGCACGTCCCAGTAGTCGAAGCCCTGGGGGTCGCTGCCCAGGTGCCACTTGCCAATCATGGCGGTGGTATAGCCCGCCTTCTTGAGCATCTTCGGGAAGGTCGGCTGGCCCCCGTCGAAGCGGTTCCCGTTCTGCTCGAACCCGTTCACGTGGCTGTGCTTGCCCGTGAGGATCACGGCGCGGCTCGGCCCGCAGATGGAGTTGGTGCAGAAGGAGCGCCGGAAGACCATGCCCTCGCTCGCCAGCTGGTCGATGCGGGGCGTGGGGTCCACGCCCGCGAGCCGCCCGCCATACGCCCCGATGGCGTCGGTGGCGTGGTCATCGCTGAAGATGAACAGGATGTTGGGCCGGCTCCCCTTGGGGCTGCTCTCCTGCGCGGTCGCAGCAGCAGGGGAGGCCGCGGAGGCGGCCAGGAGCAACACGAGGGAGGTGATCAGGCGGGGTCGCTGGGAGAGGAGCATGGCCACGACCCTACAGGGATCCGCGGATGTCGTCCAAGCGCCTCGGGCAGCCCAGCCCATGATCGCAGCCGGCTGCCCTGGGCGCTAAGTTGGCCTCATGAGCGCTTCCAAGAGAGCCGCGGGTCGCCGCGCAGCAGACGTGGTGGAGACCGGACAGGACGTTGGGCTGGGGACCGGCTCGACCGTGTTCTTTGCCCTCGAGCGCCTCGGGGAGCGGATCCGGGACGAGGGTCTGGTGATCCGCGGCGTGCCGACGTCCGTGGACACCGAGACCAAGGCGCGCGAGTTCGGCATCCCGCTGGCGACCCTCGACGAGGTCGAGCGCTTCGACGTCACCATTGACGGGGCGGACGAGATCGACGGGGACTACGCCATGATCAAGGGCGGCGGCGGCGCGCTGCTGCGTGAGAAGGTCGTGGCGGCCGCCACCGAGCACATGGTGGTCGTCGTCGGGCCGGAGAAGGTCGTGGGCACCCTGGGGACCACGTTTGATCTCCCCGTCGAGGTCGTCCCCTTCGCGCGGGCGGCGGTGGAACGCGGGATCCGGGCGCTCGGCGGTGCACCGAAGCTGCGGGGGGCGGAGGGCGCCTCCTACCTGACCGACAACGGCAACCAGATCCTCGACGTCCACTTCGAGAGCGGCATCTCGGACGCCGCCCAGCTGGAGTTGGCTCTCGATGCGATCCCTGGAGTCGTGGAGTCCGGCCTCTTCATCAACCTCGCGCGCACGCTCGTGATCGGTCACGACGACGGCTCGGCCGACCTGCGAAACAAAGGGGCGTAAGGACTTTCCGGGGACGGAAAGGTCTTCCACCTGATTGTGGCCAAGACCTCGTTTGCGGCCCCGTGGCGCGCTTGGCACGGCCATTGCTCCATGGCCGTCGATGGAGTATTTGAAGTCCCATTCGAATCTCCGTTCCATGGATATGGAAGGGCGGGCGCTCGGCACGGAGCGGCCGCCCACGTCCACCTCCTCTGGAGCGGGCAGCCCAGGCGGATCGCCCGCCGCGGGGAGGTTCTCGGAGTACCTGGAGCTGAAGTCGTCCGAAGGGTCGACGATGACGCGACGGTCCCGTGAAGAGGTGGAAGACAACGTCACCGCACGCATACGTGACGGTCGAACGGACTCCGCCAAGCAGGTCAGGCGCCGCGAGTCGGCGGTCCGGGATGATCAGCAGGTGCGTGACGCCAGGGCAGACGCCCAGCGCAGCGACGCCGCGCGCCAGGCGGACCGCGCCACCGAACAATCCGGCTCCAGCCGCCGCAGCGCCGAGTTCCGGGGGGGCCAGGAGGCCGCCTCCGGGCGCCACGGCGGCAAGCTCTCCGGCCAGGAGAAGGCCGCTGGATGGACCGACGCAGGCGATGCCCAGGGCACGACCATCGAGCCTGAGGACGTCACAGAGGCGCCCTACGCACCGACTCTTGGCGTCCAACCGCCCCAGCCAGCGGGCGCCGTGAACCTGTCGATGGGCGCCTCATCGGCCCCTGCGCCGGCGATCTCGGGGGTCTTCAGGGCCCCTGGGACGGGACAGCCTCTGGCTGGATTGGCGTCCGGTGGTAACCGCCCACCCGCCGCCGCGACCGCACCCGGAACCCGGGTAGAGACGGCCGCTGGAGCACCCACGAACAAGGCGGCGCCGGCGAAGCCCGCGTCTTCGATGCAGCGCGCGGAGGCCATCCTCGAGCAGTTGAAGGTGCGCATCCAGGGCGGTGACCGGGAGGCGACGATCAACCTGAACCCCGTGGACCTCGGCCGCTTGCGACTCCACGTGAAGGTGGATCAGGGCGCCGTTCACGCGTCGATCGCTGCGGAGAGCGCCGAGACGCTGGCTGTCCTCGAGGCGCACGCCCCTGAACTCCGGGCGTGGCTCAGCCGCGACGGGGCAGAGAGCGTCGAGCTCAACCTCGGGTTGATGACCTCCGCCGAGGCGGACGCCCAGTCCCGCTCCGAACAGGGAGAGCGCGGCCAACACTCAGGATCGCGCCGGGACCAGGGCAGCGGAGGGGGCATCTCCCTCGCCAGCCCAGAGGCGCTCCTCAAGACCCTTGCATCACGCACCGCCGAGGGCGGTGTGGACCTCACCGCCTGAGACTCAAACCACACCAACAGGCAGCCATGATTGACGGAATCGGAATCCAGGACGCGCAGCGGAGCTTCTCCAATGTGACGGCCAGCCAAGAGCTTGACAAGAACGCGTTCACGCAGCTTCTGGTCGCGCAACTTCAGAATCAGGACCCCATGTCGCCTCAGTCGAACGAGGAGCTCGCCGCCCAGCTGGCGCAGTTCTCGTCGCTGGAGCAAATGGAGCTGGTCAACGAGAACCTCGTCGGGATGGCGCGCCTCCAGCAGGGCAATGCCCTGATGGATCAGCTCACTGGCGCCAGCGGCCTCGTAGGCCAGCGCGTCGGCTATCTCGACCCGGGCTCGGGCGAGATGATGGAGGGCGCGGTGGACTCTGCGCGGGTTCAGAACGGCGAGATCTTCCTCGGGATCGACGGGATCGATGTGCCCCTGGCGCGTGTCGCCGAGGTCCTCGGCGAGATCGGGGACGGGGACGAGATCGTCGGGGAAGACGAGGACGAGGGCGAGGGCGAAGGCTCCGGCGAGTCCTTCTGACACACGGCGCTCCCGCGCCCCCCCTTTCAATCAACTCCACCACCTGAGCCAACCGTAGTTTTATGCCTTCATCCTTCTATTCCGCCCTCTCCGGGATGCGATCGCACCAGCAGTGGATCGACGTCATCGGTAACAACCTCGCCAACCAGAACACCCCCGGCTACAAGAAGAGCCGAGCGGTGTTCGCGGACAACTTCTCACGCAACTTCAGGTTCGCGAGCGGTCCGCGCAGCGGCGTCGGCGGGATCAACGGCATGCAGGTCGGCTACGGCGTGGGCCTTGCCAGCGTCGATCAGACCTTCACTCAGGGGGCGCTCTCGGACACGGGGCGCGTCTTCGACCTGGCGCTCGAGGGCGGGGGGTTCTTCGCGCTGGACAGCGGGGATGGTCGCAGCTTCACGCGGGTCGGTACCTTCGGCCTCGACTCCCAGCAGAACCTCGTGGACCAGGGCTCGGGGATGCGGGTCTTGGACCCCAGCGGCTCGGCCATCGCGCTCGATGTGGCCTCGCTCTTCCCCCCGCAGGTCACCACTGACGTGACCATGAAGGGCAACCTCTCGGCGGTGGTCGATGGCCCCCTCGCGGAGCTGCTCTCCGCCAACTCCTCGTTCTCCATGGGGACGCCCGCTGAGGTCGCAAGTGCGGGAACCAGCGGTACCTATAACGTCTCAGCTGTCGGCGGCGCGCCGGGCGACATCGTCGCGATGGAGCTGATCGCGAACGGCGGAGTACCCCAGCAGGTGATTGTTGCGAGCGATCCTGCGACGGGAGATGTGACCTCCACCGCGATCGCCGCGGCCATCAACGCGCTGCAGGATGTGACGGCCACCGTGAACGGAGCCGGGCAGATCGCGATCTCAACGAACCGCAAGGGTGGATCGTTCTCGATCGACCTGAACGCGCCCAACGGCGTGGCGGACCTGACGCAGATGGTGGGCTTCTCCACGACCGTTCAGAGCGGCACGGAGACTCCGATCCCGAGCGACCTGAGTACGGCCAACCTGAACGACCTCACGGCCAACCTCGCCGAATACGTGGACGGTGACCAGATTCAGGTCGTCGGTGAGGACACCGATGGATCTCCAGTCTCCGGGACCTTCACCTTCGGCGCGGCCAACGACGGCACGACGATGCAGGACCTCGTGAGCTACCTCGACTCGCTTTACACCGACGCTGCGGTGTCGGTGGACGGCTCGGGGCGCCTTGTCGCGACGGCTCAGTCTGCGGGCGAGGCGAACCTCCTGCTCTCGCTGTCGGACGGGTCGTCGAACACGGGCGGGACCGACTTCAGCGCCTACGCGATGTCGGTGACGACCAACGGGACGGGCCCGGATACGGTCACGACCTCCACCGAGATCTTCGACGCAGCCGGTGTGGCTCACTCGGTGACCATGCGCTACGAGCGGCAGGCGGACCTGACCTGGAATCTCTATGCCGACCTCGATCCCAGTGAGGGGGTGGTCGGCAAGGGCAGCGCCGCCGACCCGATCACAGGGATCACCTTCACCCCGGACGGGGCCCCCACGGGGCTCGGCTCGGTGGACTCCCGGATGCAGCTCCAGTTCACCGGCCAGCCCCTCCAGGAGGTCTCCGTCGACCTCGGGGCGGACGGCTCGGTCGACGGTCTGACCCAGTTCGGCAGCGCCGGGTCGGCTTATGTCTACGACCAGAACGGGTTCGGAGACGGTGAGCTCGCCAACATCACGGTCTCGACTACAGGTCAGATCGACGGCTTCTACTCCAACGGTCAGTCGCGCTCCCTGGGAGCTCTGGGGGTCGTGACCTTCCAGAACGACGAGGGCCTGCGGAGCGCAGGCAACAACATGTTCGAGGAGACCCCCAACTCGGGGGAGGCGCGCTACGGCGCGGGCAACATCCGCAAGGCGGGCGCGGTGATCTCCGGCTCGCTGGAGAACTCGAACGTGGACACCGCGGAGCAGTTCGTGCGCCTCATCGAGGCCCAGCGCGGCTATCAGGCCAACGCCCGGGTGGTCTCCACTCAGGATGAGGTCCTCGCCGAGACGGTGAACCTGGTCTGATCGAGGCCGGGGCGCCCCAGGGGGCCCTGACATGAGGAATAAGGCGGGGGCCGGAGCGCATCGCGCCCCGGCCCCCGCCTCCTGATCACCGCGACGCTGCGCCCTGACCCGCCCCGCTCGCTAGAGTCTCTCCGTGAACCTCGAAGCACGACTCCCTGACCTGGCCGGCGGCTGGGCCCGCCAGTCCCATGAGGTCTCGACGGGCCTGACGGTGGAGCTGTTCGTCCCCGCAGCGCCCGACGCGCTCCTGGACGACGATGCGGTGGTCGCCAGGAACGAGTTCAACGACTCCATGCCGTACTGGGCCTGGCTGTGGGACTCGGCGCCTGCCATGGCGCGTCGAATTGCAGCCTCGCCGCCCGCCAGCGGCGCGCGCATCCTGGAGCTTGGAGCAGGGCTCGGGCTGGTCGGGATCGCCGCCGCCCTCGCCGCAGAGGGACCAGCGGAGCTGACGCTCTCCGACCATGACCCCCTCTCGCTGGCGGTCCTGCCCATCAACGCTGCCCTCAACGGGCTCGAGGAGGCGAAGGCCTGGAACCTCGACTGGCGGGAGCTCGAGCGGTCCGAGTCAGGGGTCTTCGATCTCCTGGTGGGCTGCGATGTTGCTTATGAAGCGAGGCTGCAGGAGCCCCTGCTGGACGTCGTCGAGCGCTACATGGCGCCAGGGGGGGCAGCGCTCTTCGCTGATCCGGGCCGGACGCGGCTCCCGGGCTTCCTGAGGCGGGCCCGAGCGCGCGGGTTGGCCGTGGAGACCGAGGATGCGGAGGGGCGGCCAGCCGACCCCGAGGCGGGCGCCTTCCGCCTCGTGCGGATCGTTCGGGACCCGGAACTTCTTTCCGGCGCTCGCTGACCCACGGCGGGAAGTTCTTTCCGGATTGGCGCGCCTGAACGGCGCTCAGGGGTGCTGAGCGAGGTTGGCATCCCGCTTGCGTAGGAACCGGCATGAACGTCGGGCTCTATCGAACGGTTGCCGCCATGAGCGCGAACCAGCAGCGCGTCGAGATCATCAGCTCGAACATCGCCAACGCGGACGCGACGGGTTTCAAGCGGATGCTCCACGTCGCCCACGGCGTCGAGAACTGGGCGGACGATGCGGGCCACACGCAGGTTGCTGCGGCCTCGCGCCTCGACATGAGCCAAGGCGTGCTGCAGAGCACCGGCAACACGCTTGACCTCGCTCTGGAAGGCCCGGGCTTCTTCGTCCTTGAGGGCACAAGCAGCGAGATCTTGACGCGCAACGGCGAGTTCTCCCTGACCGAGAGGGGCGTCCTTGTGAACCCCAGCGGCTTCCCCGTCCAGTGGGCCGGAGGGCGCGGGATCATCGACCCCCTCAAGGGCGCCGTCCGCATCAGCGGGGACGGGGTGGTCGACCAGGACGGGCTCCCGGTTGGCCGGCTCCGCATTGTGAACGTCGACGGGCCCCGCTCCATCGAGCCCGACGAGTTTGGCGGGTTCAGTCTCCGTGATGGAGCGGAGTACGTCGAGGCCAACGCCACCGTGAGCCAGGGATTCCTGGAGCGCGCGAACCTCGAGACCATCGATGAGCTCGTCGAGCTCATCGCTGCCCAGCGGTCCTTCGAGTCCGCATCTCAGGCATTCAAGACCATCGACCAGAGCTTCAGCCGCCTCTATCGCTGAGGCCGGGCAGGACCCTAGAGACCCAAGCACCATGATTCGTTCACTCTACACCGCGGCCTCCGGCATGAAGGCCCAGCAGTTCCAGGTGGACACGATCGCGAACAATATCGCGAACGTGAACACGAGTGGCTTCAAGAAGAGCCGTCTCTCCTTTCGCTCGCTGCTCTACCAGACCTATCGCGAACCCGGTCTGCCCCTGGCGAACAACCAGAACGACGTGACCGGCCTCCAGATTGGCTCGGGTACGGAGGTGTCTGGCTCCCGCAAGGAGATGCAGCAGGGCGTCCTCGAACTCACCGGTAACTCCCTCGACCTCGGTGTCGAGGGAGCCGGCTTCTTCGAGATCGAGCTCCCGAACGGCGAGCAACGCTACACCCGGAACGGCACGTTCCGTCAGGACGCCAACGGGCGCCTCGTGACGGCCGAGGGTTACCTCCTGAGCGACCAGGTTCAGATCCCCCCGGACAGCCAGGGCGTCTCGATCTCGGCCGATGGCGAGGTGTACTCCCTCGGTGAGGGCAACGTCCAGAACCAGATCGGCACGATCCGCCTGCACGTGTTCCCGAACCCGACAGGCCTCCGGGCCATGGGCGGCAACTACTTCGCTGGCACACCGTCGTCCGGTGAACCCGCCGCGACTCAGCCGACCACGGCCGGCGCCGGGATGGTCAAGCAGGGCTACCTCGAGCGCTCCAACGTCGAGACCGTCGACGAGCTCGTATCGCTGATCGTCGCCCAGCGCAACTACGAGGTGAACAGCCGGGCCATCCGCGTCTCGGACGAGATGCTCCAGCAGGTCAACCAGCTCATCCGCTGATCCAACATGATTACCACGACACTACTTCTACTCTGTGCGGGAGGCGTCTCCATCGTCCTCCCGTCCGCGGCCACCTCATCCGGCATGGAGATCTCGGTCGACGAGATCGCCCAGGTCGAGGGCGAGGACGCCGACGAGGTCGAGCGGGTCCGAGCCGCGTCGCTCGGGTACGCCCCGGCGCCCGGTTACCACCGGTACCTGCGGGCGGACCTCCTCAAGGCCTCTCTGCGTCAGTCGCTGCCGGACATTGAGATCACGGTCAAGGGTGCGCCTCGATGCCTCGTGACCTCCGCCACAACGACCGTCCCCGGGGTGCGACTCACGGCCGAGGCGAGCCAGGCTCTCCGGGCGGCGCTGACTGGGATGGACGCCGAGGCCAGGCCCCTGATGGACCTCCCCGACCTCGTCTTGCCCGCGTCGGACGCTGAGCCGCAGCTGCGGACCTCCTTCCGCGTCGATCGGGTCTTCCCCGGGAAGATCCAGGTCCCCGTCGAGGTCTGGATCGGTGAGCGGATCTACCGCACGGTCCAGGTCCGCTTCGAGGTCACGGTCTGGAAGCGCCAGGCGGTCCTCAAGCAGGCGATCCCCGCGGGCACCGAGCTCTCACCTGGCATGTTCAAGGTCGTCCGAACCAAGGTGAAGTCCGGGTCGGGGCTCCAAGCTCTTGAGCTGCACGAGATCCCTGGCTCCGTCGCCAACCGAGCCATGGCCGCCGGCGCGTCGCTGGGTGAGCGAGACGTCAAGCGCATGACGCTGGTCCGGCGCGGGGACCTTGTCCAGGTGGCCGTGAAGAACCGCGGCGTCACGGTCAAGGACGTGGGCCAAGCCCAGTCCAACGGTCGCATGGGCGAGAGGGTCCGCGTCCAACTCCGCTCGTCCGGCGTCGAGCTCCTGGCGGTCGTCCGCGGCCCCAAGCTCCTCGAGGTGAAGATCAAATGAGCCTCCTCCGAATCACACATGTCGCTCTCACCCTCGTCCTCCTGATGGGCGTGGCAGATGCCCAGCGGCGGGGTTCGATCTACGACCCCACCCGCGGCCCGGTCTCCCCGATCTCCGACAAGACCGCCAACCGCGTGGGCGACCTGCTCACGGTGGTGATCCGGGAGAACCAGGACCTCAAGAACGAGGAGAAGACCGACCTCGCGAAGAACAGCACGCTGAACTACCAGCTGGTGGACTTCAACGTGGCGCCTGACGCCTTCAATCCGCTGCCGACCATGCGGACGACCAAGTCCGACACCTTCGGCGGCACCGCGAACTACGAGAAGAGTGGCGCCTTCGAGGCTCGTCTGACCGCGATGGTCGTGGACCGGCTTCCCAACGGGAACCTTGTCGTGGAGGGCCGACGCGAGATTCGCATCGACGAGGAGCGCAAGGTCCTCGAGTTCCGCGGCGTCGTGCGCCGCTACGACGTCCGTCGCGACAACACCGTCCAGTCCGAGCTCGTCGCGGACGCCTACGTCTCCTACTCGGGGAGCGGACCGCTCACCCGAACGAATGAACGCCGCGGCCTCGCCAAGTGGCTCCACAGCGCCGTCGACTGGGTCTGGCCCTTCTGATCTGCCATGCGATTCTTCAACATCATCTTCGCCCTGACCCTCACCGCCTCCGCGGGCGCTCAGGGCACCGTCCCGGCTACCGCCCCTGTTGACAGCTCGACCGCAGCTGGCGGCCAGGAGGGGAACCTCGCCACCGTGTTGCCCTTGGGCGGCGGTATCGAGGCCCCCACCCAACCCCAGGGCGTCTCGACCGCGAACTACTCGCGGACCGCACGGGTCCGGCCCATTTCGCGGACGGGCGGCAACTACGAGGCCAAGATCGCGTCGCCGCTCTCGAGCCTCTTTCGGGTCCGCGGTGTCCAGGAGAACGAAGTCAACGGCATCGGCATCGTCATGGGGCTCGACGCGACCGGAGACAGCGGGCTTCTTGCCCCGCAGCTCCTGGCGAACAGCCTGTTGGCCTCCAACATCAACATTGACCCCAAGCTCCTCGCGACCTCGAGCATCGCGACGGTGCACGTGAAGGGTGTCATCCCGCACGGCGCGAAGCCGGGTACGCGAATGGACGTGATCGTCTCGACGCTTGGTGACGCAGAGAGCCTCTACGGCGGCAACCTGCTGATCACGGAGCTGATGGACATCGAGGGCAACAACGTCTATGCCACAGCGTCGGGATCGCTCACAGTGGGCGGCTTCTTCGCCGCAGGGAGCGCGGCTTCGACCACCAAGAACCACGTCACGGTGGGCACCCTCGCCAACGCTGGTCGGGTGCAGATGGGGATCGACGCCAGCGTCGTCAACGAGCACGGGTACATCTACCTCGACGCCAAGAACGGGCAGGGTTCGTTCGGGAACACCGTCCGCGCGACGGACGCGATCAACCGTCTCTACCCGGAGACGGCACAGGTCTTGCCTGACGGGAAGTCCGTGCGATTCAAGGTCATGGATGGTGTCCCCGGTGAGAGCGTCGTCGCCTACCTCGACAGCGCCATGCAGCTGGAGGTCGAGACGGACAACCTGGCCCGCGTCGTCATCAGCGAGCGCACAGGAGTGATCGTGATGGGCGGCAACGTCCGGCTCCGGCCTGGCGTGATTCAGCACGGCTCGATCATCGTGACCATCGCTGAGACCCCCGAGGTCAGCCAGCCGGCCGGCTTCTCGAACGGGGTGACCACCGAGGTCCCGCGCACCAATCTCAACGTCGTCGAGGGGGACGCGCCACTTGTCCTCATGGGCGGCGCCACCAGCCTCGAGGAGGTCGTGGAGGTGCTGAACGTCCTCGGGGCGACCCCGAGGGACATGATCGCCATCATGGAGTCGCTCGTCTCTGGCGGGCTGCTCGTCGCTGACCTCAAGAGGATGTGATGGAGCTTCACGCCGAGAACACAGGCGCCCTGACGGCGCGGAACGGCCTCATGGCAGGCCGGATCTCCCGGGTCGATAGGGGCGCGGACGCGCCCGACGTGGCTGCCAAGGAGATGGAGTCGCTCTTCGCGACGCTCCTGGTCACGGAGATGCGGAAGGGACTCGGCGAAGGGTTCTTCGGGACCGGCAAGGGGGCCGACACCTTCAACGGCTGGTTCGACGAGCAGCTCGGAGCTTCGATCGCGGATCAGGGCAACCTCGGCATCGGGGCTCAGGTGAAGGAGGGCATCATCCGTCAACAGGCCGCCGCCGCCGAGCAGGCGGCGCGGATGTCCGGTCAGCAGCCTGAGGGCGAGGTGGGGCAGTGAGCGTCACGAGTCAATCGAACCTGGTGAACCGCCTGGTCGTGGCGATCCGTGAGGAGGTGGCCTCCCATCGCCGGATCCTCGAGCTGCTCACCGCTCAGGAGAACTCAATCCGCCAGCCCGCCAGCTCGGCGTTCAAGGCTGCGACGGAGGAGCTGGAGGTCCAGCTGAAGCGCAGCTCACAGCGCACTGCTCGGAGAGAGCGTGCCGTTGTCGCTCTGGCCGGCGAGTTCGGCGTCGCGCCCGCGGCAGCCACAGTGGGGAGCATGGTGGAGCGGCTCGGCGCGGAGGGGGAACTCCTCGCCGCCGAGCGCGCCCAGCTGATCGAGGTGAGCACCGAAGTCGGCCGCCGTAACCGTCGCATGGCGACGTTGGTGCGGCTCCACCGACAGGTCACGCGCGAGCTGATTCAGGTCGTCCTCGGTCCCGAGGACGGCGGAGACGTACACGCAGGCGGGAGCCTGATTGACGCAGAGGTCTGATATGGGAGTGAGCACAAACATCGGCCTGCGGGCCCTGCTGACCTCGCAGGCAGCCCTCGACACGATCGGGCACAACGTCTCGAACGCGACGACGGAGGGCTACAGCCGGCAGCGGGTCCTGACCTCCAGCGCGCGCCCGCTCAATCTCAGGGGCCTCCAGCTCGGGAACGGGGTCGACGCGAACGTCATCACGCGCTCCGTCGACGAGCTCCTGAACTCGCGCATCGAGGGACAGTCCTCGTCGGTGGCCAGGCTGGAGTCCCAGCTGACAGAGATGGGCAGCGTCGAGGCGCTCCTCAACGAGCCCGGCGAGGGGGGCTTTGGCGCCCTCATGGACAGCCTCTTCAGCAGCCTGTCTCTGCTCTCCGCAAGCCCTGAGGACGTGGTCGCCCGTAACGGGGCCCTCCAGTCCTCCGAGAACATGACGCGTCGCTTTCACCAGGTGGCGGATGAGATCCAGCAGCTCCAGGGGGACGCGCAGGTCAAGGCTGGAACGCTTGTGGCGGACGTCAACCTCCTCGCGGAGCGGGTCGTCGACCTGAACCAGCAAATCACCGAGGTCGAGTCGGTCCAGGGGACCGTGGCCAATGATCTTCGGGATCAGCGTGGCGTTGCGCTGCGAGCCCTCTCCGAACGCGTCGAGATCACCGCGAGGGAGAACGCCCAGGGCGCTGTCCTCGTCCAGGTGGACGGGCAGCTGCTGGTCGGCTCCCGTTCGGTGAACCGCATGCGAGCCGAGGCGGGTCCGAAGGGCGCGATCACGCTCCAGCTTGAGAGCGGCGTCCAGCCGGTGCAGCCGCGAGCCGGTCAACTGGCCGGCGTGGTGGCCTTCTCGGAGACGTTCGCCAACGACGTCATCGACGGCTTCGACCGGTACGCCAAGGGGATCGCGCTGGAGATGAACCGAGCCCACTCCACGGGTGTTCCGCTCGGCGGCGGGTTCAACCAGCTGCGGGGCTCCACGGCGATCGCTGACCTGGACGGGGACGGGGCCTTTGGTGACGTGCTCCTGCGCGACGCGCAGCTCCCGTTCGATGTCCAGTCTGGGGAGCTGTTCGTCCACGTGGCGGTGGACGGTGACGACAGCTTCAAGACGACCAGGCTCGAGATTGACCCGAGCCGCATGACGGTGCAGGGCTTCGCGGACGCGCTCTCCGGGATTCAGGGGCTCTCGGCCCGTATTGACACGGCCGGCCGCCTCGCCGTGGACTCCCTCTCGCAGACCAAGTTCCACTTCGGCGCCCGCCTCGATTCCTCTCCGGATGATGTCGGGACCTTCGGAGGGGAGCGCGCCTCCCACGTGAGCAGCTTTGGCGGGCCCTTTGCTATCGGCACCACGTCGACCCTGGAGCTCGTCGGTGCCGCCGGCCCGTTCACGCTGACGCTGGATCCCGCGACCTTCGACTCGGTCGGATCGCCTACGGCTCAGGAGCTCGTGGATAGCTTCAACCAGTCGCCGGACATGGCGGCGGGGAATCTCCGGGCGGTGGCCGTAGGGGATCGCATCGGCTTCCAAACGCTCAGCACCGGCGCCGCTGCCTCCTTCCAGCTCGCCGGCGGTACGGCCGCGGCCGCGCTCGGGCTCTCGGTCGGGACCTACAGCGGCCAGGAGCTTGGGGTCGAGGTCGCCGCGACGGGGACCTACGAGGGCAGCGACAACGACCGCTGGACCTTCACTCCGGTCGGGACCGGCACCATCGGGACGACGCCGCGGCTCGAGGTCGAGGTGCGCGACGAAGCTGGCGCGCTGATCACCACGCTCGATGTTGGGGAGGGCTACGCGCCGGGGACATCGATCCCGGTCGCCGAGGGCCTCGAGGTGTCCTTCTCCGTTGGGGAGCTCAACGGCACCGCTGGCGACGCCTTCGTCATCGACATGATCGCGGACTCGGATACGAGCGATGTCCTCGTGGCGCTCGGACTGAACAGCCTCCTCACGGGAAACGACGCGGCGACGATCAGCCTCAACGGCGACATCGTGAAGGACCCGCGTCTGTTCGCTGGCTCCTCAACGGGTGAGGACGGCGACAACGGCGCCATCCTTGCCATGCTCGACGTCCAGAGCGCCGAGATCGAGGGCCTCGATGGGACGCTCGCGACCTACTACGGGTCGCTGGTCGGCGGGGTCGGGTTCGAGATCGCTTCGACTTCGAGCGCGCTCGAGGTGGAGAGGTTCATGCTCGGCAGCCTCGAGGGGCAGCGCGAGGAGGTGTCCGGCGTCAACGTCGACGAGGAGCTCGTGAAGATGATCGAGTACGAGCAGACCTACCAGGCTGCTGCGCGCTTCCTGCAGGTCGTTGGCCAGTTGAACGACACGGTCTTGGCGCTCGTTTGAGCGAGGAAAACACATGAGTATTCGACCGACACAAGGGCGCATCTTTGACCTCGTACAGCAGGGCATCGAGCGCAATACATCGCGCCTGATCCGCGCTCAGGAGCAGGCCTCCAGCGGCCGCCGGATCGTGCGGGCCTCGGACGACCCCGTGGGGACGTCCGTCTCCCTCTCGCTCCGGCGTCAGCGCGGGGCCATCGAGGCTTATTCCACGTCGACGGCGTCGGCGAAGCCGGTCGTCGAGCAGGCCTCGTCACGGCTCCAGGACGGCGTGAACGTGGTCGCAGACATCCGAGCCCTGATGATCCAGGGCATGAACGGTGCGTTGAGCGCCGGGGACCGGGGGGCAGTCGCGAACCAGCTTGAACTCCTCGAGGCGCAGCTGCTCGACATTGCCAACACCCGGAGCGGCGACCGGTTCCTCTTCAGCGGGACCGCGACTGACGAGCGCCCGTTCATGGAGGAGACCGTCGGCGGCGAGGCAGCGATCGTGTTCCGAGGCAACGCTCAGCGGCAGCTCATTCAGACCGGGCGGGACGCGGACGTGGCGATCAACGTCTCCGGTCAGGAGGTCTTCTCGAAGTTCGCCTACACCGACACCACCCTGACCTCGACCACCGGGATCAAGAGCGGGGCAACGGCCGACTCTGGCTCAGGCTACGCCGAGCTGATCGTCCAGCAGAACGGGACCACCGGCGCCATGGGCGCGGGGATCACGCTCGTGGACGCCGCGGACACGCTGGTCGGGACCCAGGCGCTGAACGTGGACGGAGGGGCGAGGACGGTGCAGCTGGGCACCGGTCAGGTGCTCGACATCCCAACGCCGGCGCCCTCCATGATGACCGTGCGGGATGAGAACGGCGCGACCGTGGAACTCGACCTCAGCGCGTGGGGTGGTGGGAACCTCAACACCTCCCTCACTGGCGCGGCGTCGGTCTCCCTCGACGGCGCGAGCTTCACGCCGGTCAACCTGACCGAGACGGATCTGCTGCTCAGGAGCCAGAGCACCGGCGCGCGCATGCACGTGGATACCACTGGCTTGAAGGTCGCCGGCAGCGACCTGGTCACGTTCGCCGGGACCCCCAGCGTGTTCGACACGATCCGCGGTGTGGTGGCGGACCTGCGCATGCCGGAGGGCACGGATCGGCTCATGCTCTCCGAACGCCTCCAGACCCGCCTGGGTGAACTGGACCGCAGCGAGGGCGACATGATCGTGGCGCTCGGCCGGCTGGGCACCGCCGCGCAGCAGATCGATATCGCCTCCTCCCGGCTCGAAGACCTGGACGTCTCGGTGAGGAGCCTCATCTCGAACGTCGAGGACGCTGACTTCGCCGACGTGGCGCTCGACCTTCAGCGCTCGGAGCAGACGCTCATGCTCGCCCAGGCCACAGGCTCGCGCCTTCTGCAGCAGAGCCTGCTGCGCTACCTCTGATTCGTCCCCGAAACCTCTCAAGGAATATTCAATGTCGATCGATCCCAGGATCCAGAGCAGCGCGGAAGCCACCGTCGAGGGTGGGGCGCGAACTCAGCAACCTGATGCGAAGGCCGGCGCGGCTTTCAGGGCCGTTCTTGAGCGGCTGGAGGAGAAGACTCGAGCTCTCGGAGAAGCCTCCGAGAACCTCGACGACCCCAGCCGGCTAGGGGACGCCGTTCTGAGCGCGCGGGCCTCCGTGGAGGAGGCTGTCTCGCTCGGAACCGAGCTGATTGAGGCCTACCGGGCTTCAAGCCAGCGAAGCAATCACGAGGCGCAGAGCGCCGCATCCGACTCTCTCAACGACGCAGACCAATGATGACCACGCCGATGACCAGCCAGCCTGAGGCTGCGCTTCAACTCATGGAAGCCGTCCTGCGAGACGGTCGTCCGATGGCAGCTGAGTACGCTCAGATCTTCGGTTCCGGGGCCTCCGGGCACGTGGAGACCATCGAGGAGGAGGGCGAGATCGTCTCCACCTGCGCGTGGATCCGGCGTGACCTCCTCGTCGGAGGGCTGGAGCTGCCCGTGGCCTTTGTCGGGTCCGTGGCCACCCAGGTCAACCATCGCGGGAAGGGCCACGGTACAGCCGTGGTGGAGCGGGCAATCGCCCGCGCTGCCGAGGACGGGGCGGCGATCGCCTTGCTCTGGGCGGACGAGTCGGCGTGGTATCAGTCGCGCGGCTGGGTGCCCCTGGGGACCGAGAACGTCTTCGTGGTCAACGGCAACAACGCCTTCCTGCTGCCTGACGCCGAGGGGGTGCGCCCCATGGAGGCGCGCGACGTACCCGCGGTTCACGGGCTCTATTGCACGCATGACTCGCGAGTCGATCGCTCGGAGGCCGAGACGGGCTCGATCTTGACCACCCCTGGTCTCCGGGCCCTCGTCCGCGAGGTCGACGGAGAGGTCACCGGTTACGCCTGCGTCGGCAGGGGCGAGGACCTCGTGCACTGCGTACACGAGTGGGGAGGGACGCCCGAGCAGGTGCTGCCCCTCATCGCCGGCCACTGGGAGGCGACGAGCGAGGAGTCAGACCGGCTCTTCGTGATGGTCCCTGAGTCCGAGGCCGACTTCACCGCCTACTTCACCTTCATTCGTTCGCTCGGCGCCAAGGGCATCCTCGCCATGGCTCGGATCGGCGACCTCGGCGCGGTCGCGCGGGTCTTTGAACGGCTGACCCCCGAGGAGGTCACCGTTGAGACCGTGGGCGACCGCTCCATCGCGCTGAACGGCCCGTCCGGTCGGATCACGCTGAGCGATCACGAGATCCTGCTCGCCCTCTGCCCGCCCCGTGGTGACAAGCGCGTCACCGAGGTGGTCGAGGCGGAGATCGGCGTCGATCTCCCGTTGCTCCCGATCGAGCCGTACGCCTGGGGCCTCGACTCCATCTGAGGCTCCCATTACGCCGTGTACACGGCGAATGCCAAGCGCCCCGCAGCGCCGCGACCGTCCGGTCACGGTCCTGCGGGGCGCTCGACGTCCTGGGATCACCGCACCCGCGGGGGCTCCTCCTCGAGCGGCCCGTCCCGGATCACCGCCCCGAGGCCGGCCAGCAGGGCTGGGCCGGTCTGCTCTGGCGGCGACCCACGGAGAAACTCGAGGGTCAGGATGGGCTGGCCCCGGTCGCGGCCCATCCATGACCCGAGGGAGCCGGGCGTGGCGTAGCCCATGGAGGGCTTGACGAACCACGGAGCGCCGGCGGCGGCGGCGAAGCGCCGGGCGAGACCCTCGGCAGGGCCGTCGTAGTTCACGAAGGGACCCGAGGAGGTGGAGTGCAGCACGACCACGAGGTCCGGGTTGAACTGGACCAGGTCCCGATAGACGTGTCCCACGCCAGGCTCGCTCAGGGGCCGAGGCCCCCGCGACTGTGCGGCGGTGAAGCTGGAGGCTGGCCAGTTGCGATTGGGATCCACGCCGGCGGAGGTCCCTCGACGATGGGCTGCGGTGCCGTCCGGGTTGACGTCCTCGTAGAGCCGGATGTCCGCGGGCTGCAGTGCGAGCATCGCGACCAGCTCCGGCACGTGCCTCAGGCCCTCCTGCTCCGTGCCATGGATGCCCGCGATGACCGCAACGCGCTGACCGCCGACCCCGAGATCTCGCGCCCGCAACGGGCGTCCCTCTCGGCTGGTGCCGAGCTCCCTCCAAGGGGAATCAGGGCTCGCGGAGAGGCTGGAGGTCGTGGGGGGTGGGTGGAAGGCGCACCCCGCGACGGCCAGCAGCGCGGATGCGACCGCGGCGCCTCGGCGCCATCCCCTCACTCGTAACACCCAGGGAACATCGATCGCTCCACCGTCTCGATCGCGATGTGGATGATCTTGATGTGAAGCTCCTGGATCCGGTCCGAGGTCTTCGCGACGGGGACGATGATCGCGAGGTCGGCCAGGTCCTTCATCCTCCCGCCGTCCTTGCCGAGGAGCGCGACGGACGGAATGCCCATCCGGCGCGCTTCTTCCAGCGCTCGGATCGTATTCGGCGAATCGCCGCTGGTGGAGAGGCAGACCAGGAGGTCTCCCGCCCGCCCGTGGGCCTGGACCGACCGAGCGAAGACCTCGTCATAGCCGAAGTCGTTGGCGATGCAGGAGAGCTGGCTCGGATCGGAGAAGGCGATGGCGGGGAGGGCGCTCCGGTCTCCGCGGAACCGGCCGGTCCACTCCTCAGCGAAGTGCATGGCGTCGCACATGGAGCCGCCGTTGCCGCACGCCAGCAGCCTGCCGCCCCCGGCCAGAGCCGCCTCGCAGCGCTGGGCGAACTGTCCGACGGCCTGGATCAGGGCGGGGTCGGAGAGGAACGCGTCGAGGGTGGCCCGAGCCTCTTCGAATGAGGCCCGGACGGCGTGGTCTTGGGGGGACGTCATGGTCCGATCCTACCCTCCCGGAGCGAGATCGCCTCGCCCCCGTCGCGCTCAGGCGATGGCGGCGAAGCTGGCGTCCGCTGCGTCGAGGACGCGGTCGAGGACGCCGCGGTCGTGCTCCACGGAGAGGAAGAAGGCCTCGTAGGGAGACGGGGGCATCAGGACGCCGCGGGAGAGCATCTCATTGAAGAAGCGGACCCAGCCTTCTCGGTCGGTGGCCGTGACGTCGGTGAGGTTTCGCGGCATCACCGGGGAGAAGTAGGGGCACATCATCGATCCGATGCGGCCGACGGTGAGCACGCGGCCGTGCCGTGCGGCGATCTCCATCAGGCCCGTCGCGAGCTGGGAGCCCGCCGCCTCGAGGGCCTCGTAGATGCCGTCGCGGCCGAGGATCTCCAGGGTCTTGCGCCCCGCAGCCACCGCGAGCGGGTTCCCGCTCAGGGTGCCTGCTTGGTACATGGGCCCCGCGGGCGCCACCTGCTGCATGAGGTCTCGGCGGCCGCCGTAGGCGCCGACCGGGAGCCCACCGCCGATGATCTTGCCCAGGGTGATCAGGTCGCAGCGGACCTCGGTGAAGTCCTGGAAGCCGCCGCGAGCCACGCGGAAGCCGGTCATCACCTCGTCAAACACGAGCAGCGCGCCGGACACGTCGCAGTGGGCCCGAAGCCCCTCGAGGAAGCCGGCGTCAGGGGGGATGGTCCCCATGTTCCCGGCCACCGGTTCCACGAAGACCGCGGAGATCTCGGGGCCGTGCTGGTCGAAGACCGCCTTGACCGAATCGAGGTCGTTGTACACGGCTACCAGGCTGTTCTCCGCCGTGGAGCGGGTCACGCCGGGGGAGTCCGGCGCGCCGAGGGTGAGGGCGCCGCTGCCCGCAGCCACGAGGAACGAGTCGCCGTGCCCGTGGTAGCAGCCCTCGAACTTCAGGATCTTCTCGCGGCCCGTCGCGGCCCGCGCGAGGCGGGCGGCGGACATGGTCGCCTCCGTTCCGGAGTTGACGAGCCGGACCATCTCGACCGAGTGGACGCGGCCGCAGATATCGCGGGCCATGTCCAGCTCGCCTCGGGTGGGAGCGCCGAAGGTGGTGCCCCCGTCGACGGCCTCATGGAGAGCGGCCCGCACCTCGGCGTTGCCATGCCCGAGGATGAGGGGGCCGTAGGAGCCGACGAGGTCGACGTACTCATTGCCATCCTCGTCCCACACGAGGGGCCCCTTTCCGCGGACGAGGTGAGGTGGGACGCCGCCGACGCTCCCGTACGCTCGGACGGGGCTGTTCACGCCCCCCGGGATGAGCTCCTTGGCGGCGGCGAAGATCTCCTCGCTACGGGTTCTGACGAAGTGCTGCTGGTTCACCCGCGAAGTGTAGCGAGAGCGTCGACGAGTGCGCTTGGAGTGGGCCGGGGGAGCCGCAAGAGCTTCTGGAATCTCGAGTACGAGCCGGCCAGTTCGGACTGGGTGGTGGAACCGATGGCGATCGCGGCGACGCGGGGTGCGTCAGCCATCCGCAGCCAGGCGCGTACGGCTGAGGGGCTGGCGAAGAAGGCGGCGTCGAGGGGCGACGGTGGTTCGGCGCCGGCCACCTCCTCGGAGCGATAGGCCACGGGGTCCTCCACGATCCGGCCGGCGACGACCAGGTGTTCCCTCAGGTCGGACGCGAGGTCGCCCCGCGGCCAGAGAATTCGAGCCCCAGGCTGCGTCGCCTTGGCGATCGAGGCGGCCAGGGGGGCGGCCCCGCTCTCCTCAGCGCGCCCCACGAGGACCGGATCGACGCCTGCCTGTCGCAGGGCGCGGGCCGTGGCCAGGCCGATCGCCGCATGGGGTGCCTCGCGCACGTCGACACGCTGCGTCCAGAGCCGCCGCAGGGCCGGGATAGCGTTCTGACTGGTGACCGCGACCATGGCTGGGAGCATGGTCACTCCGGCGGGCTCGATGGGCCGGCCGACCACCCGAACCAGCGGGCAGTGAACGGGCTCCCAGCTCCCCGTCGCCTCGACGGCGTCGATCCATCTCGCCGCGGCCCGCGGTGTGGAAGGGCCCGTCAGGCACACTCTCGGCAACCGGCCAGCGCTCATGAGGTCAGCCGGCGAGCCTCGTCCACCAGCGCGCCAGCGCCCTTGGACAGCAGGTCCTCGGCGAGCGTGGCGCCGAGCTCCTCGGCGCGGTCCATCGGCCCGCGGACCTCGCCCTCGAGGCGCCGCGCCCCGTCGACGGAGAGCACCCTGCCGCGCAGGTGGAGCTCCCCGGCGTCGAGGGTGGCGTGCCCAGCGATCGGGGCGTTACAGCCGCCGTTGGTGCCGCGAAGGAAGGCTCGCTCCGCCAGCGCAGCGGCCCAGGTGTCCGGGTCTCGGAGCTTGTCTTCCACGACCGCGCGGGCGTCGCTGTCCTCCTCTCGGCAGGTGATCCCGACGATCCCCTGGCCGACGGCGGGGAGGAAGCGCTCGACGCTCAGCACCTCGCTGATGTGATCCGCCAGGCCCAGGCGATCCAGGCCGGCCCGGGCGAGCAGGCAGGCGTCGAGCTCTCCGTCGAGCACGTGGGACAGGCGCGTGTTCACGTTCCCCCGCTGGGGGACGACCTCGAGGTCGCCGCGCGCCGCGCGCAGCATCGAGCCCCGGCGCAGCGACCCCGTGCCAACGCGGCTCCCCGCCGCGAGGTCACCGAGCAGCGCCCCGTCCCTGGAGATCAGCGCGTCCTCAACGAGGCCCCGGGGGAGGCACCCGGCCAGCACGACACCGTCCTGAAGGGTCGTGGTCATGTCCTTCATGCTGTGGACGCCAAGCGAGGCGCGGCCGTCGAGGATGGCCCGGTCGACCTCTGCCGTGAAGATTCCGATGCTCCCGAACCGCGCGAGCTCGGTCTCGCGGTCGAGATCTCCCGACGACTTCACGATCAGGAGCTCGTGCTCCTCGCCCAGAATCGCCTGGGTGGTGTGGGCTTGCCAGAGTGCGAGCTGGCTGCCCCGGGTTGCGAGGTGCATGGGAAGCTGGGTCCAGTGTCGGTGGGCGGGGGCCCGAGGGTTGGAGGCCCGAGGATTGGGGCCTCGGGGGTGGAGCCCCGGGGGGCTCCTTGGGCGGTCTGGAAGCGTGGGAGCGCTACTTGCCGCCGAAGTCGCGGTCGATGTCGCGGAGCACAGCGTGGACGTGGTCGGGTCCCTCGGTCGTGAAGAGCTCGAGGGCGAACCTCGGGGTGAGCAGGGTCCAGGCCCGAGGTCCGTCGAGGGTACCCGCTCCCCAGCGCATGAAGCGCACGGCGTTCGCGCGCTGGGGGTCGAAGGCATAGGGGACGCGCAGCGGTTCCTCGAGCAGCTCCAGGTAGGTGGTCAGCAGGGCCGCGACGCTGGCCCGAGCCTCGGGCTGGAGGTCCGCGAAGCGGACGCCGTCCTCGGCGGGCAGGGCGTCGTGGCCGGGCCCCATCTGGATGTCCCTGGGGCGGGGCCGCTCGGACTCTGGGAGGGCGCTGCCGCCGCTCTCGAGCGCAGATCGATAGCCCCGGTTGAGGGCTCCAAACACATCAACCGTGGCCGCCGGGACGCCGCTCTCGGAGCCGGCTGGTCTGTCCCCCTCGGGCGTGGGGGCGGCCGGGGAGATGCCGTCGGGCAGCGAGCCCTGGAGGACGGGCCGTGCGCCCACGAAGAAGGGCGTGACGCTCGGCGTGCGCCCAGGCCGGCAGTCCACGTGGAGGGCGAGGTGGTGCCCCTCGAAGCGCCAGGACCACCGCTGCTCGGGGTCGGGCTCGCCATACACCCGCAGCCAGTAGAGGTCGGGGTCGCGGTGCGTGGCGATCTTCTCCGGCGTGGACTCGAGTCGTCGAAGCTCCGTCTCGAGCTGCCGGACCTGCCGCCACATCGTCATGCCCTTGTCGGAGAGCGCCGTGTCCAGGAGCGCCTCCAGTGCCTCGACCTGGCCCTCGTTCAGCGCGCCGATGGCGAGCCCCTCTCGCTGGACGGGGCCGAAGGCCCATTGGGTCCGCTCCGGGTCCTCGTGGAGGGTCCTCGCCTCGCCACTCAGCTTGGCGGGCAGGGCGGCGAGCATCGACCGGGCGGCCCGTGCCATCCGGTCGGTGACACCGTCTGGCTCCTGGGGTTCGACCCGGGCCACGGCGGTGGATACGAGGGCGACGGCCAGGCAGCCCGCCGCGGGGGCGAGTCTCTTGATCCAGGAGCTGCTGGGCATTCCTCGAAGATACGCGCACTGGACGAACCCTGCCCTGGAGAAGCGGCCGGCTCGGGGCTGTCGAACGGAGAACCAGCGGCCTCTTGCCCAACGCGCCTGGCTCTCCCCCGCGGGGCGGCCTGAACAGCGGCGCTGAATGGGCGCGCCCCGGGGCCACCCGCGCGGAGCGATGACGAAGGGCCTCGAGAGCCCCCTAGAACTCGGCTTGGCCGCAGCCGCTCAGCTCACGTCGCCCGGGAGCCCGTCGACGAACCGCAGGTAGGCGCGCTCCAGGGCCGCGGTGGACTGGGTCTGCCTGGCACTCTCCTTGAGCTGGGAGAGGGCGAGGTGCAGGAGCTGCCGCTCCATGGCGTGCGCCAGCTCCAGCTCGCGTGCCGTGGCCTGTCCCTTCGTGACCCGGTCGAGGAGCAGCTCGCGCTCCTCGGCGAAGCCGCTCTTGAGTTCCTCGATCGCCGGCGTGAACGCCGCGAAGGTGCGCAGGCTGAGGAACTTGTGGACCTCGCCAATGAGGATGGGCGTGACCTCCTCGGCGGCGGCCTGGCGGCCCGCCCGGTGCTCCTCGATCACGGGCAGCAGTGCGTCGAGGTCGTAGACGATCACGCCGTCGAGGCCCGCCACGTCGGGCGCGACGGCCCGGGGGACCGACAGGTCGAGGACCACCAGGGGCTGGTCCCGCTTCGCGAGGGCCTTGCGGTTCAGGTCGGCGGCGCTCACGAGGGGCTCCGAGCCGTCGACGCAGACGACGGCGAGGTCGGCGCCCTCGAACTCCTCCGGCAGGCGCTCGAGCCCGGCGGAATCCACCCGGTCGCCAAGCTCCAGGGCGGCCTCCGCGGATCGCTCAGGGGTGCGGTTCATGAGGCGCAGGTGGCCGATACCGGCGGCGGTCAGGTTCCGTGCCACGAGCAGGCCGGTCTCGCCGGCGCCGACGACCACGGCCCGCCGCTCCTCGAAGCGTCCGACGGCGCGTGAGGCCACCTCCAGCCCGACCCGCGCGACCGAGAGGCTGCCCTCGCCGATGGAGGTCTCGCGTCGGACCCGCTTGCCCACGGTGATCGCCTGTTCGTAGAGGGGCGTCAGCTTCTTGCCGGTGAGCCCCGCCACGAGGCTGCGCTTGAGCTGCCCCAAGATCTCGGTCTCGCCGAGCACGAGGCTGTCGAGCCCCGACGCGACGCGAAAGAGGTGCATGATCGCCTCGACGCCCCGGAAGCTGTAGACGTGAGGCCCCTCTGCGTTGCGGAAGAGCGCGCCGCGGAGGGCCGCTTCCCCCCGGGTGCCGTCTGTGGTGGAGGCGAGGATCTCGGTGCGGTTGCAGGTGGACAGGACCACGCCTTCCTCCACGAGCCCGCCTTGGCTGAGCTGCTGGAGCAGGGCCCGCGCATCGTCCTCGCTGACGGCGTACCGCTCCCGCACCGCCACCGGCGCGGTCCGCTGGGACATTCCCACGAGGACTAGGTCGTCGATCGCGTGCATCGCTCAGTCCAGGGAGTGGAACGAGGCCTCAGGGATGAGCGCCGACGCGACCAGCGCGCCGAGGAGGAGCATCAGCCCTCCCACCGCCGCCCAGCTCGCGCGGTTGGCGGTGATCCCGGGGATGCGCTTGGAGAACGCGATCAGCCCGAAGTGGATGCAGATCGCGAGCATGCTCAGCACGAACGAGTCGGTGTAGCCGAACCCCTCAACGCCGCGGCTGTGCGCCATGGCGATCCCCACGTTGACCCCCAGGAGCAGGCCGAGGAAGCCCGTCAGCGCCGAGAGGCGCGTCATCATCGCCAGCTGGCGGAGGTCCGGGAGCTGGCGAAAGAGCGCGCCGAAGGTCTGCCGCCGCATCTGGCGGAACAGGAGCAGGTAGAGGAAGCCGTACAGCCCCGAGAGCATCACCGCCGCGCTGGCGAGGACGACGGTGAGCACGTGCATGATCGTGCTGATCGTGGAGGGGCCGCGCTC
>CALLKX010000013.1 GCA_938083085.1 uncultured bacterium
CGCTGCCAAGAAGGCTGCCGCCAAGAAGCCGGCGGCCAAGCAGACGCCCGCTGCCAAGAAGCCGACGGCCAAGAAGAAGGCCCCTGCGAAGAAGGCCCCTGCGAAGAAGGCCCCTGCGAAGAAGGCCCCTGCGAAGAAGGCCGCCGCCAAGAAGAAGCCGGTGCCGAAGAAAAAGGCGGCCGCCAAGAAGCCGGCAGCCAAGAAGAAGCCTGCCGCCAAGAAGAAGGCTTCTTCCCGTCGCCGCTGAGCCGTGCCGGGAGGCGCACAGAGCTCACAGGGCGACCGGGAGTTGATCCTGGCCTCGGCCTCGCCGCGCCGGCACCGTCTCTTGTCCGAGGCCGGATTGCCGTTCCGAATCGTCCCGGCGGACGTGGATGAGTCCATGAACCTCGCGCTGTCCGGCGGTGGCGTGGCGGAGGATCTTGCCCTGCGTAAAGCGCTCGCCGTCGCCGGCCGTGAGGGGTGTCAAGACGCCCTCGTCCTGGGTTCGGACACGGTGGTGGTGCTTGGCGAAGACGGCGCCGAGGAGCGCCGGTTCCTCGAGAAGGCGTCGGACGAGGCGGAGGCGACGCGGATGCTCCAGGCACTCTCCGGGTCCCGCCACCGGGTGATCACCGGGGTCGCCCTTGTGGATGCCCGGTCAGGAGCGTCACAGTCGGTCCACGAGGTCACCTGGGTCACCATGCGTCTGCTGAGCCCCGAGGAGGTCGCGGCCTATGTTTCCAGCGGTGAATGGGTCGGGAAGGCGGGCGCCTACGCCATCCAGGAGTCGGCGGACCAATTCGTGACCAGCCTGGAGGGGGGCGGTTTCGACAACGTCGTGGGCCTACCTGTGGGGCTCACACTCGATCTGATTCTCCGGATGGATCCGACCTTGGTCGAAGGTTCCGGGCGCTGAAGCGTGCATGAAGCGGCCACGGAGACTATTCTTCTGGCCCGAATCCGGGCCGCGCCGCCACGACGGCGCGCCGAGACGGATCCCAATATCATGAAGACCAGCATCCATCCCAACTACGTCGACTGCTCCGTTCGCTGCGGTTGCGGAAACGAGTTCCAAACCCGCGCCACCGTGAAAGAGCTGAAGATCGAGATCTGCAGCGTCTGCCACCCTTTCTACACGGGCGATCAGAAGTTCGTCGACGCGGCGGGCCGCGTGGACCGCTTCAAGCGCAAGTTCGCCAAGAAGGGCCAGAAGTGAGCGTGGGGCGGCGGCCCCTGGCCGCTGCCTGATGCTCCCTTCGGTCCTCCAGGGGTCACCTTGGAGTTCGACGCCGCCCTCGTGGCGCAGCTCAAGCAGCGCGCCGACCGTTACGAGGAGATCACCGGGCTCCTCGGTGTTCCCGAGGTCGCTTCGGACGGCAAGCAGCTTGCCGGGCTCCTTCGTGAGCGCGGCGCCCTCGAGCGAGCCCACCAGATGTTTGGTGAGCTCAGCGCGCTCGGGGTCACCCGTGCGGAGGCTGAGGCCATCGTTCAAGATGGCGGCGACGACGAGCTTGTTGCCCTCGCGCTGGAGGAGCTCTCGGAGCTGACCGGCGCCGAAGAGCGCCTTGACGAGCAGGTCAAGCTGGCGCTGATCTCGGACCCCACCGACGAGCGCCGGAAGGTCATTGTGGAAATCCGTGCGGGGACCGGCGGCGACGAGGCAACCCTCTTCGCGGCGGATCTCTTTCGGATGTACAACCGCTTCTGCGACGGCGAGCGCCTGAAGGTCGAGTTGCTGGGCGCCAACGAGAGCGAGGTCGGCGGCTACAAGGAAGTGACCTTCGGCGTGGCGGGCGAGAACGCCTGGCGCCGCATGCGTTTCGAGTCCGGCGGCCACCGTGTGCAGCGCGTGCCCACGACGGAGACCCAGGGCCGGATTCACACGTCGGCGGCCACAGTCGCAGTGCTCCCCGAGGCGGAGGATGTGGAGGTGGAGATCGCCGATACTGATCTGCGGATCGACACCATGCGGGCCGGGGGCGCGGGCGGGCAGCACGTCAACAAGGTGGAGTCGGCCGTGCGCATCACCCACGAGCCCTCAGGGATCGTGGTGGTCTGTCAGGACGAGCGAAGCCAGTCCAAGAACAAGACCCGCGCCATGCGGATTCTGCGCAGCCGGCTCCTGGAGGCCGAGGAGGAGCGAATTGCGGCCGAGCGCTCCGAGGCCCGCCGCACCCTGGTGGGGACCGGGGATCGCAACGCCCGGGTCCGCACGTACAACTTTCCTCAGAATCGGGTGACCGACCATCGGTTAGAGGACAGTGACAGGAAGAACTTCAACCTGGACGGGGTCATCGAGGGTCGTCTGACGCCCTTGCTGGAGGCGCTAGAGGACAAGGACCGCAGAACGCGGCTGGCGAATCTCTGACCGTCTCCGCATCCTGTTCCACCCGTCGTCGGGACCGGAGCTCGTCATCCGGCCCGCACCCAAGCCAAGAAAGCCTCACAGAAGACCCATGACCGACTCCAACGACGCCATCACCTCCTCCCGCGGAAGCGGTGCCAGCAAGAGCGGAGGGGAGCCCCCCAAGCGTGAGCTCGAACAGGCGCCGCTGCTGCTGAGGAAAGCCAGCGTCGTGCTGATGTGCGGCGCGGCGCTGCCGTGGATGACGGCGATCATGACCAAGGGGCACATGCCGTGGGCATCTTGGTTCGGCTCCTGGGCCCTGACGTTCGTGGCTGGTTGGCTCCTCCTGGATGGCGCGAAGGCTCGCTTTGGCGCGAAGTGCAGCGGCATCAGCAAGGCCCTGTTCAAGGCCAACGCGCTCGCCCCGGCGGGGGCTGCGCTGGTCGTCTTCGTCGCGGCGGTCGTGATCTGCTTCTCGACGGGGGTCTATTTCAACGGAAGCGAGTTCCTCGGCTTCGTTGCGCCTACCGACGCCGACGTCGCCTACTCGAACGAGTACCTTCCGGCGGCCCTAGAGTTCGGGACGTTGTTCCTCGCGCTGGCCACCTTCGCACACCTCACCGCCTATGAATACGGCGGCAAATTCAGCCCGCTCTTCCCGCTGCTGTTCCTCGGCCCGGCCGTCGCGGGTCCGCTGAAGGCGCTAGACGCCGCGTCACAGATTTCTGATCTGGGTCCTCTCGGCTTCCTTGGCCTGATCGGATCGGTCGGGGTCGCCGCCGGCGGGATCATGGCCATGTACACGATGTACGTGACCATGAAGGAGGCCAAGGTGCAGGGCGATCTGAAGCAGGCCGCCGCCCGCGAGCGCAAGCGCGCCGAGCGTGAGGCGCGCCGAGGCTGACCATCCAACCCCGCGGCGAGGACGGCCCTGTGAGCCATGACGGCGAGCCCGCAGAAAAGGGCGGTGCCGCTGCCCAGGGCGGGCGACCGCCCGCGCCGCGGACGGCGCGTGAAATGCTGTCCCTTGCCCGGGGATTTCTCGAGCGCAAGGGGTTGGGCGAGGCGCGGCTCGAGGCGGAGTTGCTCGTGGCCCACGCGCTCAAGGTGGATCGTCTCGGGCTCTTCATGCGGCTCGATGCGCCCATCCAAAGCGCGGAGGTGGACCTGGCCCGGGACGGCCTGGTTCGCCGTGGACGTCGCGAACCGACCGCGTACATCGTGGGGCAGAGAGAGTTCTTCGGCCGAGACTTCGCTGTCGGGCCAGGAGCGCTCGTTCCTCGCCCGGAGACCGAGCTGATTGTGGACCTGGCGCGCGAGCGAATCCCAACGGCCCAGAGGTCGGGGCTGCGGGTCGCGGACGTGGGGACGGGCTCAGGCTGCCTCGCAGTGACGCTCGCGCTGGAGCTCGAGGGCGCGGCTGTGGACGCCATTGACCTCTCGGAGGAGGCCCTCGTGTGGGCGTCTCGAAACGCAGAGGCCCTTGGCGCCAGCGTGGCCATGCACTGCGGGGAGGGGCTGCAAAAGCTGGAGGAACTCCTGGGCGTGGGCGGTCCCTTCGACCTGATCGTGAGCAACCCGCCTTACGTGGAGCCGACGGAGAGGGAGCTGCTCTCCCCTGAGGTTCGGGAGCATGAGCCGCCTCTGGCGCTGTACGCGCCGGCGGAAGATCCAGACTTCTGGGCTCGCGGACTGATCGAGCTCGCGCAGCGGGCGCTCAAGCCCGGAGGGCTGCTGCTGGTGGAGCTTGGGCACCTGCAGGGGCAGCGCGTCCACCGGCTGGCGGAAGAGAGCGGAGCGCAGTCCGCGGAGATCGTTGACGACCTCGGGGGCATCCCGCGCGTCCTCGCGCTGGTGCGCTGAGAGCGAGCCATCGCCCGGGAGATCGTCGGGGGCCCTGGGGCCGAGCGGTGTCGTGCGCGGCGCGGCCGCTTCAAGGACGCGCGTCGAGCCTGATCGCCGTCGCGCGTGTCGGTCCGCTGCGGAGAGCGTCGCCCCATCGTGGATCCTGGGGCTCAGTGGTGGATCCGGGGACTCAGTCGTGGATCCGGGGGCTCGGTCGCGGATCCGGGGGCTCAGTCGCGGATCCGGGGACTCAGTCGCGGGTCCGGGGACTCAGTCGTGGATCCGGGGACTCAGTCGCGGATGGATGCCACGTACTGCTCGATCGTGTCCCGGTCGGGCGCGGCCATGTTCTGGACGAAGACCGCGATCTCGTAATGCTCGAGGGTGCGGCTGATCTTCTCGCACCGAACGACGGCGCCGTCTCCGGTGATCCGCCTCCGGCCATGCTCGGTCGGGAGTTCGAAATCGACGCGGAGGGCGGTCATCTCCGGGACGGGTCGGTCGAGAAAGAAGCACACGCCTCCCCGGCTCACGTCCCGGATCTTGGCCTCATGCTCGCCGTCGTCCAGGGAGATGGTGATGGGCAGGTCCAGGCGGGCCCGGCGGAACTTCCGGCGCTCTCGGCCGTCTCCGGGCTGCGGCTGGAACGCGTTGGGTGAGGGCTGGGTCATAGCAGAAGTCGCCTCTGACGACTTCCCAATGGTAGGGGGGTGAAGGCGTCGGATCACGGCTGCTCCTGCGCTACACTGTGAAATCTCATCCAGGCTCACGTCTGGACCGATCCGAACCCGCTCTGGGCCACCCGCGACCGCTTTTTCGCGCGCGGCCCTCATCTGCCGGCGCCCGCGCCGGCCAATGTCTACAAGAGGCTGAAATGGCGTCCTTCAACAAGGTCATTCTCATGGGCAACCTGACCCGTGACCCCGAACTCCGGTACACCGCCAGCAACATGGCCATCTGCAAGGTCGGAATGGCCGTGAA
This sequence comes from uncultured bacterium, assembly GCA_938083085.1. Classification (GTDB taxonomy): domain Bacteria; phylum Planctomycetota; class UBA1135; order UBA1135; genus Saltatorellus. The sequence goes on from CALLKX010000013.1 coordinate 5,156, forward strand.
CCGACGGGTCAAGGACCAGCAGACGGACCAGTGGCGTGAGGAGGCCACGTTCGTGGACGTGACGATCTTCGGCAAGCGCGGCGAGGCCTTCGACAAGTTCCACAAGAAGGGCGCCTCAGCGTTCATTGACGGCGAGCTGCGCTTCGACCAGTGGGAGGACAAGGAGTCCGGCCAGAAGCGCTCCAAGCTGTACGTGGTGGCCAACAACTGGGAGTTCGTCGGCGGCGGTCGTGAGGCCGGCGCTGGCGGCGGCGGCGGCGGCGGACGCGATGGCGGCTTTGATGGCGGCTACGGCGGTCAGCAGGCCCAACCCCAGCAGCAGCCCGCGGCCGCGGGCGGCGGCTACGGTGGTGACGGCGGCGGCGGCGGCGGCGGCGGCTACGGCGGCGGCGGCGGCGGCGGTGGCGGCCAGAGCCAGGGCGGGGACTCTGGTGCTGCGTTCCTTGGTGACGACGACACCCCCTTCTGAGCCGATGGGCGAAGCATCGGCGGCGTTTGACCTGGAGGTCCGGCTCTTCGCGGTTCTTCGTGAGCGCGCGGGGTCGGACTCGGTCCAGGTCCTTGGCGTCCCTGCGGGCACCAGCACAGAGGAGCTCAAGCGCAGGATGGAGGCGCAGATCCCTGCCCTTGGGGACCTGTCCTTCGCCTCTGTGGTGATCGGTGACGAGTACGCCGCCACGGCGCGCACGGTCCTCCCGGGCGACTCGGTAGCGATGCTCCCGCCCGTGAGCGGGGGTGCGCCGTCCTCCAAGGGTGGCGGGGGCGGCTCTCTAGAGGCGGGCGTCTTCGAGCTCGCCAAGGAGCCGGTGGATGCGGCGGCCCTCCAGCAGCGGGTGGCGAGTCCTAGCTGCGGGGCGATCGTGCTCTTCACCGGGACGACGCGCGAGGTGAACCGGGGTCAGGAAGTGTCCCAACTGGACTACGAGGCCTTCGAGGAGATGGCTGAGCCCGAGATGCGCCGCATCTTCGAGGATTGCCTGGCGGCCCACGGGCCTCAGGGAGCGCCTTCCGGCGGGGCTGAGAGTGGCGCCGAGCGCCTGGTTCAGGCCGAGGATGGAGTGGATCGGACCCTCCGGATGCTCTGCGTCCACCGGACCGGCGTGGTGGGCGTGGGGGAGCCGAGCGTGGTCATCGCAGTGGCCAGCCCGCACCGGGACGCGGCCTTCCTCGCGGCCAGATTCCTGATCGACACCCTGAAGGAGCGCCTCCCTGTCTGGAAGAAGGAGGTGTACCGCGCAGGACACCACTGGATCGGGGATCGGTCCTGAGGCGCGAGTCCGTATACTTCTTGCCCCCATCCCCCCGCTAGGAGCTCGTCAGCTGAGTTCCGTGGGGTCGCCCATAGACCCGTCCGCGGAGCGCCAGCGCGCGTTCCTCTCTATACTCGATGAAGCCCAGGATCACGTCCCTCAACGTCAGCGACGTGGAGCGGGAAGAGCTCCCTGTCGATGTCTGCATCGTCGGCGCTGGCCCCGCGGGGCTGGCCTGCGCGGTTCACCTGTCGCGGCTGCTGAAGGAGGCGGGTGACGGGGATCGCACGATCCTTGTTCTCGACAAGGCCGAGGAGATCGGACACCACAGCCTCTCCGGGGCGGTCATGGATCCCAAGGGCATCTCGGAGCTCTTTCCCGACTGGAAGGAGCGCGGCTTCCCCGTGCTCTCCGAGGTGAAGGACGACTGGGCGGAGATGCTTCGCCCGGGCGGCGGGAGTCTGAAGCTGAAGGGCGTGCTGTGCCCTCCGCCGCTCAAGAACCACGGCAACTACATGGTGTCTCTCAACGAGGTCACCAAGTGGATGTCGAGTCAGGCTGAGGAGCTTGGCGTCGAGATCTACGCCGGGTTCCCCGTGGCCGAGGCTCGCTTCGAGGGGGATACCGACCGCGTGGTGGGCGTCCAGACCCGGGACAGCGGCGTGGGCAAGGACGGCTCACAGAAGGCGACCTTTGAGCCGGGCATGGATGTGTCCGCCGACGTCACGGTCTTCGCCGAGGGCGTGCGGGGCAACCTGGCCAAGGACCTCTTCCGTCGGCTCGACGTGATGGACGGCCGCAACCCTCAAACCTACGGCACAGGCATCAAGGAGATCTGGCAGGTCTCGCCTGAGATCGGGAAGGAGATGCACGGCAAGGTGATGCACACCGGCGGCTTCCCGCTCGATACGAAGAGCTACGGCGGCTCGTGGGTGTACGGCATCGCCGAGGACAAGATCTCCATCGGCTTCGTCGTGGGCCTCGACCACCCCGACGCGCGGCTCGATCCCCACGCGCTCTTCGTGAAGTGGAAGCAGCACCCCAAGATCAAGCGCCTCCTCGAGGGAGGGAAGCCCATCAACTACGGCGCCAAGTGTGTGCCCGAGGGCGGCTACTTCTCCCAGCCGAGGCTCCACGGCGACGGGTTCGTCTTCGTCGGTGACACGGGCGGGTTCCTGAACGCCGCGACGCTCAAGGGCATCCACCTCGCGATCAAGTCCGGCATGCTCGCGGCCGAGGGGATCGCCAAGAGCCTCGCAGCGGGGGACACCTCAAGGGCGGGGTTGAAGTGCTATCAGGAGGCCTACGAGGCCTCGTGGGCCCACGACGAGCTCCACCGCTATCGCAACTACCGTCAGGCCTTCTCCGGCGGTCTCTTCGCAGGGATGCTGGACTTCGGCATTCAGATGGTCACCAAGGGTCGCGGGCTCGTCGCCCGGCGGCCTGGCCACAGTGACCACGAGACCATGGAGCCGGAGTCTCGGTCGACCACGTCGTCGCCCGCGTACAACGACTCGGACTCCATGGACAAGCTCTCCGACGTCTACCTCTCGGGGACCATCCATGAGGAGGATCAGCCGGCGCATCTGCTCGTGAACGATCCGAGCATCTGCGTGGATCGCTGCACCGAGGAGTACGGGAACCCCTGCAAGCACTTCTGCCCTGCGGCCGTCTACGAGTGGCCGAAGGGCTCCGAGGCCGTCGTGATCAACGCGTCGAACTGCGTCCACTGCAAGACGTGCGACATCATGGACCCCTACGAGAACATCGAATGGGTCGTCCCTGAGGGCGGCGGCGGCCCGAAGTACCTGGGCATGTGATCTCGGCCTTTCGACGACTCCGCTTTCTTTCCATCCATCTCCCGCTCCGCTCGTCCCATGAAACTCTCCATCAAGGACTCAGGTAAGGCCTCGCGCACTGACCTCCTCGCCCTGCTCGTCCCCGAGGGCGCAGCCGCCCGCGTCCCCGCGGGCGTCGAGGTCCCGGACGGGTTCCTCACCGGCTTCGACGGGGAGGCGCGCGCCACCCGCAGCACTTACACCAGCGGCGGAGCCGCGGGCGAGGTCCTGCTCGTCGGCATCGGCGCGGTCGACGCCGAGGCTCTCCGTCGCGCCGCGGCGGTGGCGGCCAAGGCGGCCCTGAAGCGCGCCTGCAAGAGCCTCCACATCGAGGTCTCCAGTGAGGCGTGCGACGCAGCGGGCGGACCGGCCTGCGCCGGGCGCGCCGCTGCCGAAGGGGCCCTCCTCGCGACCTATTCCTTCGATGATGCCAAGAGCAAGGCGAAGCCTTGCGCCCTCAAGGGAATCACGATCGGCGGCCCCGGCGCGGCCTTCAAGAAGGGCGCCCGGGAGGCGGAGATCCTGGCCGCAGCCAGCGCCTTCACCCGCGACCTTCAGAACGGTGCGGGGAACATGGTGACCCCGGTGGCGCTCGCCAAGGAAGCCCGCGGCATCGCCGGCCGCCACCCGCGCATGACCGCCAAGATCATGGACGAGGCGGCCATGAAGAAGGCCGGCATGGGGCTCCTGCTCGGGGTGTCGGCTGGATCCGTCGAGCCCGCCCGACTCATCCACCTGACTTACAAGCCCAAGGGGAAGTCCCTTGGGCGGATCGCCTTTGTCGGCAAGGGCCTGACCTTTGATGCTGGCGGCTACTCGCTCAAGCCGCCCGGCAAGATGGACGAGATGCGCTACGACATGTCGGGCGGCGCCGCGGTGCTCGGAGCCATGCACGCGCTGGCGGGCGGGATCGAGGTGCCGTTCGAGGTGCACGGGATCGTGCCGGCCTCGGAGAACCTGATCGACGGCAACGCCACGAAGCCCGGCGACGTCCACACGGGCATGAACGGCAAGACCGTCGAGATCCTGAACACGGACGCGGAGGGGCGGCTGATCCTGGCCGACGCCCTCTCCTACGTCGAGTCCAAGGTCAAGCCCGACACGATCATCGACCTGGCGACGTTGACCGGAGCGGTCATCGTCGGGCTCGGTCACGAGCTGACAGGGATGTTCGCCACCACCGACGCCTTGCGCGACGACCTGCTCGCCGCCGGCGGCGTGACGGGAGAGGAGGTCTGGCCGCTCCCTTTGCTCGACGCTCACAAGGATGGGATGAAGGGCAAGTCCGCGGACCTCGCCAACATCGGCTCTCCCGCGATGGGCGCTGGCCCCAGCCAGGGCGCGGCGTTCCTCTCGCACTTCGTCGCCGACGACCGCGAGTGGGCGCACCTTGATATCGCCGGGACCGCATGGAACACGCGCGAGCGCGACTGGGTCGGCGGATCCATGGGAACTGGCGTCGGCGCCAGGCTCCTCGTCGAATTCCTCAAGCAGCGAGCCTGATCTCGCCGCACCTCCATCTCTCTGAACCCCCACCCACGGAGCCCTTTAGTGTCATCCCCTGAGCTAGTCCCCGGTCTGGCCGGTATCCCGGCCGCAGAGTCTTCGGTGAGCTTCATCGACGGCCAAGCGGGCGTTCTGGAGTACCGCGGCTACCCCATCGAGGACCTCTCCGCTCACAGCACCTTCGAGGAGGTGGCGTGGCTTCTTCTCTACGGTGAGCTCCCCTCGAGCTCCGAGTTGGAGGCCTTCGAGGCGGACCTCGCGCGCCTGCGCGTGCTCCCGCCCGCGCTGGTGAAGATGGTGGAGGCGTTCCCGGTGACCGGGCACCCGATGCAGGCGCTCCAGGCCTCGCTCGCCGCGCTGGGAATGGTCAGCCCCAAGGTGGACCTGGGTGACGCCGCTTCCAAGGACGAGGCGGCGCGGCGGGTGATCGCGGTCACGCCGGTCCTCGTGGCACTCTTCGAGCGGGTCCGTGCAGGCAAGGACTACGTCGCACCCCGCGCCGAGCTCTCCACCGCCGCGAACTTCCTCTGGTGCCTCGACGGAGAGGAGCCCGCAGAGATCGCCATCAAGACGCTCGACTGCGCCCTCATCCTGCACGCCGAGCACACGATGAACGCGTCGACCTTCGCGTGCCGAGTCGTCGCGTCCACGGAGAACGACCCCTACACCTCGTGCAGTGGCGCGGTGGGCGCGCTCTTCGGTCCGCTCCACGGCGGAGCCAACGAGCGCGTGCTCAACCAGCTGTCGACGATCGACGGCGTGGACGCGGTCGAGGGCTGGTACGAGGCCAAGTCGGAGTCCAAGAGCAAGGTCATGGGCTTTGGCCATCGGGTCTACAAGACCAAGGACCCGCGGGCGAAGAACCTGCAGATCCTCGCCGTGAAGCTCTTTGATGAGCTCGGCTCGACCCCGAAGTACGACGTGGCGCTCAAGCTCGAAGAGGTGGTCACCGCCAAGCTCGGCGGTCGTGGCATCTACCCGAACGTCGACTTCTTCAGCGGCCTCGTTTACGAGAAGCTGGGCCTCAACACCGATGTCTTCACCCCGATCTTCGCGATGGCGCGGGTCGCGGGCTACTGCGCTCACTGGCTGGAGCAGCACGAGGACAACAAGCTCTTCCGTCCGGCCCAGATCTATGTCGGTCATCGCCAGCGCGCCTACGCCCCCGTCGGCGAGCGCTGACTCAGCGACTCGCTGAGGCCTGAATGGCCCCACGGAGCGCCTCGCGCTCCGTGGGGTCATCGACGTTCTGGAGGACCTGCTCGAGTCGTGCGTGGACCCCGTGGAGGCCACGTCGGGCACGGATACCGAGGTCGATCCCCTGCCCACGGCGGACCGAGAGCCGCAGGTCAGCGGGGACGGCCGCGAGGGCCCGCGCGGTTCGCGCGACTTCGTCGGAGAAGGTCCGGCGGAGCGGGTAGGTCAGCGACATGCCCATGCCTTCGGCGACGTGCTCACGGTGCGTCGGATCTCGTAGCACCTGTGAGATGACTCCCCCGAGGCGCGGAGGGACGGATCCCTGCCGCGGGAGGGAGGCGCGGAGGAAGCAGCCGACGCCGCGCAGCAGGTGGACGGCGGCGTCCTCGGGGTACTCCTCCAGGAGCGCTCCGAGGTCGATGTTGCCCTCCTGGGCGAGGGTGCCATAGGCCAGGCTGTTCCCGGTGCTGACCAGGACGTCCTCCCGGCGCTCGCCGGCGAAGTCGTTGGCGATCCCCATGACCTCATCGGGAAGCAGGCTGAGCCTGCCGGTGTCGGGGTCCTTCACGGCGCTCCGCTGGATCAGGCTCCCGTAGTTGCGGAGGAAGGTCCCCGGATACCGGACCCCGTCTGCGGCTCGGGCGAACTGCGCGGTGGCGATGGGGAGAACGAAGAGCGTGGTCGTCGCTGCGCAGGCGACGAGGCCTGCGCCGACCCGTCGCCAGGTGCCCCGTCCGGACTCCAGCAGCTGACCGCTGGCCGCAGCGATGCCGAGCACTCCGAAGAAGTAGAACGACACGAGGTAGCGGACGCCGCCGATCTCGACCGGGGGCGGCATGCTGCTGATCTTGAGCACGCCGATCGCGATGACGCCGAGGACGAGAGGCAGGTAGGCGGCGATGAGTAGCGCGGCGCCGCGGGCCGCGCGGTCCTGCTTGCCTGCCTCCTCGCCCAAGTGGCCACCCGTTTGGCGCCAGGCGCGGGCGACGAGCGTGATCCACGCTGCCGCCAGCGAGAAGAGCAACAGCCACTCTCCGACGAGGGCTGGGATCGGCCCGAGGGCCTCGTAGCACGCCCCACCTGGGAGCGTCTCGAAGACCAGGGAGCGGGCCTCGCTCCACATCCCGCCGGCGTCCAGCTGGGGGTCGACGGAGGTGAACTTGTTGGCGAAGCGGCCCGCGCGGCCGCCGGTCATCCACTGCAGCCCGGCGAGGGGGAGCAGCCCGAGCGCCGCGGAGGGGAGCAGGAGGCGGAGGTCGGAGAGGGTCCCTCGGACGCCGCGCAGGCGAAGCTGAACCGGCCCGAGCAGGGAGAGCGCGAGGAGCGAGCCGTAGTAGACGACCACAGAGAAGCCGGCCGTGAGCCCGGCGCCAATCAGCCAGGGAGCGCGCCGCTCCCTGCGGTTCGCCTCAAAGATCAGGACCACCGGCAGGAACAGGAACAGCAGGCCCTCGAAGTGATTCCCTTTTGCGAGGAGGGAGTACTTGGTCAGCGTGGGCGGGGCGAGTGCGAAGAGGAACACCCCGACGATGGCAGCGCTACGGTTGACGTTCTGGCTCAGGAACCGCCAGACGAGGGCCATGATGGCGAGCCCCATGAGGAACGGGACCAGCTTCAGGGTCAGGTAGCTGGAGCCGAAGAGGAAGTACAGGGGCGCCGCGAGCACCGCGGTCAGGAGTTGTCCGCCCGCGTTGTCGTAGTAGTAGCTCCACGGGACCCCCCGGAAGCCGTCCTGGAGCAGCCAGGCCTGGTTGCCCATGTTGGGCACCTCGTACACCGGGATGGCGACCGCGTCGAACGCGGTGGCGACGACCCAGGCCCGAAAGAGGACGTAGAGGCCTGCGGCGAGGAGGAGCGGGCGAGGAAAGCGGTGCACGATATGGGGTCCCTGTCGCATCCTACGGAAGTCGAGCCTCGAGTCCTCGCTCCTTTGGGCGCGTGGCTCCACGGCAGGCGCCCATCTTCCGGATCCGCCGTCCCGCTCCTCTCTGCTGACCTCCCATGGCCCGCTCCGAACTGCTCTGTACTGATCTGGCCTCCGTCGAGCTGGCGCTCGACCTCGGGGCGGATCGGATCGAGCTGTGTGCTGCCCTCGAGGTGGGCGGCGTGACCCCTGGCCCCGGGCTCCTCCGGCGGGCCCTGCAGGCCCGAGATCGCGCGGCGGCGGCAGGGCGAGAGACCGAGGTGGTGGTCCTCACCCGGCCCAGACGCGGCGACTTCGCCCTCGATGCCGGTGACTTCGGAGCGCTGCTGGCTGACGTCGTGGCCGCGCGCGAGGCGGGCGCCGACGGCGTGGCCCTGGGTGTCCTGACCCAGCAGGGGGAGGTGGATGTCTCCAGGACAGCGGAGCTGATGGCGGCGGCGGGAGCCATGAGGGTGACCTTCCACCGTGCCTTTGATCAGCTCCGCGACCGCGCGGCTGGCGTGGAGGCGCTGCTCGGGCTGGGGGTGCACCGGCTGTTGACCTCCGGCGGAGCTTCGTCCGCCTGGGAGGGTCGAGTCGAGCTGCGGGCGCTGGTCGAGGGACTCGGGGGGCGGATTGAGGTGGTCGCCGCAGGCGGCGTGTCCGGGGATTCGGCAGCGCGGGTGCTGGAGGCCACGGGGGTCCCCGCCATTCATGGCTCTTGCAGTGCCCCCGTCGGATCGCCACAGACCGGGGCTGCGGCGGTGGCCCTCGGGAAGCCCGGCGCGGCGCCAGAGGAGTTGAGGCTCACCCTGGATGCGGAGAGCGCCGGGCGATTCGTCCGTGCGGCGACGGGCACCTCTTCGTGACCGCCGGGTTCGTCGCTAGACTGGAACCTCTTGAAGCAGCGGCAGCATGAGATGGAACCGGGCGCGCCGGATGGCGGAAAGCAGGGGACGAGTTCGTCCTCGCGTTTGCCGGTGACCGTCCACACCACGGCCGCGGCGGCCTGTGGCGCCATCGCATCGGAGGTGGCGGAGCTGGTGCAAGCGCAACCGGCGGCGGCCCTCGGGCTCGCGACGGGCTCCACCATGGTGGGTGTTTACGCGGCGCTTCTTCGGGTCGCCGCGGAGCGTGACGTCTCGCTGAGCCAGGTCCGGACGTTCAACCTCGACGAGTACCTGGGTCTCCCGCCGGAGAGTCCGGCGAGCTTCCGAGCCTTCATGGAGGCCCACCTCTTTGAAGCCGCGGGCCTCTCAGGCGAGCAGGTGGCGTTCCCGGTCTCTCCCTATGCCGACGCGAACGGCTCGAGTGCGCGCTCTGCGCGTGCCTTTGAGGCGGCGATCGAGGGGGCCGGCGGGGTTGAGCTACAGCTGCTGGGACTCGGGGGGAACGGGCACATCGCGTTCAACGAGCCGGGGTCTCGGTTCGACTCGAGGACCCGCGAGGTCGAGCTCGCTCCAAGGACGCGCGCCGACGCAGCAGCCAGCTTCGGCTCGCTCGAGGCCGTGCCTCGGCGAGCGGTGACCATGGGCGTGGGGACCATCCTCGAGGCCCGGCGGATTCGAATCGTGGCGCTCGGGGAGCACAAGGCGGAGATCGTCGCGCGGCTCGTCGCCGGCGCCGCCGGTGACGAGGTCCCCGCCTCGTTCCTCGCCGGCCATGCGGACGTCCAGCTGCACGTGGACGCCGCCGCGGCTTCGCGGCTGAGCGCAGGTTGAACACGGCGGCCGAGGGTCTCCTCGTCGGCGTGGTCAGCTCCGCCGGGAGGGTCGAAGCGCGGCTGGTGGAGCGCACGCCGTTTGGTCGCCTGCGCGTGTCGCGGCGGCGGCTCGTGGAGGACGTGATGTCCCCCTCAGGCTTCAGGCCTGCATCTGTCCAGAGGCAGCTGGCTCGCTCGGCGCTCCTGCCCGGGGAGGATCAGGCGGGAGAGTCCTGGATTCAATCGGTGGCGAGCGCCGTTGAGCAGCTGCTCTTCGGACTGAGGGCTCCCGGTGTCCGCGTCGGGGTGGCCCTCGACGCCTGGCTGGATGCTCGCGGGCAGGAGGTCCTCGCCGCGCGCGGCGGTCCCAGGACCCAAGGGTGGCCCGATCGGCTCACGAACACCCTGCGGGCCCGCGGCGTTCCGCTGGTCGAGCCCATTCGGTCGACGGCGTCCATTGCGGTGGCTGCCGCGCTGGGGGAGGTGTGGTCCCCGCTTGGTGGTATGGCAGGGGGAGTCGGGGGACTCGTGACCTGCTGGGACGAGGAGGTGTCCTGGGCGGAGCTGGCCGACGGCCAGGTCGTCCGCGAGGGCAGGGAATTGCCCGGTGGCCCCCTTGATCGAGGGGAGGCCGCTCTACGGGACCACTGGAGGGCAGCGGGGCACCCGCGCTCGGGGCTAGGCAAGGCGCTGAAGCAAGGTGGGGGCTTCGCGCAGCCGTGGCTGGTCGCCGCCGCCCATGATCTCGGGCGGGCTTCGGGGCGACGGCTCCTCGAGCGCCTCCATCGCGCCACGGGCCAGCCACCGGGCGGGTCCGTACCGTTGGGGTCGGATGGTCTGGTGATCACCGGTTCGGTGAGCCCGTGCCTGGGGGCCGCCGCCATCGCGGGTTCCCTGGACGAGGGGCTGGCTCTTCGGCTCTCCGAGCGAGAGGATGCCTCCATGGGAGCCGGTTGGATCGAACGTGAGGGGGAACGGTTGGTGCCGTGTCGGGGGCTCGTGCGGCTCGGGCAAGGGGCACAGGGGCTACTGGTCGGCGCCGCGGCGGCCAGCCTCCAGGGCCGGTTGCCCGTGGACGCCAAGCACCGTGACGGCGGGGGGTGGACGTGATGGGCCGAGAGGACCTTGGAGCCCTCGGCGTGCTCCTCGCGCCCCTCGAACAGGAGCCCCAGCTCGGCGGCGGCTTCACGGGGCTGGACTGGCTGATCGTCGGGTTGGCGCTGCTGGCGATCACGGTCATCGGTGAGCGCCTCACCGGCAAGCAGGAGTCCCTCCGCGACTTCTACCTGGGCGGGCGGAGCCTGCCCTGGTTCGCCGTATCAGCCTCGATCATCGCCACGGAGATCTCTGCCGTGACGTTCTTCGCGGTGCCGTCCATGGTCTGGCGTGAGGGCGGGTCGCTCCTCTACCTGCAGATCGGCCTGTTCAGCGCGCTGGTGGCCCGCCTCGTGGTGGCGACCGTGCTCGTGCCCGCCTACTACGAGCGCGAGGTCTACAGCCCCTACGAGTTCATGGGCAACCGGCTTGGGCCGGCAGTCCGGCGCATGACCACCGGGCTCTTCATGATCGGCGGGGCGCTGGCTCAGGCCTCGCGGGTCTACATCACGGCGGTGGTGATCGAGGTGTTGGCCCAAGAGGAGCTCGCGGCGGCCTCGGCGTTGACTGGCTTCTCACCGCTCGCGTGCGCCATTGTGGCGATCGCGATGGTCGCCTTGCTCTGGACCTGGATCGGTGGGGTGGCGACCGTGGTTTGGACCGACGCCATGCTCTTCCTGCTCTTCGTGGGCGGGATGCTGGGGATGCTCGTCGCGCTCCACGCCGGGGTCGACGGCGGACTGGGGGAGGCCTGGCGACTCGCCATGGACTCAGGGCGACTCGGCCTGGTCGATACGGACTTCGCCTTCACCAAGCCGTACACACTTTGGGCGGTGCTCTTCGCCGCGAGCTGGGGGCTGATCGGACCGTACGGGACGGATCAGCTCATCGTGCAGCGCTTGCTCTGCTGCCGGTCCAAGCGCGACGCCCAGCTCGCAATGGTGGGGAGCTATGCGGCGGTGGTCGTGATCGCCCTTGCCTTCTTGATCGGCATCGGGCTCCATGGCTACTACCTGGAGCACGCCATGTCGGAGGGGGCGCTCGCGCTGGTGGGCGACAAGCCCGAACGGATCCTGCCGGTCTTTGTGCGGGAGGAACTCCCCGCCGGCGTTCGGGGTCTGGTCCTCGCCGCGGCCTTCGCCGCCGCGATCTCCAGTCTGGACTCCATCCTCGCGGCGCTAGGTCAGGCCTCGCAGGCGACCCTGTGGCCGCTCCTGCGGCGGGCGATGGGGAGGCCTGCTGAAGGCGCGGGGGGGGGCTCCATCCGCGCGGGGCGCGCCTTCGTCGTCTTCTGGGCGGCGGCGCTCGCGGCGCTCGCCGTGGCCATGCCGGTGATCGAGGCGCAGTACGACGACCTGCTGGGGTTGGCGCTTGGAATGTCCGGTCTGGTCGGCGGCCCGCTGCTCGCTGGCTTCGTGCTCTCCTGGCTGCCGGGGCAACGCGGCGCTGCCGGGTACCTCTGGGCTGCGCCCCTCGGTCTCCTCACGGTCCTCTTCGGGATCTGGCACGGGGAGGTGGCGTACGCCGCGAGCTGGTGGGCGGTCGCGGCATTCCTCGGCCTCTGGCTCTTCCTCGGGCTGCCGCGGCGCCGCCAGCCCCATGGCTCCATCCAGACCCTGTGGCTGGCCTTCACCCTGTTCCTCCTCACGCGGCTCGCAGAGGTCGGGGCCTTCGACGATGGTCGCTCGATCGCCTGGCCGTGGTACGTCCCCGTGGGGAGCACCATGACCCTCCTTTACGCTTACTTGCTCGACCGGCCCTCGTCCGATCGCGCCTCCGCCGCGGGGTCGTCCGCGGGAAGTTCGCCCGTGGTTCCCTCAAGGCCGTCGAGGTAGTCCGTCACGGCGAGGAGGCCCACGCGGGCGCACCAGCCCATGTTCTCCGGCTCCCTGTCCGTCGTGTTCTCCGGGAGGTCCCCGGCGGAGTGGTAGTGCTCGTCGTAGTCGATGGCCACGCGGTCGCGGTCACTCCATGACTCGCCGGGCATCCCGGCGGTCCGCGGCTGCTCGTCGGGCTTCCCCCAGGCGCTGGTGTAGAGGGTGACCGCGGGCAGGCCCTCGTCGCGGAAGCGCCGGGAGCCGCTGAAGACGTAGCTGTCCGTTCCGCCAAGGCTCTTGTTGGTGGCCCAGCGCGCGGGAAAGCCCGCCTCGCCGGCGCGGTCGGTGAGCACGCGCCCTGCCGAGGCGATGAAGCCGGCGTTCGCCTTCAGGTCGTCAGGTTCGACGTGGAGTCGCTGCCCCTTGGCGCCGTACCCGGCCTGATCGAAGTTCATCACCCCGATGACCCCGACGCCCAGATCGGACTCGAGGTAGGCGCGTGTCGATGCGATCTCCGTGCCCCAGATGGCAAAGCGCACCTCGCGGCAGGGCGGCTCCAGGGCGCCGCTGGCCACCGCTGCGCTCCACGCCGCGGCGATCTCGAGGACGATGGCGACGCCGCTGGCGTTGTCATTGGCGCCCGGCCCACCGCTGTCCGAGTCCCCGTGGGCGCAGATGAGGAAGTGGCCCGCGGGCGCGTCCTTTGCGGCGGGCAGGGTCGCGACGACGGTCACGGGCTGCGCCTGTTGGATCACGGTCTCGAGGGCCCAGTCGAGCTCGACGGTCTTGCCGGCCGCGATGGCCGCGCGGAGCCTCGCGCCTTCGGGCGCAGAGATCCCGAACGTGGTGGCCTGCTCGCCGCGCCGCCGCAAGGATCGGCAGACCGGCCAGGCGCCGTCGATGGTGTTGGCGTCGTCCACGAGCACCACGTTGGACGGCGTGCCCTTGCGCCGGACACCCATGTAGGTGTCGGTGAGCAAAGCTGAGCCGCGCCCCGGTTCGGTCCGGGCGTCGCCCACTTGAAGGGGGATGCCGCTCCCGGCCCCGGCGGGAGAGAAGCCCCAGGGCCAGATCCGCTGGAGCGGGAGGGGCTCGTCGCCCTCGATGTTCGCGACCAGGCTCCAGGAGAGCTCCTCGTGACACCACTGCTCCCGCCCCAGCTGGCGCACGGTGGCGAGGCCCATGGCCTTGAAGCGCTTCTCGAGGAGCTTGGCGGCCCGCTCTCCCGAGGTGGTGCCGCCCATGCGCGCGCCCAGGGCCACGAGGTCTCGCACCGTTGCGGCGGCCCGCTCGCTGGAGACCCCTGCCACCAGCGGATGAGCGGGCGGCGTGGCCGGTTCTTGCGCCACAGGGGGCTGCGCCGGCTCCTGGACGAGGGCCGTGACGCTGGGGCGGGGCGAGGGCAGTACCGTCAGGGTGAGGAGGAGTGCGACGGGGTAGGGCATGGGGGTCCGGATAATCGGGTGGCGAGGCCGGGAGGGATGGGGCGCCCGATCCTAAACTCCCCGTGCACGGGAGGCCCCGGATGGTCCGCCTCGCGCACCCAAACGATCATGCCTACACTCCCCGGCCCCCTCATCGCAGCCCTCCTCCTCACCGCCGGCTGCGCTGGACCCAACGCGGCGGAGGCGCGCCCTGACCTCTCCTCGCTCCTGCGGGGTGACCTCCCGGAGGCCTGGACCCCAGCCGGTGCGAGCGGGGGCGGCTCGATGGCGAGCGATGAGGACGCCCGGCCGTTCTGGGAGACCTTCGAGGACCCGCTCCTGGACGGCCTCGTTGAGGAGGCGCTGATCCACAACCGTGACCTGCTGGCGAGCGCCGAGCGACTGAGGGGGGCGGCGGCCCGCTCGATGGTGGCTCGGTCGGCCCGTCGGCCTCAGGTGCAGGGGCGCGTCGATGGGTCGAGGCAGGATCAGGCCTTCGTCGGGTTCCCGTTCCCCGGCGGCCCCCTTCAGTCGGAGTACAGCCAGTGGTCGGCGGCCATCGACCTGTCCTGGGAGCTGGACCTTTGGGGCAAGCTCGCGGCTGGCGTGGACGCCGCCGAGGCGGAGGTCCAGGCGGTCATGGCGGACCTCGCGGCGGCGCGGCTGAGCGTGGCGGCGCAGGTGACGATCGCGTGGTTCGGGCTGCGCGAGGCGGCGCAGCAGGTGGCGTTGAGCGAGGCGACGGTGGCGACGTACGAGCGGAGCCTCAAGGCCATCGAGGACCGACATGAGGCGGGCCTCACGGGGACGTTGGACCTGCGCCTCTCCCAGGCCAACGTCGCGGGGAGCCGGGCGCAACTGGCGGGGGCGGAGCGAGCGCGCGAGGTCGTGGCGAGGCAGATCGAGGTTCTCCTTGGGCGCTTCCCCGACGCCGAACTCCGCAGCGAGGGGGCCTTCTCGGGCTTGCCCCCTGCGGTGCCTGCCGGGGTCCCGGCGGACGTGCTGTCGCGTCGGCCGGACATGGTGGCGATCGAGCGTCGCATGAGCGCCGCCGAGGCCAGCGCGCGGCAGGCGCGGCTGGACCGGTGGCCCTCCATCGCCCTGACCTCGAGCGGGGGCCTCACAAGCAATGACTTCAAGAGCCTCCTGGATGGTGACTTCGGGGTGTGGTCGTTGGCGGGGCGCGTGACGGCGCCCATCTTCGACGGCGGCAGGCGCGAGGCGCGGATCGACGAGTCGATGGCGGCGCTGCTCGAGGTGCGCGCGCTCTTCGCGTCGGCGGCCCTGCGGGCCTTCTTCGAGGTGGAGAATGCCCTCGCGGCGGAGACACTCCTGCTGGAGCGGCTCGGCCACCTTGAGGAGGCGGCTCGCCGTTCGAGGGAGGCCACCGCCCTTGCCGATGACCAGTACGACCAGGGTCTCGTCGGCATCGACCTGGTGCTGGAGGCGCAGCGCCGGGAGCTGCAGGCGGAGTCCACCTTCCTGGAGGCCCGCCGAGAGCTCTACCAGAACCGGGTGGACCTCCACGTGGCGCTCGGGGGCGGCTTCATGGGAGCTGGGAGCGGCGATCCCATCGACGTGTCCGCGGCGACGGTCGACTGACCCGGACGGGGCGCCGGGTTCGTGCTGGGTTGGCGCAGCCTTCTCGTCGCCCTTGAAGCATCGCGGAGGATGCGCCGCTCGAACAGGTACAGCATGAGCGCCCGTAGCACCGTCACCCCCGTCCGGATCGCGGTCACGGTCATGTGCCTCGTCTGGGGCTCCACATGGTTCGTGGTGCGTGAGGGGCTGAGCGAGATGCAACCCTTCGGGAGCGGGGGGATGCGCTTCTTCCTCGCCTGGCTGGTGATGGCGCTCATCGCGCCCGGGATCGCGGCCAGAGAGGGCGGCGGGCGGCCCACCTGGCGGCTGGTGGCGGTGATGGCGACGGGCAACTTCGCCATCAGCTACGGCATCGTCTACTGGGCCGAGCAGACCCTCCCGTCGGGCTTGACGGCGGTGCTGTGGGCGGTGTTTCCGCTGATGACGGCGGGGGTGTCCCAGCTCCAGGGGACCGAGGCGCGCCTCCATGGCGCCCAGTGGTGGGGCCTCGTGGTCGGCTTTGTGGGGGTGGTGCTGCTCTTCCTCACGGACGTCCGGTCCGTGGGCGGTGACGCGGTCGAGCGGGGCCTCGTGCTGCTCCTGAGCCCGTTGGTCTCGGCCCTCTGCACCGCGTATATCAAGCGCCACGGCGCTCACGTGAGCGCCGCGCTGCTCAACCGCTCTGCTCTCCTGCTGGGGAGCCTGATGTTGCTCGCGGCCGCCCTGCTCTTTGAAGGGGGCATCTCACCGCCCTCCACGGCCAAGGGGGCGCTGGGGGTCATGTACCTCGCGGTCTTTGGCACCGTGCTGACCTTCACCCTCTACTTCTGGGTGCTGCGCCAGGCGAGCACCGTGGCCCTCTCGCTGATTGCATACGTCACCCCGGCCATCGCGCTGGTGGTCGGCGCCAGCCTCGGGGAAGAGACCGTCACGGGCTGGACGCTCGGCGGACTCGCCTTTGTGCTCATGGGCTGTGCGCTCGTCCTGCGGAGGCCCGCGGGCGCGGGCGCCAGAGCCTGAGGCGCCGATCGACCCTGCGTTTGCCTAGACTGGCGGCGTGGCAAGTCCAACCTCGACGCTGCCCCTCGCGGCCTGTCCGTGCTGTGGCCGAGTCTCGAAGCTGCCGGCGACGGTGGCGGAGGCGACCTTCAGCTGTGGCCGGTGCGGTGAGCCGCTCCCGCAGGCGAGCGGGGGCAGGCGTGGGCGAGAGGTGTCCTCGCGCGTGGCGTTGCTCAGCGCCACGGCCCTGACGCTGTTTCCCGCGGCGGTGCTCTTGCCGGTCTTCAAGGTCGAGCAGTTTGGCCGCGTGGTGGAGGCGAGCCTGTGGTCCGGCAGCCTCGGGCTACTCGGTCGCGGCGAGATCCTGGTTGGGCTGGTCGTGCTGGTTTGCTCCCTGTGCCTCCCGGTCCTGAAGCTCTCCTCGCTGCTCCTCGTGACGGCAGGCCGGCGCTGGCTCGCGGCTCATCATCGCCGCCTTGGATGGCGCCTGGTGGAATGGACCGGTCGCTGGGGCATGCTCGACGTGCTGCTCGTCGCGGTGCTCGTGGCCTGGATGAAGATGGGCGACCTGGTGGAGTTCACCGTGGGTCCCGGCCTCTGGGTCTTCGCTGCGGTGGTCCTCCTGAGCCTCACAGCCTCCGCGCAATACGACCCCCACGCCCTGTGGGAAGACCCCGATTCCGCATGAAGACTCCCGACGATCGAGCTCTCGAAGCCTCACTCCCCGACGCGGTGATCTCGCAGCCTGCAGGGTCTGCGGTGAGCGGGCGCTGGTGGATTCTCGGAGCGCTGGTGGGCGCGGGCATCTCGCTCTTCCTCTTGCTGCAGGGGGCGGGTCCGTCTGTGACCCTGGTCGCCCCCCACGGGCATGGGATCGGTCCGGGTGACCCCATTCGCTTTCAAGGGCTGGACGTGGGAGAGGTGGTGGACGTGCGCCTCGCCCAGGGCACTGGCGTTGAGCTTCAGCTGCGCTTTCGGCCAGAGGCTCAGGGGCTCGCGCGGGCCGGCACACGGCTCTGGATCGTCCGACCGCTCCTCTCGCTGGATGCTGTCACCGGGCTCGACACGCTTCTGGGGTCTCGTTACGTCAGCCTCGACCCTGGGCCCGAGGGTGCGGAGCGTCGCGACCGCTTCATGGCGCTGGCGGCGCCGCCGGTGGATGCGCTGAGCGGCGGTCTTCCTGGCCTGGACCTCGTGCTCGAATCACCCCGGCGCAATGGGATTCAACCCGGGGCCGCCCTCACCTTTCGCGGGGTCCCGATCGGCGCCGTGACGGCCGTTCAGCTCTCCAGTGATGCCACCTCCGTGGAGATTCACGTGACGGTGCGGAGCGGGTTTGCGAGGTTGATCCGGGAGCGGAGCCTGTTCTGGGAGATGGGCGGGGTCGAGGTGGACCTCACGCTCACGCGCGGGGTGGAGCTGGGCCTTGACTCCCTTCGCTCGGCGCTGGTGGGCGCCATCGCCGTCGCCACTCCACCGAATGGCGGAGAGGCCGCACCGGGAGGCTCTCGCTTCAAGCTCCACGAGGACGCGGAGCGAGAGTGGATGGAGTGGACCACGCCGCTTCCCATCGGAGACGATCTCCTACCGCGGAACGCGCGGGCGGGGGAGTCCTATGGCGGTGTCCTGAAGTGGAAGGAGGGCCGCATCCTCCGGACGATCGAGGTCCGCGAGGGCTGGTGCTGTGCGAGCCAGGCGGGGCTCATCGGGCCGCGGGATCTGCTGACCGTCCCCGAAGGCTCGACGCCCGAGAGTGCCATCCTCGAGGTGGCTGGGCAGCGCTTTGGGCTCGCCGAGCTCGAGGGGCAGGGGTTGGTCGCAGACCTCGCGCCCGGCCTGCGCCGCATCGCTCCGGCGGCCTTCGGGGATCACTGGGGCCTCCTCGCCGCCCGGGCGATCGGGGCGTCCCGCGAGCTCAGCGGACCAGAGGACGTCCTGGTGTTCGGGGCCCCGGGTTCGTCCCCGCTCGCCATCGACGCGTCGCGGATCCGGGAGGGGCCCGGAGGGGGGATGGTCGTGGCCGGTGGGCCCCCGGTGCCGGAGGGATGGCACGGTGGTCAGGTGCTCTCCAGAAAGGATGGCGCGCTCCTCGGGCTAATGCTGACCTCACCGGACGGAGGCGCGGCGCAGATCGCCCCGGTGCAGGTCGTGACCTCAGGGCGCTGACGGGGCCCTGCCGGTCTTCTGGCCTCCTTCTGCACCGTCTGAGGAGGTCCCCATGGCCTCGGCAGAGGTTTTCGAGGCCCGCTGGTCCAGCGCGGCGAGGAAGCCCCCGATGGCAGTTGTGGAAGGAAGCAGGGAGCTCAGGCGCGCAGCGTCAGCGGCTCCAGGGTTGTCCCAGGACGCCGTCGGCCACGGGTGAAGAGAGTCTTTGGCCGACCGAGTGTCGCAGTCTTGTGCAGGGATTGCTCTCACCACTGGTGGGCTGGACAGCCTGTGGGCCCCGTGCATCAGCGCGGGGCCCCTTCATTGGCGGCCGGCGCCGCGTGGGCTCCATCTCCGCCGCGACTGGGGGGGGCCTTCTCGTCGGACGGGCCCCGCAGTCCCCTCAGCGGTTCATCCTGAGGTCGACCTCTGCCGCCGGGCGATGAGGAGCAACTTCTGGCACCTCGGGAGGGTCCTGCAGGAGGAGGGCGGAGAGCGCGTGGTCGCCGTTGAGGAGGAGGACCGTGAGCCGTCCCTGCTCATCCCGGTCGAGGCAATGGATGCCGTCCAGGGCGCGGGTCTCCAGGATCAGGTTCTGGAGGGCACTGCGCTGGACACGGCCGCCCGGCCCGGCGGTCTCCATGGCGTACCTGGCATCGGACAGCAGCGAGATCCCCTCGGCATCTTCCAGCTTCGTTCCGAGGGGGATGACGTCCTCGGCCTCCAGGCTCTCCGCATAGGCCATGGCCGGGCCGGTGAGCGACAGGTCGTCGGGTTGGGCGAGAAGCAGGATCCGCGACCCGGCAGCGACCCGATGATCGGCGGGGAGCGCCATCATGGAGCCAGCCGGGCCGACCGTGGGCCGCGCGGCCCCTTCGGCAGCGACATCGAAGGCTGCGGAGAGGCGCTCATGGTCGGCAGCAGCGCTGCGGTTGCGCTGGTCCTGGTCACGTGCCGTCATCAGGCCCGCGACGATGGCCGCCACCACCGCGCAGGTGGCGAAGCCCCGGAGGGCCGCGCGACGACGGAGCCGTCTCGCGTCGCCGACCTCAGCGCGGGCATCGGCCCGCGCCTGCGCCTCCTCATGGCGTTGCTCGCTGGCGGTCGCGCGCTTCGACGCGAGGCCCGCGCGCTTTCTCGCGAGGGCCTCGCGGGTCCCCGCGATCTTCTCGGAGGCAGCTCCCAGGCCGCTGATCTCTGCCGTCAGGCCGAAGGCTCTGAAGCGTCGTACGTCCGGTTCGACGGACCGTCCGGCGGGCTCGCCACCCCGGGTGAAGCCGCTCTCCGCAGTGCCCACGTCGGGGGTGGACGCGGCTCTCTCGGAGGGCGTGGCGCCGGAGACCGACGGGAGCGCGGCGAGGGGGACCTTGTAGGGATCGGGCGCCCCGAGAAGCGCTTCTACATCGAGGAGCATTTCGTGCGCAGAGCCGTAGCGCTTGTCCACGTCAGCCATCGAGCGGCGCACGATCCAGCGCAGGCCCTCGGGGGCCTCCTTGCTGATGGACGAGAGGGAGCCGTGGGCGGGGAAGCTGTTCTCGACCATGGAGTACAGGACGGCCCCGGCGCTGTAGAGGTCGAACTTGACGCCGTCCACGTCCTGCACGCGTTTACCCGCGAGAGCGAGGCGGACGAGCTCGGGGTCACGGAAGAACTCCGTCCCGTGGGTGGTCAGGGTGAGCGCAGACTCCAGGGGAGTCACGAGCCCGAAGTCGACGACCCTCAGCCGGCCCTCTGAGACGAGGAGGTTCGAGGGCTTGATGTCCTTGTGCCAGAGGCCGCCTTGGTGGAAGCGCGTCAGGTGATGGCAGAGGTCACGGACGTAGCCGAGCACGAGAGACAGCTCGTCGTGTCCAAGCCCCTTGTCGCTGGAGCGCTGATGCAGGCGCGTGGTCTCGACGTCGAGGTCATGGCCGGGAACGAACGGCATGACGTAGTGGAAGGTCTCCTCGGTCGTCATGTGCTCGACCACGAGCCCCAGCCCACGGGCGGCCTCCAGGGCCCGGCTCTCGCGGACGATCTGAGGCACCGTCGAGCCGAAGCGTCGATCGAAGGCCTTGATCACGACCTGGCCGGGGACCTCGACGCCGCGTGCCGCCAGCTCGCTGATCTTGCCGCGGGTCGGGCGGGCGAGGAAGAGTCGTGCCCCCGACCCGCCCGCCCGGAGTTCATCCTCCACCTTGTAGCCGTCGAATCGCGCTGCAGCGGTCGCGGCCTCCTTGCTCCGGACCTGCGGCACCGCGGGCGCGGTCCGCGGCTCCTCCGCGAAGAGGGTGGGCGCCGCGACCTCGAGGCTCTCGGTCAACGCTCCGAGCCCAACGAGTCTGAGCGGGTGCCCGATGGCGACGCGGTACACACTGATCGTGAAGCCGTAGAAGGCGTCCTCGAATGCGCGGAAGTAGTGGCCGGCGGCGCGAAACCGAAGCAGCACGACGTTGGCCAGCATGAGGGGCAGCATGAACACGGCCGTCACGAGGTGTCCGACGGCCTGGGCCGAGTCGGTGATGACACCGCCGACGAAGCGGAAGGCGCTGCTGACCAGCCATCCGACTCCGGAGAACAGTCCCGAGAGCGCCCAGGTCAGTCCTCGCACCACGTGGATCGCCAGCCAGACTCCCGCCACGGGGAGGATGAGCGCGACCCCGATGGCCAGGGCGAAGAGGATGAGGGCGGAGAAGGTCATGGTGGAGCGCGTCGGTGGAGCCTCGAGTTCGCCTCAGCGATCCTCCCCTCGGGCGTCATGGGTCGTACGACGGGCCATGATGCGGGCGTAGATCTCGGCGATGGACTCGTCGAAGGACGCGTCCTCCGTCTTGTTGGGAGAGCGGTCAATGCCGTTTCGCTCGAGCTCTGCGATCTCCTCCTCGGTGAAGGAGAAGGTGGCGAAGACCTCGGCCAGGAGCTCCTGGAGGCGTCTTCGAGAGCGTGCGAGGCGGCGGCTCACGGTGGGCTCGCTCGTCCCGAGTGCGGCGGCCACATCCTTGCCGCTGCGGCCCTCCAGGGTTCGCATTCTGAAGGTCTCGAAGTCCATGAGGTCGCAGTCGCGCTCAAGGCGGCGGAGGGCGGCTTCGACCTTGGCGTCGAACACCTCCAGCTCGTACGCCGCGTCAGGCTGGAGATCCCCGGAGTCCGGCTCTCGCATCCCCTCGGCATCCAGAGGGAGCGGTCGGACGCCTGAGCCCCGCTTGAGGGCCCCGCGCCGGTCCATCTCGTCGCTCAGGGTGTACTTGGCGATGGCCAGGAGCCAGGTGGAGAACCTCGCCCCGCGGGTGGGGTCGTGTTGATCGATGGCCCGGGAGAGGGCGACCATGGTGTCCTGGGACAGGTCCTGGACGGTCTCGAACCCGATCCGGCCGCGACCCCACTTGGCCAGTTGAGCACGCAGCACGGGGCCGAAGATCTCCCAGAGCTCGAACCAGGCGTCGCCGTCCCGGGACCGGAGTCGGCCAATGAATCCAGTGGTGAGGTCGTGCAAGGGGGTGGGGAGGGGCGGGTTCGTGGGAAGGAGAGCGGCCGGCAGGAGGCCCGGGACGTGCATGTCTACGCCCTGATGTTCATTCCATTCCATCTAGGGGCCTCGGAACAGAAAAACGGCCCGGACCCAGGGAATCGTGAAAGGCCGGCAACGGAATGGCCAAGAAGGGGGTGTAGGCGCCGCTTCCGTGCCCCCTGCCCTCCTGCGCCAGTCGGCGCATTGACCCTCAACCGGACCTGTCTCATGCGATTCCTGTTCAAGACCCTCTTCCGCACCGCCGTGATCGGCACCGCGCTCGCTGCGGCCGTCGTCGGCGGGACCGCCATGCTCGTTGGCCCTGAGCGCGTCGGCGCCATGGCGGACCAGGTGCAAGGCCAGCTTCAGTTGCACTTCGACCACAACATCGACGATCCCGTGGCCATGCGCCGCCAGATCGCTGAGGTGGCCAAGGAGTACCCCGAGCGTATCCGCGCCGTGCGGGGCGACCTCCACACCCTCCAGGAGGAGGTCGCGCGTCTCGAGCGTGAGCGCGCTGTGTCCCAGCGAGTGGTGGCCCTTGTGGACCGCGATCTCGCCCTGCTGGTCCCGGCGGTTCACGAAGCTGCTGCCTCCGGCGTCCCCAAGGCGCAGCTCGCTGCGGTTCGGTTTGGAGAGGAGGTCATCAGCTTCCGCCGGGCGACCGCGAAGATGCGCGAGATCGAGCGGACCCGCAGCGCACACGAGGCCCGGTCGGCCGACGCTGCCCACAACCTGAAGTACCTGCGAACTCAGGAGGAGCGCTTCGTCGAACTCCTCGACGAACTGGAGGGCGAGCACGCCCAGTTCCAGGCCCAGCTGGTTCAGCTCAACAACGAGGTTGAGTCCATCGCCCGGAACGAGCGCCTGATCGACATGCTCGGTCAACGCCAACAGACTTTGGATGAGGCCGGGCGCTACGACGCGGTGAGCTTCGAACACATCACCGGTACCCTCGAGCGCAAGCGCGCCGAGCAGGAGGCCGAGCTCGATCAACTCGCCGCGGGTGCCAGGGCCCAGGACTACCTCGAGATCGCCGCCTCGCAGATTCGTAGTGAGGTCGGGCAGCAGCCGGCGGCCGATTTCGCCCCGCAGAGCCTTGCGGACCAGCAGGTGGGCTACGAGCTCGCACCGGTTGGGTACACCCAGCGCTGAGCGAGGATCGTCAAAGGAGACGCGGTCCTGACCGCGCGCTCCGCGCGGAAGCAAAGTGAGCCCGGCCGTCTAGACGGCCGGGCTCTTTGTTGGTTTCGGGAACACGCACGCGGGTACGCACCCGTCGGGCATACGCCTAGCGGCGCGCTCCCTTGGTAACGTCACTCATCATGCTGATCACCTCCAGTTTCAAAACCATCCCGGCCCCGCGGTGACGATGCGGGGGTAGGGCTCCAGTGATGGCCCGGGCGTCCCGGGGCCTCATGCCTTGATGATGGGCCGCCGAGGCGGCAGATTCAAATGGGTGGTATGAGAGAGGCCCCGCGTGGCACCACAGGGGTGCGACGCGGGGCCTCGCTGCGTGGGTTCCCGCCTCAGGGCGGGACAGGATCCACTCAGGACGGGTGCGAGCTCACTCGAGCCAGGAGAGTCCCAGGGCGGCGACCTCGGGGACGAGACCGGTGCTCGCGTTGCTGATGAAGGACATGCGGACCTGCAGGAAGCGGGCGCCGGTCACATTGAGGACGTCCGTCTTCCAGCTGTCGTCGTTGTTGAGGAAGCCGGTCAGACCGTTCTGGTCGGCGACCTCGTAGCTGAAGGAACCGTCCCAGCAGGACGCGTTGCCGCGCAGCTCGATGGTGGGGTCCTCCATCGGGCTCGCCGTGTAGTTGATGGGCTTCGTCTGGTAGAAGTCGCCGTAGGCGTCCTGACGGCTCGCGTCCTCGCCTGCGATGGCGATGATGGTGACCGCGCCGCGGTAAGCGAACTCGACGCTCGTGCCCTGGGGCTGGAGCTCGGGGAAGATCACCGGCTCGGCGAAGGTCGGGGCCGAGAAGGCTCCGATCCCGAGCGGGTCGAGCGCCTCGTAGAACAGCGAGTGAGCCCGGCTCACCCGGACCACAAGGTCAAGGGCGCCGAAGTACAGGGCGTTGTCGACGCCGGGGAGCGGGGCGCCCGCCGGTGTGGACGTCGGATCGAAGCCGCCGTTGGCCAGGTTCTCGGAGTCCGGGTTCACCAGGTTGAGCGTGCCCGTCTCGTCCCGGCCGCCCGCGGAGTAGGCGCGGAAGCCCGGGAGGGTCGAGGTGTGCGCCAGCTGATGGGCGAAGATGTTGCTCGAGGTCGCGTTCCCCGTGGGGTAGCAGCGGAACTCGACCAGCAGCGGGAGGGCCGCGGTGCGGACCTCTTCGCCGAGGTAGAAGGGGTTGGCGAGGCCCGGCTGGTTGCAGTCGGGGCCCATCATGGTCTCGAGCTCGGCCACCGGGCCGAGGCCCGTGATCTGCGCCTGGCGGGCGACGGGCGCGCCGGCGCCGCTGAAGCCGCCGCGTGTGCGGATTCCCGTGTCGCGCCAGGTGTAGTACTCCTTCTGGCTCGCCGGGACGCCCTGGTTCATGGGCGTCGGAATCAGCGAGGTCCCGTCCGGCGCAAGCGTCTGGTCCCCGGGGTTGATGGTGTAGCCAGCCGCTCGGGGGTGGACGACCTTCAGCGGGTCGTTGGCGCCGTCGACGATGTTGGTGTTGAACGTGTTGCCGAGGCCCGAGTTGGGCAGGATCAGCGCGCCGGACAGCGGGTCGATGACCTCGTCGGGGAGGTTCTCCGAGTGAGCCATGGACATCTGGAACTCGGGATAGCTCTCGAAGACCGGGTTGCCGCCGAGGGGGCTCAGGGAGACACCCTCGATGTCCAGGTTGATCTGGGCGTAGTTCAGGTCCTGAGCGACGTCGTTGTCCCGGGTGAGCGGCAGGTCATCGCCGAAGTCGATGTAGCGCCAGAGGATCTGGGTCCGGGCGCCGTAGGGACTCAGCGGGAGTGTCGTACCGACGCCAGGCTGCATGGCCGCGACGACCTCGTTGTTCTGGCTGCAGACCACCTGCGTGCGGACCACCGGACGGCCACGGACGCGGCCGCGCTCAAGGTCGAAGACGATCTGCCCGAACCACTCGGGCTTCTCGAAGGTGTCGATCACGTTGGCCGAGTTCGGGTCGCCGAAGGGCGCTTCGTCGTCGGTGGACTCGAAGCGGATGACGCGGCCGCCAGTGGGAGCGTCAGGCGCCGAGGGGTCCACGGTGATCTCAAGGGGCGAGAGCAGCCCGGTCACGGGGTTGCCAGCGAGGTCCTTGGGGGTGCGGTCGCCGCCGGGGAAGTCCAGGAAGTACGACTCGCCGTCGCCCTGGCTGTGGGAGAGCGGCAGCTCGGGCTCGAAGCGGAACTCCTGGAACGAGGTGCTGTTCCGCACCACGCCGGGGATGAAGTCGCCAGCCGGGATCGGGGTGGTCGAGAAGGGGTCGGGCACGTTCCGGAGCAGCCGGAACGACTCATAGGGCTCGAACAGGTTCGGGTCGATCGCCTCGCTGAAGCGGAAGCGGAAGGTCGCGCCGGGCGCCACGTTGCTGACCGGGGCGTTCGCGTCCGGGGGAGCAGGCGAGACGCTGATGAAGCACTGGGAGCGTGAGCTGTCCTCGGCCGGAATGAACGGGACGACATACTGGACCGGGCCAAGGATCGTCGTGAACTGCGCGGGGTCGAAGGCCGGGGGGAAGGCCAAGAGCCGCACGAGGACGTTCTGGGCGAGGCCGCCCGGCGACACCGAGGTGCTGTTGAGGACCTCTGCGAAGTAGGGCCCCTGGCTGATCAGGTCGCCGGGTGCCGGCGCCTGGGCGCAGGCGGACGAGACGAACTGGACGCGGCTGAGGTTGAAGATCAGGGGATCAACGCCCGGGGCCGTGGCGGGCGAGTCGAGCAGCACCGCCGAGAGGCTGCCGATGAGGGTCGGCGCGGTCTCGTCCGGGAGGAAGCCGTTGGACGGATCGTTGGTGACCGCGGTCTCACCGCCGGAGCGGAACGCGCGGACGAGCTCGCGGCCAGGCGAGCCGAAGTCGAAGGTTCCGTTGGAGCTGGTCGTGAGCGCGTGCGCCGTCGGGTTCTGGAGCAGGGGCTGCTGCTGCCCGGCGAGGGCCAAGGTCGGGAAGCGAAGCTCCACGTTGGCGAGGTCAGCCTCGTTGCTGGCGGGGAAGCCGATCGTGTTCACGGACACCGCCGGGTCGCTGTTGAAGGACTCCACCTCGCTCACGGCGGGATCGACGAGCAGGCGCGTCGAGTAAAACTCCACGCCCGGCTGGCCGTCGTAGTCCGCGACGCCACCGTGGTTGGGGTCGGGCAGGAAGCGCGCCTCGAAGGGAATGATGGTGGGCTCGCCCACCAGCAGTCGCACCGATGCTGAGTTGATCGTGGCGGGGTCGACGAGGTCGTCGAAGACCACGACGATCGTGGCGTTGCGGGGCACCATGGAGTACGTGCCCGCGCCGACGAAGCCGTTGTCGGCGATGGGGCGGACGCCAGACTCTGCCAGGGACAGGAGCGACAGGAATTGGTCGCGGCCCCCGTTCCGCGTCTCGTCCGAGAAGTCGCGATAGATCACCAGCGTCTGAACGCCCGTGACCTGATTGGTCTCAAGCTCGAAGTCCGGCAGCGCCCAGCCGCTCTGGGACTTCGGGTTCACGACATAGTCCTGGAAGACGGTCGTGCGCTGCGTGAGCGCAGCGTCCTCGAAGGCGACGATGTTCACGAGGCGTCCGTAGAACTGGCGCGTGATGCGAAGTTCCGTCGCGGCGCCACCGAAGTTGTCGTCGACCAGGTACTGGCCTCCGTTCGGCTTGGTCTCCAGTGACCCTGCGGGAGTGGTCTGCTGGTCGGGTGAGGACGTGGAGTTGCAGCCCGCGAAGGCCAGAACAGCGACCGTGGCCAACGCCTGGGTGAGGCGGAGAGGGGTCGCAGGCTGGAGTCGGGGGAGAATGGTCCGTGCAGTCATCGAAGATCGAGATCGGATTGAAGGTGGCGTCTGAGGCTCCATGGCTGCCTTTGGGGGCCAAGGCAGCGTTCCTGGGCTCAGGCGCTGGTACCAACCGGGAGCAAACCCCGTTCCAAAGTGAACTGGGGCCACAGTTCGGCCAGCGGCACCTACAGGTTAGGTGGATGGACCAACGGAGGCAACGCCGAGGGGCCTGACTCCCCGGGGGATTGGGCGGTTCGGCGTCCTGGGGACGCGCGGCTCGTGCGGAATCGCACACCTCGTAGGGCGGGCGCGGAGGCGGGCGGGTCCGCTTCTGGCCCCGCGCTGGGTCCGAGGCGGCCGGGAGCGCAGAATGAACGCGAGATGGAAGGCGGAACAGAGCACGGGCGGAGAGACCCCGACGGGCTGGGCTTGGGCATGAGCCTGGGCCTTGGGCTCGCGGTGACCCTCGTCGGGGTCATTGTGCTGGCCCTCGCCCCAGCCGCAGGCAGCCTCGACGACGTCTTCGTGGTCCTGACCGAGGCTCGAAGGCTGTTGTCCGGCTCGACCGCAGGCCTCCCAGGGGCCGGCTTCCCGGGATCCGGGCTTCCCGGCCCGACGGTCGAATCCTGGACCAGTCCGGCGGACCTCCTCATGAAGATGGTCCTGCTGGGCGGGTGGCCGGGGGCAGACCCCTTGCGCGCGGCCGGGTGGCTGGCCCTGATGGAGCTGCTGGTTCTTGTCGGGGCGAGCGTTGCGGTGCTGCGGGCGCTGAGCGACGACCGGGCCCGGTGGGCCGTCGCCGCTTTCGGGCTGGTGCTGGCGCCTGGACTTCTCGAGAGCGCAGCCTATCGGCTGGAGGGGCCGCTGTTTGCGCTGGTCTGGATGCTGGCCGTCGCGGCGGCGATGAAGGGCGAGGCCCGCCATACGCTGGTCTGGGCGGTGCTGCTCGGTTGGATTCGACCCGAGGGAATGGCGCTTGGGCTGGCCGCGTGCTGGCTCGCGAGGGGGACCGGGGCGAGGTCAGCGGAGGATCGCGGGGCGGCGGCGCCTCGACCCGAGGATCTCGGCACGGCCCAGGCCGTCCGCGGACCGGGCGGAGGGGGCCGCGGGCTCTTCTTCCTCAGCGCCATCTTGATCGTCGTTCCTGTGACGGCCTTCAGGCGGGTGACCTATGGCGCATGGCTTCCAAACACCTATCACGCCAAGCGCTCCGATAGCTTCCTCCATGAATGGATGGATGGGGCCGAGTATGCGACGCAGCTGGCCATGGGGTCGGGGGGCCTCGCGCTCGTCTTGCTGGTCGGCCTCGCCGCGGCTCGGATGCGGGTCGCGCGAGGTGATGGCGGAGGTGCGGCGCATCACGGTCAGCGTGTCGCCCTGATCCTCGCCGGGCTGGCCCTCGCGATCCTCGTGGGGTCTGGGGGGGACAGCTACGAGGGGGCTCGGCTGGCCTTGCCGATCGGAATTCCGCTCTGGCTTGGCTTTGCCGCGTGTCGCTCCAGCGGGGAAGGTGCGCTGGCCGGCCGCGTTCTCACCGGTCTTGGAGCCGTGGCGGTGCTCTTGCAGGCGATGGCGTTGGTGGGCGGCACGGTCTCCGAGGGATCGGTGCGCGAGCGCCTGGCGGGGGCGCGTTCAGGGCCTGCGGGGATGGAGGTCTTTGCTTCGGAGCGGGAGGCTTTTAGGGCGGCGAGTCGCGCCCTGGCGGGGGAGACCTTTGCGCACCGACACCTGCAGCGGCTGCGTTGGTTTTGCCCCGAGACCTCGGTCCTGGATCTCACGGGCCTGACCGATCGAGACATCGCCGCGCTTCCCGCGCCCGGGCAGGTGAAGTTCGGGCGGGACGCGGTGGGTGAGGGCGTGCGGCGGAAGGTGGGTGCGCTGCATCTCGACCCGGTGGGCGTGAGGTCCGCCTCCCTCGTGGGGACGCCCTTGATTCCAGCCCTGGCCACCCCTGCGATTGCAGCTCACTTCGGAGGCCCACCGTTCCTCGATCAAGCCCTCGCGCAGCAGGTAGACGCAGCCTATTTGGGGGCCAGCTTTCCGGTCCGTGGAGGCTTCGTGAACCTCTTGGTTCGCCGGGACCTCGGCGCGCGCTTTGCGGCCGAGGGGTTCCTGGTGACGGGCGTCGGGACGGTAGGCCGTTAGCCTTCGCCGTAGATCGCCTCTGCGGCCCAATCCAGGGCTTCTTGCAGGCCTGGGAGCGCGACGAACTCCGGTCGTCGTGCGAGCTCCTGAGCCTGACTGAGCGTCTGACGTGCCAAGCGCTGGGTCGCGCGAGTTTGATGGAGGGCGATCGCCTGCATGGCGAGCGTGAGGGGGTGACCACCCCGGACCCCGCTGGAGCGCTCGAACTCATCGAGCAGTGAGATCATCTGCTTGAACTCACCGGTGCGGGCGGCGAGGACGAGGCGCGTCTCGAGGAGATTCCGGTTGCCAGGAAAGTAGGGCGCCGCCAGCTCCGCGGCCCGGTGGGCAGCACGGTAGTCGACCAGTGCCAGTCCTCCCTGTCTGCGAACCGCATCCGCGCGGTTGAGGAGCTCCTCGGCGAGCGTCTTGCGGGCCCGTTGCGTGGACTCCGCCAGCTCGTTCTCGCCGGTGACCGTCTCGAAGCGTTTGAAGCGCTCGTTCAGTAGCTCAGTGGAGCGCCCCACCTCCCCGAGTCGCTGGAAGTCATCGGCGCACCGGGCCAGCGCGCCCAAGAATTCTGTCGCCTCGGGAGAAAAGCGTCTCCGGGCCACCTCGAGCTCGCGCTCGAGGCTCGCCCTGGCCTCGCGGTCGGTGGTGAGAGATGGCTCCTGTGCGTAGACGCGGTTCAGTGCAGCCAGCGTGTCGTAGAGCAACTCCAGGGGTGGCGCCGCGGTTCGGTCGAGCGAATCCAGGGCCACGTCGAGTGGCAGGGACGCCTCCTCCGCGAGCCCCACGCTTGCGAGCCACGAGGCGTACTCGACCTGGCGGCGGACGAGAAAGGCGCTGTCCTCGGAGTGCCGGAGGGCGTACTGCTCGAAGAGGCGCTCGAACACGCGGCGGGTTGCGGCGGAATCTCCGCGCCCCTGCACCAGGGGCAGGAGGGCTTGGAGAGCCTCGGTGCGCAGGCTCCCGTCGCCCTCCTCAACGGTGGCCGCAATCTGATCGGCCTCCTCGAGGAGCTCGATCGCCGCGTCCCGGGCGCCCGACTCCTCAAGCAGCTTGGCGAGCTCGAGGCGCGCCTGGTGGAGCACACTGGCGGTGGGCCCCGGGGTCTCGCGGTCGAGGGCCAGGGCAGCCTCGAGCTCGTCTCGTGCGACGAGGCGGCTCCCGCGCCGTGCATGGAGGAGGCCGAGCGCAGCGCGTTGTCTTGCCGCCTGGGATGAGCGCCCCCCATGAATCTCCGACGCAGCGGCCAGCGCCGCCATCTGCGCCTCGAGCGCCGCCCCGAGTTGTCCCGCGCTGACGAGTCGGTCTGCGAGGGTCCCGAGCGCATCCACGCGGATGGCGTCCTGGACCCCGAAGGCCCGGATGACCATCCGGTCGAGCTCCGCGGGCTGCATCGCGCGAGGTCGAGAGTCCTCGGGGCTCGGGCCATCCGCGTATCGGGTGGCGGAGAAGATCTCTCGCAAGACTCCCGCCTGCTCCTGTCGCGCGCTGAGGGCCTGGATGGCAATGCTCAGGCCTGTGATGAGGGCGGCGAGGACAGCGATGCTCGCCACGGCCGCCACGCGGTGGCGGCGAAGGAACTTGGTGGCCCGGTAGACCGCGGACGGGGGCGCGGCCTCGATGGGGCGGTTGGTGAGCACGCGGCTGACGTCGCGGGCGAAGGCCGCGGCCGACTCGTAGCGGCGATCTCGCTCGGGTGACAGGGCGCAGTGGAGGATGTTCTCCAGGTCCCCGCTCAGGAACCTCCGCAGCTCGGACGGTGTGCTCCGTCGCATCTTGGCCACGGTCCTGGAGTTCGGCTGGTCCGCTGCGACGCGTGCGGTCATGGGGCTCGGAGTGCTCCGCGAGAGAAACTCCGCGATGTCCCCGCTGCTTGCGTGCTCCCGGAGCACCTCAGCCGTGAAGGGCGGCTCTCCAGTGAGCACCTCATGGAGCACGACGCCGAGGCTGTAGACGTCCGTGCGTGTGTCGATGTCCGCGCTGCCCGAGGCCTGCTCCGGGCTCATATATACGGGGGTGCCGATCACCTGCCCCATCTCGGTGAACAGCGTCCCCGCGCCCCGCTCCGCGCTCGTCGCCTTGGCGATACCGAAGTCGATGACCTTGGGGACGGGGAGACCCTCAAGCTCCGTGACGAGCACATTGCTTGGCTTGATGTCACGGTGGATGACCCCGCGCTGATGGGCGTGTTGAATCGCCCCGCAGAGATCCAGGAACACCGCGAGTCGCTCGCGAATGCTCAGCCGGTGGTTGTCGCAGTAGGTCGTGATCGCCAGTCCCGGGACGAGGTCCATCACGAAGAACGGGCGTCCGCGCTCGGTCGCGCCGGCGTCGAGGACGCGGGCGATCGAGGGGTGGTCGAGGAGTGAGAGGGCATGGCGCTCTGCCTCGAAGCGGGCGATGACCTGGCGGGTGTCCATGCCAAGCTTGATGACCTTCAGCGCCACCTCTCGCCGCAGGGGCACCTCCTGGGTGGCGCGGAAGACGACCCCGAAGCCGCCCTCCCCGAGCTCCTCCACGAGGGTGTAGGGCCCCACGCTAGAGCCAGCCTTCACCTCCTCCAAGTCCACGTTTCCGCGACTCTCGACCACGGCTCCGGTCTCGAGGAATCCGCTCGATGCATCGTGGGCCTCGAGGAGCCCCGACACCTCAGAGACAAGGGCGGTATCGCCGCCCGCGGCATTGTGGAGCCATCGCTTGCGGCTCGGACCGTCTGGGCGCTGGAGTGCGCCGGCGAAGAGTCGCTCGAGGAGCGACATCTTTGCACCCGGTCTGGCTTTCTCCTCGGAGGCGGGTTCTTGGCCTGAGCTCGGCGTCGTGCTCAAGCGGTCACTCCCGACTCATCTTCTCCGGTCGCTCCGGGCTCAGCGGTCCCGTCGCTGCGGAGCTCCTTGAAGAGCCAGGCTCGGGCGAAGGCCCAGTTGCGGTCCGCCGTCGCTCGCGAGATCCCGAGGACGTCAGCGGCCTCCACGATCGAGAGGCCAGCGAAGAAGCGGAGTTCCACCAGCCGGCCATGGGATGCATCCATGGCCGTGAGCCGCTGCAGAGCCTCGTCGAGGGCCAGCAGGTCCGTGCTCGGAGGCAACTCCACGAGGGCATCTGGCTCGAGCTCCACGTGTCCGTGCCCGCCGCCGTGGCGGAGGCTCTGGCGGCGCCGGGCACGCTCGATCAGGATGCGCCGCATCGCCTCGGCGGCGGCACCGAGAAAGTGCGCTCGATTCTCGAAGCGCAACTGTGGCGCACCTGTGCCCTGGGGCGGCTCAGCGATCCTCATCCACGCTTCGTGGACGAGGGCGGTGGCCTGGAGGGACTGACCCCGCTCGCGCGCCAACTTCGTGGCTGCGAGGCGCCGCAGTTCACCATAGACCGCCTCGATCAGCTCATCGCTGGCGTCGTCTCCGGCCTTGAGGGCCTTCAGTAGCTGGGTGACTTCTGCCATGTCTGAAAGGTCGTTGCCGTGGAGGGCGCCGGGGCCATGCTAAGCGAGCGAGCCCAGTCCCGGAGGGGCTGGGCTCGCTCGTTAGCAAAGGGGCGGCCTGCGCCCACGGCCAGGGGTCACTGGAAGGTCACTTCCAGGCCGCGGCTGAAGTTCGACGTGGTGCCGCCGCTGAGCGTGACGTCGCGGTGCCAGAACTGGAAGTTCCAGGTCTCCCCGGCGAGGGTTCCCTGCGACCCGGTGGGCTGCGGGATGGCGGCGAGGTTGAGGGCCATTGAGATCTCTCCCGCTGCGTCTGCGCTGAGGACATCTCCGAGGTACCGTCCGATGTTCGCTCCGAGGCAAACATTGCCCGTGCTTCCGCCTGGATTGGGGAAGAAGAACTGGGTCCTCGCCACCGCGAAGTAGCCCACGGAGTTCTGGGGGAGCTCGAACCCGTGGAGGGTGACGTCGTTGCGCGCGGCGACGGGTGAACCGATGGCCTCTAGAGTGGAGACAACACCCGTGCTGTTCGCCACGGTCGTGCAGTAGGACGTGCCGAAGCGCTGCGGCGACTCGGGCGTGTTGATGCTGGTCCCGCCCACGGACGAGGGGTAGATGTGCACCCGATCCATCTTGAAGCCGTTGGAGCGGCCAGAGAATTCCACCCGGTGAAGGCCCGGGGTCAAGCTGAAGGTGAGCTGCCCACCCCCAGGAGAGATGCGGGTCTCCCAGGTCCAGTTGCCGACGCTGGTGGGCATGTTGGAGAAGGCCTTCTTCCAGGCGCCGCCATCCATGCGGATCCAGGTGTCGTTGGCCTCCGTCGGGTCCGGGTCCTCATGACGGTTGTAGATCGAGACCTTGTGCGTCCCAGACGTTGAGACCTCGAAGTCGAAGCCGAACGTGCCGATGCCTCCATTGAAGAAGTTGTTGGACCCGATCCATTGAAAGTAAGCATCCCCCGTGTAGCCCGCGGTGGCGGTGCTGCGTGACCAGCCCGTGGGCGCCGTGGTCGACTCCATCTGGATGGCGACAACACCGTTCGACTGCTGCAGGAAGACCCCCTGGGCGAGCGCTGAGCTGGCTGAGGAGAAGAAGGCGAGGGTGACGAAGCCGACGGACTTCGCGGCGGCGGTCGGCATAGAAAACTTCATGTCCGAAGGTCGATTGAGGGAGCGGTGGGCCTGGGAACCATGCGACGGGTGCGGCCAGTCGAATGGGCGAACGGCGGACGTTCTACGCCTTGCCGCACATGATTCATACCCTGTGGAGGCAGGTTCAGGACCGGGGCAGCCCCGGGCTCTAGCGGATGAATCTCATCCTGAGTCAAGCCTGGCGCGGGGGGGCCGAAGGGGGCACCCTTGGGGTCCTTTGCGGGATTTAACGATGACCAAGCGCAGGAAAAATCTAGGGGGAGAGAGTGCCGAGGGGCTCACGCACAACCCGTTTGCGTCGCTTCAGCGTGGATCCCGAGAGTCGCTCGTTCCGCAGGATGGAGGGGCCTCGTCCGGCTCTCCTGCGCCGGTCGAGGGCGCGCGGCAGGGCCCTGCCGCCCACTGGCTGGTCCGGAAGGAGCGCAAGGGCCGGGGCGGAAAGGTCGTGACCATCGTCTCGTCGCTCGACGGGGACGAGAGGGGGGATCTGGGCGCTCTCGCCAGGTCACTGGGTCAGGGGCTGGGAACCGGTGCGAGGGCGAAGGATGGGGCCATCGTGGTTCAGGGGGAGCTCTCGGAGCGCGTTGCTGAATTCCTTAGGGCCACCGGGGCGAGGGTGACCGTTGGGTCCTGAACCCGAAGGAGCCTCCGCACCGTCGGGGCAGGGGCCGCGCCATGCGAGCTTCCCCGGCTCGGAGGGCCCGGGAGCCAGTGACCGCGAGGCGTGGATCCGAGCCTACATCGAGTCCCGAGACCTTCGTCAAAAGCTCGAGCTGCCGCCGGGGTCCCTCGTCGCCCGGCAACCGACGCCAAGCCCCTTGAGACTCGCCGGGCCGGGCAGAGATCCCGTGCTCCGGGTGAGCCCTCGCGCGGACCGGATCCCCCGGCCGGGGGCGCTTCGGGAAGCCTCGGCGGTGGCGCGGCTACTGCATGTCTTCACCCACCACGAGGTGCAGGCTGCCGAGCTCTGCGGGTGGGCCATTCTCGCCTTCCCCGAGACCGCCGCGGCCTTCCGCAGCGAACTCTTCGCCGTCATGCTGGACGAGGTGCGCCATGCGGCCTCCTACGCCGCCCGGCTGGAGGAACTGGGTGCTCCCTACGGGACCCACGCGGTTCGGGATTGGTTCTGGGAGCGGACCCTCGGCTGCCAGCGACCGATGCAGTACGTGGCGCTCATGGGGCTTGGTTTCGAGGGGGGCAATCTTGAGCACGCACATCGCTTCGAGGCCCTGCTGCGAGGGGCGGGCGATGAGCGGAGCGCTGCGCTGGTCGCGCGAGTCGGGAGGGAAGAGGTCGCCCACGTGCACTTCGCGGCTCGCTGGTTCTCGGCGTGGTCAGGATCCGCCCCTGGGGTTGGGCCCGACTTTGACCGCTGGGTCGCGGAGCTCCCTCCGCCGCTCACCCCCGCCGTGTTGCGGGGCGACCCGCTGGACCGGGATCGTCGCGGTCGCGCGGGGTTGTCGGAGGCCTTCCTGGACCGGCTCGAGGCGACCGGTGACACCCGCTCGTCCTCGCCCCGGTGACCACCGCCTGGCTCTTCAACCTCGACGCCGAGCGAGAGCTCGCGGCGTACAGGACCGGGGCCCCGCCGCGGGGCCCTGGCGCCCCCGCACGGCGGCGGATGCAGGAGGCCGTGGAGCGGCTCCGCCGGCCGGTCGACGAGGGAGGGCTGCTCGGCCCGGAGGACGTCGTCCTCGGCGATGATCCTGGTGGGCGCGGCGGGCTTCCCGAGGGCTCGAGGGCGCGCGCTTGGTGCCCCACGCCCCAGGCCCGAGAGGCGTTCGCTGGCCGCGGGCTGGAGCTTGCGGGGCCACCCGTTGAGGTCCTGATTGCCGCGAATGCCCGCGAGACCTTCGCCAGGCTGGACCCCCTGCCAGGGGCCATGGTGGCCTCTTCACTCACGGAGCTCCGGGAGGCCGTGGAGCGGCCCGGGCTACCACGGAGCGGGCTCGGGAGCAGCGACCGTGCAGCCTGGGTGCTCCGGAGCTCTCTTTGCTGCGCCGGGGGCAGCCGAATGATCGCCGAGGCGTGGGGAGGGCACGTGCTGCGCTGGGGCGCGGCTGCCCTGCTGGAGGGGCCTGTGGAGATCCAGCCCTTCGTCGACGTCCTCGACGAGTACTCGCTTCACGGTCGGATCGATGAGCAGGGCGGCGTCCTCTGCGGGGCACCGCTCCGGTGGAAGTCGGGGTCCAGCGGCGACGGGCCGGGGGAGGTGCCGGCGCTCACGGAACAAGGCCTCGGGAGGCTGATCGAGTGTGGCGCCGAGGTCGGAAGCAGCCTGGCGGACCTCGGCTACTTCGGCCCCTTCGGAGTCGACGCCTTCCGGTGGTCGGGGCCCGATGGGGCTCAGACCCTCCAGGTGGCGACGGACATCAACGCGAGACTGACTCTTCAGTTCTCGAGGGGGGCGCCGGGGCTCTTGGGCGGAGCCTTCAGCTCATAGGGGCGGAGCCTTCAGCTCCAAAGGACGGAGCCTTCAGCTCATACGGAAGGAGCCTTCAGCTCATAGGGAAGGAGCCTTCAGCTCACAGGGAGAGAGCCTTCAGCTCATTGGGGGAGAGCCTGCAGCTGGCCCAAGAAGCCTTCAGCCCATGAGGAACATCTCGCCGAGGGCGGAGACCATCCAAGCGGGGTCCTTCACGCCGCAGAGCTCCCTCGCGCTGTGCATGGAGAGCTGGGCGCAACCCACGTCGACGGTTCGCATCCCGTGCTTCGCGGCGGTGAGCGGTCCGATGGTGGAGCCGCAGGCCATGTTGGTCTTCATGACCCACTTCTGGAAGGGCACCCCGGCGCGCTCGCAAGCCATCTGGAAGAGGGCTTCGGTCTCGGCCTCCGTGGCGTAGCGCTGGTTGGCGTTGACCTTGATCACGGGACCACCGTTCAGGTGGATGTGGTGGTCCGGCTCGTGACGGTCCACGTAGTTGGGGTGCACGGCGTGGGCCATGTCAGCCGACACGCAGATCGAGTCCTGGATGTTTCGCAGGTAGCTGTCACGGTCGCCCCCTCGGGCGAGGATGAGCCGCTCGGTGACGTCCCCGAGCAGCGGGCCATCGGCGCCGCCGCGGCTCGCGCTGCCCACCTCCTCATGGTCGAACAGGGTGACGGCCAGGGGGTGAGAGGGCCCCTTGTCTGCGGCCTCGATGAGCGCTGTGAGCGCGCAATAGGAGCTGCAGAGGTTGTCCAGCCGCGGCGCCGCGAGCATGTCCTTCTCGGTGCCGAGGAGACCCGAGGGGGTCAGGTCGTGGACCATCGCGTCGTAGCTCTTGATCGCTCCGGGTGCGATGCCCATCTCCTGTGCGAGGAACTCTGCGAAGGCGCCCTCCTTGCTGTCTCCAACGGCCATGACCGGCGCCATGTGCTGCTGCTTATCCAGCTTGAGGCCCTTCTCGCCGATGGTGCGATCCAGGTGGATGGCGAGCTGAGGGACCCGAAGGATCGGCCGATCCACCCTGAAGTGACGCTCTACAAGGTGCGGGCCGTCGGACACGAAGGCGCGGCCGCTGATCCCCAGGTCTCGGTCCAGCCAGGAGTTGAGCAGCACCCCTCCGTAGACCTCGACGCCGAGTTGGCGGAACCCCGCCGCCCCGGTGTCTGGACGAGGCTTGATCCGCAGGTTGGGGCTGTCGGTGTGGGCTCCAGCGATCCGGAACCCCGTGGTCGTGTCGATGCCTGCCGGGTAGTACCACGCGAAGAGCGAGCCGCCCCTGCGAACGAACCCGCGCTCTGGAACCTCGCTCCAGGCGTCGAGTTCATTGATCTCGGTGAAGCCGCCCGCGACGAGGCGTTCGGCCGAGGTGTCGCAGGCGTGATACGGCGACGGGGAGGCGTCGATGTAGGACGCCATGTCGAGCGCAACGCGCTCGGGGAATTCGATGATCGACATGGGAGTGGTCTGGGAGGCCGGCAGGTCTAGGTGTGCTGGACGCGCGTCACGCCGAGGAGGCGTTCGATGGACTTCATGCGCTTACCGAGGAACGGGACGTGCTGGATCCGCGCGACTACTTGTCCCTCTCGCTTGATGGCGAGGGTGCCCCCGCCGAAGGTCAGGATCAGCTCGAGCACGTCCGGGACCTCGCGGCTCACGGTGCTCCCCTGGCGTGGGATGCTCTGGTCTCGGCCCCAGGGCTGGACGTAGTGAACGAACTCGTTGGGCTCAAGGCGCCAGTAGTTCAGCCGCGGCTGCAGCATGCCGAGCAGGAAGAAGAACAGGAGCGAGCAGCCGACGACGAGGTAGGCAGCGGTGCTGTAGCTCACCTGAAGTCCTGCGAGCCAGTGCCCCGCGTCGCCGAGGATCGCCCAGCCCTTCAGGCGGCCGACGTAGAGTCCAGCGCAAGCGAGCAGCACGAGGAGCAGGACGATGGCGAACTTCTTCTGGTCGAGGTCCGTGACGATCACCATCAGGTTGAAGGTCAAGGCTCCGGTGGCCCACCAGCCCAGGGTGACCGATTGCTGTGCACCGTCACCAAAGGACTGGGCGACGCCGCAGACCAAGAAGGCGAGCAGCGTGGGCCAGAAGTAGATGATCATCGGGAACGAGGCGATGGGAACCGCGTCCTTGTCCCTGTCCGAGTTGAAGGGGTAGTAGACCTCCCAGACGGACTCCTTCTCGATCTTGGCGGGTGCGGTACCGCCGTGGCTGGGGGCCTCGGACGGCTCCGGGGTGGGGGGCGTGGCTTCGGTCATGGCGGTGTCGCGCAGGGGGCGGGGTGGGCGGGAGATGCCCAGTGGAGACGATGGTACCAACGCCTTACTGGCGAACGATGAACCCTATTTCACCCGAGCCGTGATCTTCGCGACGCGGCGAGGCGGGGCCTCGCTGGGCTCGCTCGCAGGCGAGGCTCGGCTGCTCGGATGCCACCCGACGAGCTGGCCCCACGGGCCCATTCCAGGGGGGCCACCCCTGCGTCAGCCTCGAGGGCTGTCAGGGAGGCCCCAGCGGGATCGCGGGGGACCGGTCGGGGCCACGTGCTGGTGGCAGTAGACTGGCGCGTCCTCCGCCAGCCCGTGACTCCTACTCCCCAGCAAGAACCTGACCGGCCCAGCGCAGCCCGGCCCCTGCCGTCGGCCGGGGACGATTCGGCTGGGGACGATTCGGGCGGCCGAGCCGCCCGCGAGTCCGTGCTCGCCCTTGAGGCCTTGCGGTTGGAGGAGGCGACGCTCAGGGCGGACTGGGGCGCGCTGAGCCATGGGCGGCGCGCAGCTGCGCTCGCGGAGCTGGAGGGGCGGCTCTTCCTGCTGGAGGAGAGCTCGAACGGCTCCCCAAGCGGGGGGGACCCGGCCCGGCATGCACGGTCCGTCGCCGCCGGGTGGCTCGGGCGCCTGAAGCGCAGCGGGCGGGCCCACGCCTCCGGGCGACTGGATGACGCCTTGAGGGTGAATCGTTCCAGCTGGTTGGCCGCACGCCGAGCCGAATCGGCGCTCGGCCCCATGGAGGTCTTCGTGGCGCTCATGCGGGTCGAAGAGCTCGTCCTTGCCGGTGCGGACGTGGCGGTCCTCCCTGATGGCGGCGGGGCCGGGCGGCAAGAGCCCCTGAAGGGGCCCCAGAAAAAGCCCCAGAAGAAGCCCCAGGGGGAGCCCCTGGGGGAGCCCCTCGAGGGAGCGGGCCAGGGCGCCGAGCCGACAGGCATGGGTGCGGACGGCAGCGAGGACCCGGCGGCCGGCGACGCTGGCACCGCGCGCGCTGAGTTGAGGCGTGCGCTTGGCGCTCATCGGGTCAGTGGAGGGGTGAGCCCTGCCCTGCGCACGGCCATGGCCGGGCGGATGGTCGATCATGCGGACGACGCCATTCTGCTCACCGGAGAGGCGAGCGCCGCCGTCTGCGCTTGGGTGCTGAGCGAGGCGGAGGGCGCGCTGCTCTGGCACCTGGCTGAGATCGAAACGGAGCCTGGCCGGGACCGCGCGCGGCTCACCCGTCGCCTCCGCCGGGTCGAGCGGGAGCTTGTGGAGCAGCGCCTGCAGAGGAAGCTGGAGGTGCGCTTCGGCGAGAAGCGCGTGGCGCTCTGGGAGCGGGCGGTGGTGGCCTCGATCCTCGGTGTGCTGGGCCTCCTTTGCCTGGAGCTCACCAGGGCTGTGGGTTTGGTCGAGGTGGGCCTCCCTGACGCGGCCGTGACGGTGATCGACACCCTCATCTGCGGGTTCCTGCTCGTGGACTTCTCCGTCAAGCTCGCCTTCGTGAGCCGGCGCCGGCTATGGCTGCGCCGCCACCTGTGGACCGACCTCCTACCGGCGATCCCCTTCGGCCTGATCAGCAGCTTGAATGGCCTCGTGGGTGAGGCGGGCCAGGCCAGCCGCTTGCTGCGGCTGCTGCGCCTGGCGAGGCTCGGTGCCTACCTCCGTGCCTTGCGCCCCGTCATCTGGCTCGTACGGGGCTTGGGGTTCCTCCTGCGCGGGCTGGACCGCGTCGTCCGTCGGCATGCCGCGGCGCTCGAGATGGAGGTCATCCTGTTTCCAACGCCTGCGGAGCAGCGAGAGGCATGGCGCCGGGATGTTGAGCTGCGTCGAGGGCTGTCGTCTCTGCGTCGCTTGGTGGACGCGCGGTTCTTCGAGGTCCACGAGGGCGCGGCGTCTGACGAGCGGGCCTCCCTTGAGGAGGCGCGCGCCGAGGTCCTTGAGGCCGCCTTGCGGCGGACCGCGGAGGGGCGCTCTGAGGACCACGGTCGTCGCCGTCGTCGGCTGCCTGTGGCGGAAGACCTGCTCCGGCAGTTGTCCGAGGTCAGCGGGGAGGAGCTGGTGGAACAGCTAGGGGC
Source organism: uncultured bacterium (assembly GCA_938083085.1). GTDB lineage: Bacteria > Planctomycetota > UBA1135 > UBA1135 > Saltatorellus. The sequence goes on from CALLKX010000013.1 coordinate 45,472, forward strand.
GACCACGGTGGACCGGCTTGCGCGGGCGGCCCGGCTCGTGGCCCTCTCGCCCCTCAGGTGGCTCCCCGGTCTGGGCTCCTGGGCGGCCCCCGACGCGGTCGGGTCCAGCGCCGCTGAGCACGTCTCTCGTTGTGTCCATGTCATCGCCGGGGCCCTCCATCAAGCCCTGGGGCGGATCCTCTGGTGGGCTGATCTCCACGGCACCCTGACCCCGGGCGAGGTTGTCGGGCGAATCGGAGCGGCGCTGGTAGCGCGGACCTCGCGGCCGGCGGTTCGCCTCCTCCTGTTCGGGATCCCCTTTCTCGGCGTGCAGCTCGCGTTCGTGGCGCTGGACCCCGAGGGGGACGCCGAGCTCAAGAGCTTCGCGGTGATCCGGCTGATCAGCGGGGTGGTCGGGACGGCGTTCTACGTACTCGGCGGCATCTGCCTCGTGCTCCTCGCCATCGGGTCCTGGCTCCAGCGCATGGCACGGGACACCACGACGTTCCACGAGAAGGTCGCGCGGGCGCAATTCCTCTACCTCATGGACAGCCTCAAGGCGCGGCGCCATCAGGAGGATGCGACGTTCCTCAGGGACCGTGTCTTCTGGCCAGAGCGCGCCCTTCGCGGGGAGGGCGGCGCGCAGGCGGCGTCCGACGGCGAGCGGTTTCACGCCGGGCTCCAGGAGTTTCTCCGGAGCGGAGAGCCGCTGCGATCCGACGGGCTGGGCTTTGATCCCGTGGCGCGGACCTTGCTCCTCTATCGGGATCAGCTGGATGGGGCCCTGCTCGTTCACACCGACACGCGGGCCACGAGCCAGCTTCTCGGGAACCTGGCCGTACGCCGGTTTACGACCTCCTCCGGCCGCGTGGCGCCCTCGCGCTTGCGGTGGATGCAGCGCCTCGATTTGGAGCGGCGGCGCACGCTCATTCGAGGCCCCTATCTCTGGTTCCATGCGATCACCCGCTCCCTGGAGACGCGCGCTGCGCGCCTGATCGTCGAGTACAACGCGAACGCCATTCCGGTTCGGGACTGGGAGCGGGCGAGCGAGGCGGAGCGCGCGCTTCATCTCCGTTGGCTCGACGGGGCGGCTTTGGCGGACGAGCTTGCCGCCCCAGAGAGCGGGGCTCCTGAGGCGACGCCGGCGGAGGGGCGGCGGGGCATGCGGGAGGAGCGAGCCAGCGAACTGACCACCGCCTTCACCGTGCTGCACTTCCTGGATCAACACGCCGGCCGGGACCTTGAGATCGAGACACGGTTTGGCGCGGCGGTGGCAGAGAAAATGCGGCGAGACCGCCGAGCCCTTGTCCGGTCGGTCTTTGGGACCTACCCGCTCCACATGCTGCCTCTAGAGTCCCGGGTGCTGAACCTGCGCAGCCTCTACGAGGACTGGCTCCAGGGTGGCCGGGTGGTCGTGCTCCCCCTGCGGGTCGGCCTGGTGATGTCGCGAATGGCCGCAAGTGGGTTCGGGAGGCTCGTCAAGGCCGTCCGGGTCATCCGCCGGCCCGGGGTCGCGTTGGAGTCCGGCCCGGACCACGAGGCCGGCTTCGACGTCGCTGCTCGAAAGGTCTTTCGGATGCGCGGACCCGCCGCCCTCGCGGCGATGGAGCTGCGAGCGATCCTTGATCCCGAGTACCACGGCGTGGGGCTGCCCGGTGTCCGCACGGGCGCGCAGGTTGAGCCGGGCGAATGTACGGGGTCCAGGGCCCCTTCGCGGGCGCTCTCACCTACAGCCCTCTCGGATGCCCGCTTCCTTGACGCCGCCCCGGCGTCGCTGCGGCTGCTGGGGGCCCTGCGGCGGCGAGCCGCGAGGGACGTCACGCGGGTCGAGCGGGCGCTTCAGGGTGGCCTCCAGGCGCGCTTGGCGGGCCTGCTCGAAGCGGACCCGGCGGGGGACCCCGAGGCCCTGCGGAGCCTCTATCTCCTGATCCTGGCGGACGCGGATGGGGTGCGCTCGGCGCTCTTTGGGGGCGAGGTCCTCGTCGACTCCGTGGTGGATGCGCTGCTCCACGGGGCCCGGCGGGCCTCGTCGCGCCCGAGACTTCGACTCCGGCTGGCGTTCCACCGCTGGTGGAGGCTCGGGGGGGAGGAGCAGGCGATGCACGCGGCGCTGGGCAGCGGCGCGCTGGATCGCGGCGCGGAGCGTGCAGGGGAGGGGCCTGAGGTCGCCGCGGCTCCCGACGAGGCCTGGCTCCGCCGCCAGGAGCGAAGGCGGCTCCGTCGGTCCGCCTGGCGGGTGGTAGCGGCGGACGTCGACGGCGCTCAGGCTTGCCTTCGGAGCGCCTTGGCGGGTCCCGGAGACCCAGGGCGCGAGGCGGCCGAGGTGCAGCTCGCGGGCGCGCTGCGACACCCCTCGCGGATCACGGAGCAGCTTGTGGCCCTGCGCGCCACGCAATCACTGACCCTGCTCGATCTCCGGAACTACCTGCAGCAGGTCTGGACGCTCGGCGGCTACGGGGCGGACGGCGACCGTGAGCCAGCGCCCCTGCCCGGCAGCGATTAGCGTCCGCCGAGCAGGCCCTTGCCCAGGTCGAGGAGCTCACCCGCTTGCTCGCCCAGTTCCCCCTGGAGTGCCTCGGTGGCCTGGTCCAGGATCTGGTCCATGCCTCCCTGGAGTCCCTTCTCCACAAGGTCGATGACCTCATCGGGGACCTGGCCCCGAAGCCCGTCCAGGGCGCTGATCTCCAGGTCCTCCAGGAGGCGTGCGCCCAGGTCGGCCACGGTGAAGCCATCCTCACCCGACGCGTCCGTCCAGTCCCGCTGGAGCGCCGGGAGTTCGACGGTCTCGTCCACCGGTTTCACTCCCGGAATCCCATCCACCTTGAGGCGCGCGCGGATGCCGGAGATGTTGACGCGACCGACGCGGATGCGGGGCCCGGGGCCGCCGGCGGATTCCGATGAGCCGGGCTCCGACGCTTGCTCATCGCTGCCGGTTTGACCTGACCGCGCTGCGAGGCTGCGGATCTGCTCGATCACGGGCGCCAGGTTGCTCCGAAGGCCGTCCTGGAGAATGGTCAGCTCCACGTCCTGGATCTCGAGGACGCCGAGGTCCTTGACCGGGCCGACCAATGAGCGGGTCCCGACGCCGACCTCGAAGCGACCGAAGGTGAGGAGGGGCGCCTCGAAGCCTTCGGGGCTCTGAACCTCATAATCGGAGAAGCCGAGCGTGGTCGTGCTCAGTCCGGGTGAGGCGTTGATGGAGCCGAGGGTGGCGGGCACGCCGAAGGCAAAGGCCGACCCCCTCTCGATGGCCGACTTCGCGGCGGGGGGGACGCTGAAGATCCCAGCGACGAAGAGTGCGAGCACGCCGAGACCGACGATGACCAGGGGCTTGAGGAGGAGCTTGAAGGGGGACTTCATGGGGTGCGGTGGAGTCGAGGGAGTGTGTGGCAGGAACGGTCGGGGCGGGAGCGGGCGGTCACTCGGACCAGCGGCCCATGGAGATCATGATCCGCTCGCAGCCGTCGACCTCGCAGCGGCCCCGCCGCTCCGCCCGGACCCCGGTGTGCTCGGGGCAAGTCCACCACCAGTCGCCGCTGCCTTCCACGTCGGCGGCGGAGTAGCCGAGTGAACTCAGAGCGTCGGCGCCCGCTCCCGAGTCGCCAGCCCCCGTGACGGGGAACGGCGCGGTCACCCAGGGGTTGCGCTCCGCGAGGTCCGAGAGGAGGTCCTTCACGACCTCGGGGTTGGACGCGATCACGTTGCGCTCCTCCAGCGGATCGATGCCCACGTGAAAGAGCTCGCTCTCGGACGGCATGTGGGGCTTGTAGATCAGCTTCCACTCCCCGTCCGACACCATGTAGAGGAACGCCGCGTCGGGCCGGAACTTCCGCATCCCGGCGTTGTGGTCGTAGCCGTTGATCTGCTCCCCGTAGGCTGTGAGGTCGCCTCGGCCGCCTCCATCGATCCAGGGTCGCAGGCTGACGCCGTCCACCGGCTCGGTGAACCCGCCGAGGCCCGCGTAATCGAGCAGCGTGGGGGCGAGATCCGCCGTCCGGACCTGATCCCTGACGCGGGCGCCTGCCGGGACGCCGGGTCCGCGGACGATGAGGGGGACGTGGGTCTGCTCGCGGTACAGCATGCGGTGCATGCCCCAGCGGTGCTTGCGCATGCCGTCGGCGAGGCCCTGGCCGTGATCCGCTGTCAGGGCGACGAGGGTCTCATCGGCGAGGCCCGCCTCGTCGATGGCGTCGAGGAGCGCCTTGAGGTTCTCATCCTGGTAGCGCACCTCGACGGCGTACTCCACGGTCTGCTGGTCCTGCAGTTCTCCGGTGCCCGGGTCATAGCGAAGGCGCTCGAAGTCCTCCGTATCGGGGAGCTTCACCGGGTCGTGTGGGTCCCAGTAGTGGAGCCAAAGAAAGAACGGCTGGTCGCTGTCGGCGGCGGCCGCCAGCCACTGCTTTGCCATCCGGGTCGTCTCGTCGGAGCGGCGCTGATAGCTGCGCACGTCCCAGCCCACCTTGGTGTCGTTCTTCTTCTTCTTGAGCGTGGCGTCGAAGGACTCGAAGGTGTCGAAGCCCTCGTCGAAGCCGAAGAAGGCGGAGACGGGGAAGGCGCTGTGGATTGCCGCGGTGCGGTAGCCGGCCGCCTTGAAGGCGGTCGTGAGCGTCTCGTTGTCGGGGTCAAGCTTGTACCCGCTCCCCGCCGCCAGGACGCGCAGACCGTGGTTGTACTGGAACTTGCCCGTGAGAATCGTGGCGTGGGATGCGGGGGTGAGCCCGGAGGAGCTGGCCGCGTCCTCGAAGAGGGTCCCTGCGGCCGCGAGTTGGTCGACCGCAGGAGTCGCGCCGTTCGTGGACCCGTAGCAGGAGAGAAAGTCTGCGCGGACCGTGTCCAGGGTGATCAGGATCACGTTCGGCCGCGAGGCCGGCTGCGCTTCGCCGCACCCGGTCAGGCCAGCGAGCCCGAGGAGGATGGCCGCGGCGGTGATCGAGGGCGGGCGCGCGAGGCGTACGGTGGAGGCCATTCGGCCTGGCTGGTAGGGCTGGATCATCACTGCTGGGAGCATAGCTCCGAGGGGTCCCTACGCGATGCACCCTTCTCCGTGAGAGCGAAGGGCGAGCCGGCCTCCGCGGTGGGGCCGGGAGCTGCTCGGGCCTGGTCGATGTCGGGACAGTGGCGGCATATGCTTCTGACTGGCGCTCCAGCGGGCTAGGATTCCGACATGAAGCGCTCCGCACACGCCTCGGTCTCACTCCTCCGCGCCGGCGCCTGGGCCGGTCTTGCCCTCACGGGAGCCCTGCTCAGCTCCTGTTCAGGGGGTGGCGAGGCCGTCCCGGCCGCGGGCACGGTGGTCGTCGAATGGCACGACCCTCAGTTCAAGCGAGCGAAGAAGTCAGAGGGGACGACCCTCTACGGCCAGTACGTGGGGCCGCGGACGTGGTGGTACAAGTCCGGGAAGGTCGAGAAGGAGGGCCAGTACGACGAGCAGGGGCGGGAGACCGGCGAGTGGGTCGAGTTCCATAACAACGACCTCGAAGCGGCTCGCTACCAGTACGCGGAGGGCGCCCTGACCGGGCCTTACCTGGCCTGGTTCGCCAACGGGGACAAGAAGGAGCAGGGCGCGCACGTCTCCGGCGAGAAGTCCGGGGAATGGCTTCGCTGGCACGAGGGGACCAAGGAAGCCTTCAAGGGATCCTTCGCTGAGGGCCGCCCCGTCGGGGTCCACGTGAGCTGGCACGCAAACGGCGAGGTCTTTGAGACCGGCGAGTACGTCGACGGCGCACCGGTGGGGCTCCATCAGGGGTTCAGCCCGAGCGGTCAGCTGGTCGGTTCGGGAGAGTACTCGGCGACGGGCCAGGCCCTCGCGCTCTCGATGTGGCACGAGGACGGCTCGGACGCCCACGTGGTGCCGTTTGTGGCCGGCAAGCCGCACGGCACCGAGCGGATGTGGTGGGAGAACGGTCAGCTTCGGTACGAGAAGACCTGGGAGAACGGCGCGCAGATCGGTGAGGGGCGCCACTGGCACAGCGACGGGGCACGGCACCTTGTGACGAACTGGGAGGCTGGGCGGCTCTCGGGCGTGGTCCGAGAATGGCACCCCAACGGACGACTCGCCGTGATGGTCGCGCACGACGCGGGCTCGCGCACGGGGGTCTTGCGGCGGTGGTACGCCGACGGGGCCCCATCGGTCATCGGCGTGGTCGAGGGAGAGCTCTCCAACGGGCTCCAGCAGCAGTGGTGGCCCGGCGGCAGTCGCAAGCAGATTGGCGTCTCCAAAGACGGACTCCGGGAGGGCCCCTGGGCCATCTGGGATGAGAGCGGCGCGCTGGTCGCGGAGCTCTCGGGGGTGTACGCCGCGGATCGCCGGGTGAGCGGCCTCGACGAGGCGGGCCTGGCTCAGGCGGCCGCGTGGGCGGCCGATACCTCGCCTCAACCGGCCGCCACAGGGGGCGTTGCCCTGGTGGATCCGCTCGAGCAGTACGACGCCGAGGGCGAGCCCCTCGACGGGTGACCCCTCCTGGGGACGCCGGAGCATCGCAGGGGCGCTCGGTTGCCCTGCGACCGAGCGCCCTCCGCTTTTTGGGATGAACCGGCCCATGGGGCGCGCATCGTCGGAATCGGTGAGGAATCGGCGCGTCGAGCGGCCTATGCTGCCGCCCCGCTCCTAACCCCCGAGTCTTCACCGATGACCCTCTACAGCCCCGCTCCCAACACCACCAAGACCGACGATTCCATCTGGGCCTCCATCGCCCGAGAGGAGGAGCGGCAGGAGCTTCAGCTGGAGCTGATCGCCTCGGAGAACCACGCCTCAGCAGAGGTGATGGCCGCCATGGGGACGGCGCTGACGAACAAGTACGCCGAGGGGTATCCCGGTCGTCGGTACTACGGCGGCTGCGAGTTCGTCGACGAGGTGGAGGATCTGGCTCGGAACCGCGCCAGGGAGCTCTTCGGGTCGGAGCGCGCGAACGTCCAGCCCCACAGCGGCACCCAGGCCAACATGGCTGCGTTCATGTCCATGCTGGACCCAGGGGACAAGGTGCTCGCCATGTCCCTGGACCACGGCGGGCACCTCTCGCACGGGCACACGAAGAACTTCAGCGGCGTCTTCTACGACTTCCACAGCTACGGGGTAGAGCCGGACTCCGAGCGCCTCGACCTCGACAAGGTCCGTGAGCAGGCGCTCGCGCTGCGCCCGAAGCTCCTCATCGCGGGCGCGTCCGCCTACTCGCGGCCCATCGATTTCGAGGCCTTCGCGGCCATCGCTCGTGAGGTGGACGCGCTCTTCATGGTGGACATGGCCCACATCGCCGGGCTCGTGGCGGGTGGCGCCCACGCCAGCCCCATACCCCACGCCGATGTGGTGACCCTCACCACGCACAAGACGTTGCGCGGGCCTCGCGGCGGGATGATCCTTTGTCCGAAGGAGCGCATCGTGAAGATCAACAGCGCCCTCTTCCCCGGGGGCCAGGGGGGGCCGCTCATGCACGTCATCGCGGCCAAGGCGATCGCCTTCCGCGAGGCACAGCAGGACTCCTTCAAGACCTACGCCGCGCAGGTGGTGGCGAACGCGTCCGCCCTCGCGGAGGGCCTCGTCGGAGCCGGGATCCGGATCGTCTCCGGGGGGACGGACAATCACGTCATGCTCGTGGACGTCGGGAGCGTCGGGCTCTCTGGTGCGGCCGCTGAGGACGCGCTGCACCGGGTGAACATCACCTGCAACAAGAACCTGATCCCGTTCGACAAGCGGCCGCCCATGGAGGCCTCTGGTGTGAGGCTCGGGACCGCCGCGATCACCACCCGAGGCCTGGACGTGGCCGACATGGGGCACCTCGCCGGCTGGATCGGGGAGATCCTGCGGGCGCCCGAGGATGAGGCGACCATCAAGCGAGTCGCAGGGGCCGTGGCCGAGCTCACCTCGCGGAAGCCGATCTACGCCTAGGCGAAGCTCAGGACCGCCTCGTCGCCGTCAGGCCTCGGTGCGCTCGTAGCCGAGGTTGCGGATGATCTCCAGGACCTCGGTCCAGGACGGGAACGGTCGCCCGTGGATGCGCTTGTAGTCGTCGATGGCCTGGATGAACTCGAGGACCGCGGGCTCCATCTGGTCCGGCTTGGAGGTCGCGGGCTTCGAGGCCTTGGCGGGCGTGTCGCCTGCGTCGTCGTTGTTCTTGGGGCTCATGGGCTCCTGGGGGCTCATGGATGGGCGGGATCGGTGGGAACGGGGAGGGGCACCGCTGGGCGGGCGCTCCAATGCCTTCCTTCGAACTTCGCACCCCGTCCGCTTGAGAGGGTCTGATCCCAGGATCAGGCCGCTCGCCGCTGACCCGCGTTGGGCCCACCTCGGGCCCGCTCCGAGTTCACTCGTGCCTCAGAAGGACACGCCGCCTTCCCTGAGCGCCCGTTCCATCTTGGCGGTGTCAGGCGCGTGGACGATGCCGACCTCGGTGATGATCGATGTGACCAGCGACGCCGGCGTCACGTCAAAGGCGGGGGCATAGACCTCGACTTCCAGCGGCGCGGTCCGCTTGCCGAAGCCCTCTGTGATCTCCATCGCGGGGCGCTCCTCGATGGGAATGAGATCTCCGCTGGCGAGCGAGGGGTCGACGGTGGAGAGCGGGGCGACCACGTGGAAGGGGATGTTGTGGTGATGGGCCGAGATCGCCACGCCGTAGGTCCCGATCTTGTTGCACACGTCGCCGTTGCGAGCGATGCGGTCGGATCCGACGAACACCGCGTCGATCTTGCCCTCGCCCATCACGCGCGCCGCCATGCCGTCGGTGATCAGCCGGACCTCGACGCCAGCCTTCATCAGCTCCCACGAGGTGATCCGTGCCCCCTGCAGGAGCGGGCGGGTCTCATCGGCGAAGACCGCCACCCGCTTGCCCTGCGCGTGGGCGGTGTAGATCGGGGCCAGGGCGGTGCCGATTCCGGCGGTCGCAAGGGCTCCTGCGTTGCAGTGGGTCAGCAGGGTGGACCCGTCGCTGATCAGCGCCGCGCCGTGCTCGCCCATCCGCCGGCAGGTGTCCTTGTCCCCCTCCTGGATGGCGATGGCCTCATCGAGGGTCGCCTGCTTGAGCTCTTCGTCACTGAGGCCCTCCATGCCCTCGAGGTGCCTGAGGATGCGGGCCGTCGCCCAGCTCAGATTGACCGCGGTGGGCCTCGCGGCATCGAGGGTGACCTTGGTGGCGCGGGCGGCCTCGAGGACCTTCCCCGCCTCGGCGGAGCGTATGCCAAGCACCATGCCGTAACCCGCCGCGACGCCAATGGCGGGGGCGCCCCGGACCGCGAGCCGGTAGATGGCGTCCACCATCCCGGGGACCGTCTTGACCTCGAGCTGCACCTCCTCAAGGGGGAGCAGGGTCTGTTCGAGCATCTGGACGTGACCGTCCAGAGCCCCGATCCACGACAGGGTCTCGAAGGGGAGTTCGATCTTGGCGTTCATGCAGAGAGCCTATCCCGTTGGAGGGACCCATGCCCCCAGGCGCTGGCGTCATCTGATGAACCGGGAGGACGCCTACGGCGAACTGGGATCGCGCCCCGCCCGGGGCTCAGGCCGTGACGAGACCCGTCCCCGTGATCCGCTCACAGACCTCGAGGTAGCGGGCGGTGACCCGGGCCACGATGGCCGGATCCAGGGGAGGCGCGGGGTACTCCTTGTCCCAGTCCAGCGTCTCGAGCCAGTCCCTGAGGATCTGCTTGTCGAAGCTGGGGGGGCTGATCCCCACCCGGTAGTCGTTCTCATCCCACATGCGGGAGGAGTCCGGCGTCAGGGCCTCGTCGATCAGCAGGACCTCGCCGTCCCGGACCCCGAGTTCGAACTTGGTGTCGGCGAGGCGGAGACCGAGCGGGGCCAGCTGCTCGCGGCCCCTCTCGAAGAGCGCGAGGCAGAGGGCCTTGCCGTGCTCCCAGCGCTCCTCGCCCACGAGGTCTCGGGCCTCGTCCGGGGTGAGCGGCCGGTCATGGACCTCGTGCTTGGTGGTGGGCGTCACGATGGGCTCGGGCAGCTCGTCGGCGAGGAGGAGTCCGGCCGGGAGCGGGATGCCGCAGATGGTCTGAGACTGCTGATACTCCTTCCAGCCTGACCCGGCGATGTGGCCCCGCACGACCCACTCGATGGGGTCGGGTTCGGCGCGGCGCACAATCATGACCCGGCCGCGCAGGCGCTCACGCCAGGCCTCGTCGAGGCCCTCCGCGTCGTCCACGCAGGTGCTCACAAGATGGTTCGGCGTCAAATCACGGGTCCGCTCGAACCAGTGGGCGGCGATGGCGGTGAGGACCTTGCCCTTCATGGGGACGCCCTCGTCCATGACCACGTCGAAGGCGGACACGCGGTCGGTCGTCACGAAGAGGAGGTGGTCAGGATCGAGACCGTAGATGTCTCGCACCTTGCCCGAGGCGATCTGCTCGAGGCCCGTTGGCCGATCCTCACGGCCCAGATAGACGTCAGTCATGGCCAGAACGATAGGCAAGCCGGAGCCTCACCGCGAACCCCCGGTGCGGGAACGTTAGCCTTGGGGCCGCCGCCCCGCCCCGCGGTCGCACCATGAACCCTGATCGCACCGACCCGCTTCGCGCCCGCTCCGCAGGCTTCCAGGAGGGCTCCTCCGTGGGAGGGGCCGTACGGGTGCCTGGCTCCAAGTCCATGGCCCAGAGGATCCTGGCCGCGGCCTCAATCGCACGCGGGCAGACCCGTCTCGTGGGGCTCCCGTCATCGGAGGACGTGGTGGGGGCGCTGCGTTGCGCGAGGGCCCTTGGCGCCCGATTTCCCGGGGGCCAGCGGCCTGATGATCCCCTCGCGCTCGCCCTGCTGCGGAGCGGCGCGGCTGGCGTGGTGGTTGGCGACCCGCCGACTCCCCGCGGGGCGCCTCGGCCATGGGCCCGGCTCGAGCCTGGCGAGTCGGGGACCTGCGCTCGACTCTTCTCTGCCCTCGGCGCCTTGGGGCGGCCCGAAGGCAGCGGCTCCGAGGTGGTCCCGGCGGGCACCCTGAGGTCCAGAGCGAGCGGGCCCCTGTTCGACGCCTTGCGCGAAGCCGGCGCCGGGGTCGAGCCAGCGGGCGCCCTGGATGGGTGGCCGGCGCTCTTCACGGCGGCGACCCCCCCCAAGTCCCTCGAGCTTCGCCACCCCCTCTCCAGCCAGGAGGTCAGCGGCCTCCTGCTGGCCATCGCCTCCCACGCGGGCGAGCGGCACCTGCGGGTGGTCGGCCCGATTCCCAGCCGTGGCTACGTGGACATGACGGTCCAGGTCCTCGGACGGTTCGGAGGCTCGGTACGGTCCGAGGAGCTGGTCAGTGACTCCCCCGATGAATCGGGGACACTGTTCACGATTCGTGGCCCGCTCAGCGCGCCGTCGGAGGCCATTGCCTGTGAGCCGGATGCGAGCGCCGCAGCGGTTGCCCTGGTCGCAGGGGCGCTCTCCGGAGGTCGGCGGACCTGGGTGGAGGGGGTCGGGACAGGATCGCTTCAGCCGGATGTGGCCATCACGGCTTGCCTTCAGGCGTTCGGATGCTCGGTCGAGGGCAGCGGCCCTGATCGTCTCGTCGTGACGGGAGCGCCGAGCCGCGGGGCGCAGATTGACTGTGTGGGGTTCCCCGACCTCGCACCCGTGCTCGCCGCCGTCGCGGGGTTCGTGGCTTGCCGGGGTCTCGGAGAGTCCACGTTGACCGGCCTGGGGACCTTGCCGGGGAAGGAGTGCGATCGGATCTCCGTTCTCGCGAGGGGGCTGCGAGCCCTGGGCCTTGAGGTGTTGCAGGGGGACTCCTCGCTGACGGTCAGCGGCGACTCGCGCGGCCGGGGCATGGAGAGGGAGGCGCTCTCGTTGGATCCCGAGTCGGATCATCGCATGGTCTTCTTCGGCGCCCTGCTCTCTCTCTTTGAGCCTGGAATCCAGTGCCTCGAACCGGGGTGCGTCGGCAAGTCATGGCCTGGGTTCTGGCAGGATCTGGCCGCCGCCGGGGGTACGCTGTTCACGTCATGACCTCTGAAGCGAACTCGATTGATCTCACCCAGCCCCAGGGTCCCGTGCTCGTCGTGGGGGGCGCCGGCTACATCGGCAGCCACTGCGTCGCGCTACTCCAGCGACGAGGAGTCGAGGTGGCGGTGTTTGACGACTTGTCGACCGGACACGCCGAGGCGATCAGCGCGCCGCTGGTGGTCGGGAGCCTGGGAGACCGCGAGGCGATCGCAGCGGCGCTCGAGGCCCACCGCCCGTCGGCGGTGATTCACTTCGCGGCGAAGTGCTACGTGGGCGAATCGGTGACGGACCCGGCGATCTACTACAGGGAGAACGTCCACTACACGTGGAACCTGTTGGAGGAGATGCGCGCGGCCTCTGTGAGCGACATCGTGTTCTCCTCGACCTGCGCCACCTACGGGGAGCCCCGGGAGGTCCCCATCCCGGACGACCACCCCCAGGATCCGATCAACCCCTATGGCCGCACCAAGCTTCATATGGAGCACATGATGCGGGACTATTCGCGGGCATATGGGATGCGTTACGCGGCGCTCCGTTACTTCAACGCGGCAGGAGCAGCGACCGCTGGAGGCATCGGCGAGGACCACAGCCCCGAGACCCACCTCATCCCGCTGGTGCTGGAGGTGGCGCTTGGCCAGCGCGAGAAGATCATGGTCTTCGGTGACGACTACGAGACCCGCGACGGCACCTGCATCCGGGACTACATCCACGTGGACGATCTCGGGGACGCGCACCTGAGGGCGCTCGCCCACCTGCAGGCCGGCCGAGGCGATCTCGAGTGCCACCTCGGCACGGGGAACGGCTTCACGGTGATGGAGATCATCGAGGCCGCCCGGGAGATCACCGGTCAGGCGATTCCGGCGGAGGTCGTCGCGCGGCGGGAAGGCGACCCCGCCATGCTCGTGGCCGGCGGTTCGCGGGCCTTCGATGTCCTGGGCTGGCGCCCGGCTCGGGGGGACGTGCGCGACGTCATCCGTGATGCGTGGGCCTTCCACTCGGCCCACCCGAGCGGCTATGCCGCGGGCTGAGCGGGCGCTTCGGGTCGGTGGTCCCCTTCGCTGGTGGATCGCCGGTCTGGCCGTCCTCCTCGGAGCGACGTCCTGCCGCTCGCTGGACGAGAACGTCCTCGATGAGCGGATGCGGGTGGCTACTGTGGACGCCTATCTCGGCTTCATAGAGGACGAGTTCGGTGGCCTTTCGGCAGCGGGAACGACGGTCGAGGTGCTCCGGGATCGTCACCGCTCGGCGGCCGTCGCGGCGACTCGCCCCGAGGACTTCTACGCTGCGCTTCGCCGCATCGTCGTGGACCTGGATGACCCGCATGCCTCGCTCGTCGCCTCGGAACGATTCTGGACGGGCCCCGTGGCCATCCCGGAGCAGGCGGCGCCCATGTTCGCCGGACAGGACGTCTGGCTGGCGCTCCCCAGCGAGTCCGTGAGGACCCCCGCCCAGCTCAGCGCAGCGCTCGAGGGTTGGCTCGAGGGGATCGGTGACGCGGTGGCTGCCGGAGACCCCGCAGCGAGCGCGCGACTCCTCGTTCGGAGCGCCGTCGCGCAGACCGGATCGGGGGCTCCCATTCGGTGGATGATCCTGGAGGCGGTGGACGATGTACCCGTGCGCTCACCCCATGGCGCCCTGCTGCTGCTGGAGGGTGCGCTCGGCTCCACCGTCGAGATCTCGGTGGTCCTGGGCGGTCACCGCCTCACCCTGGAGCTCTTTCGCAACACAGGGAAGGTCCGGAGGCCTGGCGAGGACGAATTCGAGGGGCCGTTCGGGCCGCGGAGGCTCGCGCGCATCCTGGATCCGGGGGTCCCCCTGCCGCGCCGCCCCTGGTCCGTGGACATCGAGTACGAGGCGCAGCGTTTCCGGCAGCGAGGATTGCTCACCTCCGCGGCAGCGGTCGGGGGGATCGCGCGGGAGCTGGCCCGGGAGTACGGGTTGGAGGCAAGGGTGCTCACTTCCCCGGGAGGCCGCGAGGTTGGGTACCTGCGGATCGAGGACTTCGACCGCTCAGATTGGCCGGACGACACGGTCCCGGTGAAACGGGACGCGCAGCTCCTGGAGGGGCTGCGAACCGTGATGGCGGCGCTCGCGCCTTACGACTACTGGGTGGTGGACCTGACCCAAAATCACGGGGGCCGTTGGCTCGACCTCGGGTCGCTCCTGAGCTTCTTCCTGCCCGAGGACGCCGAGGTGGTGCCCCATGAGGTCCGGGGGTGGAGGGAGGGCACACGCTTTGGCTTTCTTCCCACCATGGAGCGGCTGATCGCGCATCAGGGTCGGGTCGAGGTCTCCTGCGTCCTCCCTCGAGAGCTCTTCGTGCTCGTGGATCAAGGGACCGCCAGCTCGGCTGAGATCTTTGCGTGCGCCACGAGGGACATCTCTGGAGCCAGCCTCGTGGGTGAGCGGACCGCCGGGGCCGAGCTCGCGGTCACCACCCTTCGCGGTCCAGACGGGTCCCGCTTCACGGTCGGCGGGATGGGGGGCATGCTCGAGCCGTGCGAGCACTTCCAGGCTCGGGGACTCGAGCCCGACCTGTTGGTCCGGCTGGCTGCCCCTGATGAGGCGGGGCTTGGGCTCGTGGCGAGGCGCGAAGCGCTGCAGTTCCGGGCGTTGCAGGCGGCGCTGATGGCCATTGACCAGGCGCGGCCTTGAGGAGCCCCGGGGTGGTGAGCGTGGGTTGACCAGCGGGGATGCTTGGTGGGCGATTCCCGCGGCCGGGTTCGGCACAATGGGGGGCCGATGCGCCTCCAATACCCCTCCCTCGCTGCAACGCTGGCGCTCTGTTTCCTCGCGGGAACGCTGGCGGGCAGCTGCGCTGATCGAGCGCCCGAAGCCGCGGCTGACTCCGCTGATGGCGGGGCGAACCCCCACGACCTCGCCCCGGTCTCTTTTGACGCGCTGACCCCGCGCAAGGGGGCGGCCGAGCCGAAGGCGGGCGCCAGGGGTGACGAGAGGCGGGCGGAGGGTGCCGCCGGGGCTACTGTGGCGGTGGCCACGGAGGCCTCCGCCATCGGGGCGGCGCTGCCTGCCCTGGGTGGCGCCAACCAGGTGACCGCGGGCGAGGCCACATCGCTCGACGCCGGGCTGACCCGTGCGGTCGAGGTCGCGGTGGCCGAGGCGCTCGCGCGGGCGCGCAAGGCGACCAAGGGCAAGGTGCACGGGGGGAACACCGTCGTGTCCGTCATGGCGATCGACGCCCGAACGGGACGGATCCTCGTCCAGCGGCTGTCCGAGTTCCCACTGGTCCCCGCCTCCAACCTCAAGCTCATGACGGCAGCGGCGGCGCTCGTTGAACTGGGCGCCGATGGCGCCTTCGTGACGGAGTTTGTCACCGAGGCGAAGATCGTGGACGGCGTGCTGGAGGGAGATCTCGTCGTGCGGGCCGGGGGGGATCCGCTCCACGTGAGAGAGGGCGACGGGTCGCTCGGTCGCTGGCTCGATCCCCTGGCAGAGTCGCTCAGCGCCGCCGGGATCACGAGGATCAAGGGGGCTCTGGTGCTTGACGAGGGCGAGTGGCTGGAGCCGGGACCGGGGCCCATGTGGCCTGCTCCGGCGCAGCACTGGCGCGACTATTGCGGGCTGGCCGGCGGCTTCAGCGCCAATGGGGGCTGCTACCGGGCGACCGTGTCTCCGGGCGCTCCCGGTGGGAAGGCCGGGGTGGTGCTGCGGCCCCGACACCACGGGCTGACGCGCAAGGGGAGCGTCTCGACGAGCGGGTCAAGGGTGGCCGTCAACGTCGGGGCGAATCGGAGCGGCGTGACCGTGCGGGGCAAGATCAAGGCCGGGTCCAGGCCCTACGTCGCTGAATTCAGTCACCCCGATCCGGTGGAGCTCTTCGGGCACGTGGTGGTGGGGGGCCTCGCCGACCGCGGGATCACCATCGGTGAGGGCTATCGCCGCGAGCGTGGCGTCGTGCTGGAGGAGCCAGTGAGGCGCGTGGCCGAGCTCCGGACGCCGATCACGTCGGTGATGGAGGCCATCCTTCTGGACTCGAACAACCCGGTCGCCGACCAGCTCTTTCTCGCCACCGGCGCCGCTGTGGCCGGGAGCGGGACCAGGGAGGCAGGCGCAGAAGCGGTCCGTACCGCCTTGTCGCGCCTGGGCCTGAACATACGTCCCCTGGTCCAGGTGGACGGATCGGGGCTCTCCAAGGCTAACCGCGCCACGGCGCAGCAGTTGGCCGCGCTCGTGGCGGCCGTGATTCATCAGGGCGGCGCCATGCGGGCTGCAATCCTGGACTCGCTTCCCGTGGCGGGTCGGACGGGCAAGCTGGCCAGCCGGATGCGGGATACGGCCGCTGAGGGCCGTGTGCGCGCGAAGACCGGCTGGGTCAAGGGTGCCAGCGGCCTCTCCGGCGTCGCGGAGACGGCGGGTGGAGACGAGGTGGTGTTCTCCATCCTCGTCGGGTATCCGCTCGTGGATGGACTGAACACGGCGGCGTGGAAGCCCATGCAAGACGAGATCTGCGTTGCCCTCGCGAGTTGGGCGGGCGAGGGAGACGAGCGTTGACCGATGGTCTGGACCTCGCCGAGACCGCCTCGGTGATCCTTCGGGGCGCCGTCGATCCGGCCGCGGACGAGGCGACGGTCCGTGCCGCGGTGGCCGCTGTGGTCAGTGCGGGGGAGCTTCACCTGGACCTCCTCGGTCAGATCCCGCCCGCGGAGGTTGGGCGGAAGTCGTCCCGCCGGGACCTGGTGACAGCGGCGGACGTCGGCGCGGAGCGGCTGGTGGTGGAGCGGCTGAGGGCCCTCGGCGACGGGGCCGCGATTGAGGCCGAGGAGGAGACGTCGGACGAGGTGGCGGATGGGCTGCGGTGGTTCCTGGATCCCCTGGACGGCACCGTCAACTTCGTCCACGGCATCCCGATGTTCAGCGTCTCGTTGGCGCTCTATCGTGGGCCGGAGCCGCTCTTCGGAGTCGTCCATGCGCCCAGGCTGGGTGAGACGTTCGTGGCAGCCCGAGGGGCGGGTTGCTGGCTACTGGAGACACCGGGGGGACCCTCTCGCCTCTCGGTCAGCGCGACCTCCGAGCTGTCGGAGTCCATCCTCGCCACCGGGTTCCCGTACCGCCGCGGCGAGCTCGCAAACTCGAACCTCGAGAACTTCGGCCGCTTCTTCAACGACGTTCGGGGCCTGCGGCGTCTCGGCTCCGCGGCCCTCGACCTTGCCTATGTGGCCGCAGGGCGGCTGGATGGCTTCTGGGAACTGCACCTCTCGCCCTTTGATGTGGCGGCTGGGGCGCTGCTCGTCAGGGAGGCTGGGGGCGTCGTGGAGGACTTCCGCGGTGGAGGGCGCTGGCTGCGGGGGGGAGAAATTCTCGCTTGCGCGCCAGGCCTGCGGGCGCCGATGGCGTCCCGCCTCCAGGGCTGAGGGTACAGGGCTCTAGGCGGGGGGCTCTGCGCTGGAGGCTCTGCGCTGAGGGCTGGGCGCGGCCCGTGGCCCATGACAGCGATAACCAGCGGCTCTCGCCGGGGACATTCCCGCTCCATGAGCCTTGAGCCCGGGTCGTTGTGCCGCAGAATACTGCGCCTCGTGCTTCCGCGGGGACCCTCCGTGGCCCTGTTCGGAGGAGGCCCTACGATCCAACCCAGAGACAAGTCATGGCTTCGCTCATCAACCAGAAAGCTCCCGCGTTCACCGCGCCCGCCGTCATGCCCGACGGCACCACCAAGGAGATCAGCCTCTCCGACTACGCCGGCAAGTACGTCGCGCTCGTCTTCTACCCGAAGGACTTCACCTTCGTGTGCCCCTCAGAGCTCATCGCCCTTGATCACAAGTGCGCCGAGCTCGCGGACAAGAACACCGTCATCCTTGGCGTCAGCATGGACGACGCCGAGACCCACGCCAAGTGGCGCGAGACGGCGATCGACGACGGCGGCATTGGCGCCCTCCAGTACGCCTTGATCGCCGACGACGCCAAGAAGCTCTCCGATTCGTACGACGTGGTCCACGAGGCCTCTGGCTTCAGCTATCGCGCGACGTTCCTGATCGACAAGGACGGTGTCGTGCAGAGCGCGACCCATAACAACCTGCCCCTCGGTCGCAGCATGGACGAGCTCGTCCGCATGGTCGACGCCCTCCAGTTCCACGAGGAGAACGGCGAGGTCTGCCCCGCCAACTGGCAGCCCGGCAAGGCCGGCATGCAGGCGACCGCCGAGGGCGTCAAGTCTTACCTCAAGGAGCACGCCTCCTCGCTCTGATCGAGGCACAGGATGCTCGGGCCCACAAGGGCCCGAGTGGACCCTCTGGACGGGTCCTGGCGCCCTCCAAGGGGTGCCGGGACCCGTCCATTTTGTTCCCCCAGCTGCAGATGGGGGGCCTGCGGCATTTCGCCGGCTTCGCGTGACTGGTGCGTGGGATCTCCGCTGTTATCCTGATCGGCTTGAGGGTGCCCCTTGGAAGTCTCCAGGGGCCGTACCACTCGATGCCCGGGGCCGAAACGTCTGCCCCGCTCATCCGCCCAGCCCGGCCCCACCACCGGCCACCACCACCGGCCACCACCGCCCGGCCACACCGCCCGCCAACGAACCGATGTCTTCTCGATCGAAAGCCACCGCGACTCCGGGCTCCGATGCTGGCGAAATCGTGATTCGGGGTGCGAGACAGAACAACCTCCGCTCGGTGGATGTGAGCATGCCCAGGGGGGCTCTCGTGGCGGTCACCGGCGTCTCGGGTTCAGGGAAGTCCTCGCTCGCGTTCGACACCCTCTTCCGGGAGGGACAGCGCCGCTTCCTTGAGACCCTCTCGGCCTACGCCCGGCAGTTCCTCGGTGGGCTCCAGAAGCCGGACGTGGACTCGATCGAGGGCTTGTCCCCGGCGATCGCCGTGGACCAGAAGAGCATCGCGCGGGGCAACCGCTCGACCGTTGGTACGCTGACCGAGGTCGTCGACCACCTCAGGGTCCTCTACGCGCGTGCGGGAGTCGCTCACAGCCCGTGGTGCGATCTCCCGGTGGAATCGCGCACACCGGAGGCGGTGGTTCAGGAGCTCCTCGCCGCTCACGCGGGGAAGAAGCTCGTGGTGGCGGCTCCGTTGATCAAGGATCGCAAGGGCTCCTTCCGCGCCCTCTTCCAGGATCTGCAGCGGCGAGGCTTCGTTCGCGCGCGAGTGGATGGGGAGGTCGTTCGGCTGGAGGAGGCTCCGGAGCTCGAGCGCTACAAGCGCCACACCGTGGAGGTCATCGTCGACCGCCTCAAGCCCGACGCGGCGGAGCCCGGCCGCCTGCGGGATGCGGTGGAGCAGGCGCTGGACCTGGGTGGCGGCGAGGTGGTCGCGATCGGCGTGGATGATGAGCGGACCTGGTCGACCCAGCGGGTCTGTCCGGAGACTGGCCGCGAGCTGCCCGAGCTCGAGCCCCGCTTGTTCTCCTTCAACTCTCCGCACGGCGCCTGCGGTGCCTGCGGGGGGCTCGGCGTCCTCAAGGCGCCCTCGGAAGCTGCGGTGGTGCGCGACCCCTCGCTCACGCTCCGGGAGGGTGCCCTGGCGGTGACCAAGGCGGCGGGGACCGGCCTCCTCTTTCCCAACGTGGACTTCGAGTTCCTGGAGCGGGTCGGGGAGTCGGCTGGCTTCGACCTCGATACGCCCTGGTCGGAGATGAGTCGCAAGGCGCGCCACGCCGTGCTCGAGGGCACCGGCGAGGAGCGCTACCGCGACGCGTTCAAGTGGAACGGGCAGCGCTCCCGCGGGAAGGGGAGCTGGAACCGGGTCTTCCACGGCGTCCTCGGGAACCTGAGGCGCGCGCTCGCCAAGGGCTCGCGCCGCAAGATGGTGGAGCGGTTCCTCTCCGAGCAGGTCTGTACGGAGTGCGACGGGTCGCGGATCAACCTCTTTGCGCGCCACGTGCGCTTTGGCGGCCTGCGCTTCGCGGACCTGACTTCGGGGCCGGTCTCCGAGCTCGTGGAGCGCCTCGAGTCCGCCGAGGTGACCAAGCGCCAGGGGCGCATCGCCCGGGACCTCCTGCTGGAGATCGAGCGGCGGGTGCGCTTCCTGGTGGATGTGGGCCTGGGTTACCTGACCCTCGATCGGGGCGCGGACACCCTTTCCGGTGGAGAGGCCCAGCGCATCCGGCTCGCCGCCCAGCTGGGCGCCGGGCTCCAGGGCGTGCTCTACGTGCTAGATGAGCCGTCGATTGGACTCCATGCGCGGGACCACGACCGCCTGCTCGGAGCCCTCGCGAATCTTCGCGATGCAGGCAACAGCGTGGTCATCGTCGAGCACGATGAGTCGACGCTCCGGAGCGCGGACTGGCTCATCGATGTGGGCCCCTCCGCGGGCAGCCGCGGTGGGGAGATCGTGGCGGCGGGGCCGCCCCTGGAGGTGGCCAAGTCCGGGGTGGATACGCCGACCGGCCGGCTGCTCCGTGGGGAGATCAAGATCCCAGCGCCCGAGGAGCGGCGCGCCGGGAGCGGGGAGTTTCTGGAGGTCCGCGGAGCCTCTGCGTTCAACCTCAAGGGGGTCAACGCTCGCATCCCCCTGGGTACTCTGACCGCGGTGACGGGCGTCTCGGGGTCGGGGAAGTCCACCCTTGTAGAGCGCACGCTGAAGCGGGCGGTGCTCCGGCACCTGGAGCGCGAGACGCCCGACCCGGGCGCCCACGACGCGGTCCTCGGGCTCGAGCACATTGACGAGATGATCTCGATCACGGCGTCGCCCATCGGGCGCACGCCGCGCTCGAACCCCGCCACGTACACCAAGATCTTCGGCCCGATCCGCGAGCTCTTCGCGAGCCTCGCGGAGGCGAAGATGCGGGGCTACACGAAGTCCCGCTTCAGCTTCAACGTCTCGGGGGGGCGCTGTGAGGAGTGCCTCGGCGCGGGCGTCAAGGTCATGGAGCTTCAGTTCTTGAGCCCCGTGACGGTCCCCTGCGAGGAGTGCGGCGGGCGGCGCTTTCAGGAGGAGACCCTCGACGTGCGCTACCGCGAGCGGTCCATCGCGGATGTGCTGGCGATGACGGTGGAGGAGGCGCACGAGCTGTTCGAGGACCACCCGCTCCTGCGTCGACCCCTGGGGCTGATGATGGACGTGGGGCTCGGCTACCTGACCCTCGGCCAGCCGTCGCCGACGCTCTCCGGCGGGGAGGCCCAGCGGATCAAGCTGGTCACCCACCTGTCGCGGCGGCCCAGTGGCCACACGCTCTTCCTCCTGGACGAGCCCACGACAGGGCTCCACATGGAGGACGTCGGCCGGCTGGTGGGCGCCCTGCAGCGCCTGGTGGACAAGGGGCACACGGTGCTTGTGATCGAGCACAACCTGGAGCTGGTCCAGGCGGCTGACCACCTGATCGATCTCGGCCCGGAGGGTGGTGAGGGCGGCGGCCGAGTGCTCGGGTGCGGGAGCCCGGAGGAGCTTGCCGTTCAGGACACGCCCACGGGCGAGGCCCTGCGAGAGCTCACGGATCGTCGCCGCCTGAAGACCCGCCCGCTGCCGCGCTCGCGGACCGTTCGTCAGCCCACGGAGCTGATCGTCGAGGGGGCCAGAACCCACAACCTCAAGGGGGTGGATGTGTCCATCCCGCGCGGGTCCCTGACGGTGATCACGGGACCCTCGGGCTCGGGGAAGTCGTCCCTTGCACTGGACACGATCTACACCGAGGGCCGGCGCCGCTTCGTGGAGTCACTCTCCACCTACGCGCGCCAGTTCCTTGGAACCAAGGACAAGCCGCCTGTGGATCGCATCGAGGGCCTCGGGCCCTCCGTGGCCGTAGAAGCCTCCACGGTGCGCGGGCACCCGCGCTCCACGGTGGCCACCACGACGGAGATCCACGATCAACTGCGGGTCCTCTATGCCCGCGCGGGCGAGGCCCGGTGTCCTGAGCACGGGGAGCCGCTGCGTCCCGCGGATCCGGGGAAGGTCACGCGTGAGATCCTCAAGGCCATGGGGGAGCTGGAGGGGACGCCCAAGGGGTGGATCCTCGCTCCCGTGCTCGGGCACTCGGTCAAGCTGAACACCGGCGCGGAGTCTCTTGGGGATCGCCTCCGGGCCCTCGTGCCCAGCTGGACCTCGGCCGGGTTCGTGCGGGTGATGCTCGACGGGGAAGAGCACCGGCTCGACGCCGAGGCGCTCCCCTTTGACGAGGCGGAGTCGGTGGACCTCGTTGTGGACCGCGTGAGCTTCTCGACGGCGTCACGGGCTCGTATCGCGGACGCGGTGGAGCAGGCGGCGGTGGCGTCCCACGGCCGGGTGTCCGTGTTGGTGAAGGGCGGGGCCCGGATCGAGTACAGCACCCACGGCGCCTGCACGGCGTGCGGCTTCCAGCTCGGCGCCAAGCTGGAGCCCCGGCACTTCTCCTTCAACACCCACGTCGGCGCGTGCCAGACCTGCGACGGGCTGGGTTCGATCTTCCGGGGTGACCCGGGGAAGCTCATCACGGATCCCACCCGTCCCCTCACGGACGGGGCCATCGGCGGGAAGCTCGGCAGGTACCTGGTCAAGGGCAAGGGGTACTACGAGACGCTGCTGCGGACGGTGGCTCGGTCGCACAGGGTCAACCTGGACAAGCCCCTTGAGAAGCTGAGCGCCAAGCACCAGTCGCTCCTGCTCCGGGGCACGGGTGCGCGGGAGAGCTACGAGGTCCATGTGTCCAAGCAGATGCGGAACTTCGACTTCGACCAGGAGTACACCTCGCAGTGGACGGGGCTCTGTGGGCACATCGACGCCTGGCACGCCAAGACCGACGACCCCGAGTGGGCGGGCATTCTTGAGCGGGTCATGACCCGGCAGACCTGTCCGGTCTGCGAGGGGGAGCGCTTGGCGCCCGCCTACCGGAGCGTGCTCGTGGGGCGCAAGCGGATCCCGCAGGTGCTGGCGATGACCGTGGAGGAGGCGCTTGCGTGGCTTGGGGCGCTGAAGCTTCGCAAGAACGCAGCCACCGCCATGGACCAGGTGCTCAGCGAGCTGAAGTCGCGGCTCGCGCTCCTGGAGCGAGTCGGGCTTGGGTATCTGACCCTCGATCGGTCCGCATCGACGCTCTCGGGCGGCGAGGCGCGCCGCGTTCGTCTCTCGGCGAGCCTGGGCTCCGAGCTGGTGGGCGTGTGCTACGTGTTGGATGAGCCCACGGTGGGGCTCCACCCGAGGGACATCGACCAGCTGGCGGGGGCGCTGGAGGACCTACGCGATGCGGGGAACACGGTGCTCGTGGTAGAGCACGACGCGGAGTTGATGGGGCGCGCGGATCACATCGTGGACATGGGGCCAGGCGCCGGTGTCCTCGGCGGGGAGGTTGTGGCCGAAGGGCGGCCGGAGGAGATCCGGGCCCATCCGACCTCGGGCACAGGGCGTTACATGCGCGGCGAGGTGGACCTCCGGGCGATCCTTGCCAACGACGCTGCCAGCGAGGATGCCGAGCTGGAGGCCGCGCGCCGCAAGGGGCTCGTGGACGCGTTTGGTTCCGAAGACGCCACGGTCCAGCTGAAAGGGGCCCGAGAGCACAACCTGCGCGCCGTGGACCTCGAGGTCCGCTTCGGTGAGCTGCTGGGGATCTGCGGACCCTCGGGGAGCGGCAAGAGCACCCTGGTCCTGGACGCGCTCGTCCCCGCCATTCGAGGCGAGGCGGCCGCCGGCCGATGGAAGAGCGCCAAGGTCCCTGATGGGACCCGCCTCGCGGTGGTGGATGCGACCCCCATCGGGCGGACACCTCACAGTGTTCCGGCCACCTACGTCGAGCTGATGCCGCACCTGCGTGAGCTCTTCGCGAAGACACCCGAGGCGCGGATGAGGGGGTTCACGCCGTCGAACTTCTCCTTCAACTCCACCAAGGGGCGTTGCGCGGGCTGCGATGGGCGCGGGGCCACCCTCGTCGAGATGCAGTTCCTCTCGGACCTCTGGCTAACCTGCGAGGAGTGCGACGGGTCGCGCTATCAGCCCGAGGTCCTCGAGGTCCGCTACCGCGGGAAGTCCGTCGCAGACGTGCTCGCGATGAGCGTGGATGAGGCCCTCGAGTTCTTCGAGGCCGCACCGGCACTGCGGAGGATCCTCGTCACTCTCCACGACGTCGGGCTCGGGTACATGTCGCTCGGACAATCCTCGACCACGCTCTCTGGAGGCGAGGCTCAACGCATCAAGCTGGCCTCCGAGCTCTGGCGCGCGGACTCCCCCTCAGGCGTCGCCCAGCGCAGTGTGCTGGTCCTCGACGAGCCGACCACGGGCCTCGCGGCGACAGATGTCGAACACCTCGCGCGCTGCCTCGGACGCCTCGTTCGAAGGGGGAACGCGGTGGTCGTGATCGAGCACCACACAGAACTCCTGGAGGTCTGCGACAGGCTCGTGGAGCTTGGCCCTGAGGGCGGCGAAGCCGGTGGCCAGATCATCGCTTCCGGTACGCCTGCTGAGCTTGCCGTGGACAAAGCCTCGGTCACCGGACGATGGTTGTCCTCGGCCGGCGGGGCTCAAGGAAAGGCTCGGCCTGGGCGTGAGGCGCCGGGGGAAGGGCGCGTTACCCCCAAGGGCTCCCCTGCCAGGAAGGGGTCGACCAAGAGCACCGCGGCCCGCAAGCCCGGCATAAAGGTCAAGGCCGCGTCCGCGCCTGCAGGGCAGCGGGCGTCGGCGACGGCGACGAAGAAAACGCGGGGGGAGGCTCGATGACCCACGGCAAGCCCCAATCTGAGGTCTCGCGGCTCCATGCGCCGCTGCCCACGAATCCGCTCATCGTGCAGAGCGACCGCACGTTGATGCTGCACACGGTCCGAGCGCGGGTGGACGCGGATGGTCGGCCCGAGCGGGACGAGGACGGCAATCCGCTCACCGAGGAGCACCCGCTCTTCACCGCCGCGCGGGATGAACTGAGCGTGTTCGCCGAGCTTGAGAAGAGCCCGGACTACCTTCACACCTACAGGTTGACGTCGGTCTCGGTGTGGAACGCGGCGGCGGTTGGAGTCACGGCCGAGGCGATCGAGGAGGTGCTCTTCCGGTACGCGTGCGTCCCCGTCCCCGGCGGAGTCGTGGATGATATCCGGGGCTGGATCGGGCGCTACGGGCTCCTCCGGATCGAGCGCGCGGCGGACGGGCCCCGGGAGTTTGAGCTCCTCGGTGGCGAGGCTGGCCTCCTCGAGGAGGTGCTCGAGCACAAGGCCATTCAAGCCCTCTGCGAGGTTTCTGATGGGCCGGATGGAAGGCGCGCCTTCGTGACCGGCATCGAGCGGGGGGACCTCAAGCAGAAGCTGATCCGCATCGGGTACCCGGTGGATGACCGCGGCGGTTATCTGGAGGGCGACCCCCTGGAGATCCAGTTCAAGGAGGTCACCTCGGAAGGGAAGCCCTTCGTTCTCCGTGACTATCAGCGCGGGGCCGCCGAGGCCTTCCATGCGGGGGGCACGGTCATGGGCGGGAGCGGCGTGGTGGTTCTGCCCTGCGGCGCGGGGAAGACCGTGACGGGGATGGCGGTCATGAGCCTGGTGGGTGCGAAGACGCTGATCCTCACCACCAACACCGTCGCCGTGCGGCAGTGGCGAGAGGAGTTGCTGGACAAGACGGAGCTGCGGCCAGAGGACGTGGGGGAGTACACAGGTGAGACCAAGGACCTGTGCCCCGTGACCGTCAGCACTTACCAGATGATGACCTGGCGCAGGTCGAAGACGGGGGAGTTCGAGCACTTCGAGGTCTTCCGATCCCAGAACTGGGGGCTCGTCGTCTACGACGAGGTCCACCTGCTGCCGGCGCCAATCTTCCGGGTCACCGCGGAGCTCCAGGCTCGTCGGCGACTGGGCCTGACGGCGACGCTGGTCCGTGAGGACAACAAGGAGGAAGAGGTGTTCTGCCTCATCGGGCCCAAGCGCTACGACGTCCCCTGGAAGGTGCTGGAGGGGCAGGGGTTCATCGCCGAGGCGCGGTGCGTCGAGGTCCGGGTGGCCTTCTCCGAAGCGGACCGGCGCTCGTACGCGGCGGCGCCCCCGCGGCAGCAGTTCCGGCGGGCCTCGGAGAACCCTGGCAAGCTGCCCATCGTCCGGTCTCTCGTGAAGCAGCACGCGGGGGAGCGTGTGCTCGTTATCGGTCAGTATCTGGACCAGCTCCGCGCCATCGCCAAGGCGCTGGATGCCCCGCTCCTGACAGGTCGGACCCCCAACGTGGAGCGGGAGCGGCTGTACGCCGCCTTCCGAAACGGCGAAGTCGAGCTCCTCGTGCTGTCGAAGGTGGGCAACTTCGCTGTGGACCTCCCGGATGCGTCCGTCGCAATCCAGGTCTCGGGGACGTTCGGTTCCCGTCAAGAGGAGGCTCAACGTCTCGGGCGGGTGCTCCGTCCCAAGTCCGACGGCAGCGGCGCCACGTTCTATTCGGTGGTGACGCTGGGCTCCCGGGATCAGGACTTCTCGGAGAAGCGGCAGCTGTTCCTGACCGAGCAGGGCTACTCGTACGAAATCATCCACGCAGAGAGCGCGGACCTGGAGGACGTGGCCCCTGGCGCCGCGGCTCCGGGTGATCAGACCCATGCCAGCCTCCCCGAGGGCGACGTAGAGTGACGGCGCGATCCCCTGAACCCGACTCCTCCAGTGTGAGCAGTCGCACCGTACGCAGCCAGAAGGGCACCGCCGCTGGGCTTGCCGCTCGCCGGTCGAACCGCGGTGACCTGCCCGTCAGCGCGGCCCTAAAGCGCCTGAAGAAGGCGCAGCTGCGAGAGCCCTTCGAGTTCTGGGCCGGTGGTGACTCCACCGAGTCGCCGGCCAAGGTCGCGGAGCTTCGGAGCGCGCTGGAGGGCTGGATGTGCGAACCGCAACGCGCGGTGGAGCGGAAGCTCTCCTTGGGCGAGACGCATCAGGCGGTGGTGGAGGCCCTGCTCCTGGCGCCGCGGCACAGGGTGGCACGCAAGACGGTGCTCTCCATCCTCGGAGGGGTGTCCGAGGGGCAGGTGCTTGGGGAGCTGGAGCGCACCGCCATGGTCTTCCGGGAGGAGGTCGACAGCGAGGAGTACTTCGCGCTGCCCGGTGAGCTCGCGGACGCGCTCCTGCTCCAGGAAATCGCCGACAAGGCCCGCGGGAACTCGGTGGCGATCACCCTCAAGGGACACCTTGACGAGCGCTACGCCGGGCCCGAGGTGGCGCGGCCAATGTCCCCCTCGCGCCTGCGGGAGATGTTCAAGATGTACGCCAAGGAGCCTGCGTCGGTCGCCCGGGTAGAGCGGCTGCCCGAGGGCCTCCGGGACCTCGTCGGGAAGACGGTCCTCGAGTTTGGCGGGCTCCTTCCCAGGCGCTTCTTCGAGCGAATGGAGACGGAGCTGCCCCATTGGAACCAGCGGCGCTGGGCGAAGATCCTCGAGGAGTCGCTGGTCGGCACCACCGCCAGGCTCGAGCTCGAGCGCTACGGGATCCAGCATGAGGATGACACGCTGATCGTGTTCAACGAGGTGACGCTGGCCTGGTTCAAGCGTGTGGCCGTCCCCTCCGACCCAGACGCGCCCCACGACGAGGCGGCGCTCGGGGTGGACCTGATGGCGAACATCTCTCGCTTCCTCGCCTACATCATCGATCACGCGGTGCGCTTCACGGTGAAGGGGGAGATCTTCAAGACCACAGAGAAGCGGATCCTCACGGAGCTCATCCCCAACCCCGGGCGGGAGCTTGAGCGCGGCGAGGTGCTCCAGTTCATCTTCCGCTTCTCGCGATCGGCGGGGCTGATCGAGGTGACCGGTGAGCGGACCTTCAAGCTCACGGCGGCGGGGCGAGATTGGGAATCCCAGGACCTCGACACCAAGCTCGCCGGGCTCTTTGAGTACGTGACCTTCGAGCTCGACGAGGCCCATGAGTCGGTGCACCACCCGGCCATGCGGCGGATCCTCTCCACGCTGATGAAGCGGCTCGAGGTAGGGGTCTGGTACGACGTGATGTACCTCCCCTTCCTGGCCCGGAACGCGTACCTCTCCCAGCTCGACACGTTCGGGGTGGACGAGATGATCGCGGCGCGGGGCGCCGCAGGAGCGGGGGCTGCGGAGGATCTTCAGCGCCTCGCCTGGAACCTCGTCGGGTGGGTTCGCAAGCGGCTCTATCTGCTCGGGCTCGTGGACCTCGGCTACGACTCCAAGGGCCACCCGGTGGCGATGCGGCTCTCTCGGAGCGGCGCGCGCGTCCTCGGCATCGACACCCCGGAGGAGGAGACCTTCGGCATTGGCCGCCTCGTGGTCACCCCGGACTTCGAGGTGGTCCTGTTCTCCGACGGCGATGACGCGGTCCTCACTCACGACCTGGACCGCTTCACCGAGCGGACCAAGGATGGCGCGCTGAGGCAGTTTCGGATCAACGAGAAGAGCGTGCACCGTGGTCTCGTTGAGGGCATGACGCTCAGCAAGATGAGGGAGATCCTGACGCTGAACGCTCGGACCCCTGTCCCCCGCAACGTGCTCCAGTCGATCTCCGATTGGGCCGCGAAGTCGGGCCTCTTGCTGCTCGGTGCGGATCACGTCCTCCGCGCTCAGGACGAGGGCATCCTCGGACGCTTTGCGCGGGACGCGGGCGTGCGTCCTTTCATCAAGGGCAAGGTGAATGGCAACGCGCTTCAGCTGAAGAGCAAGGCGAGCCTCGCCCGGTACCGGACGCTGTTCCGGGACCTCGGGTACCTCATCGAGTTGGAGGAGTGATGCAGCGGCGCTTGCCCCCCAGCATGCTGGTCATCTCGCCGGGCTCTCTGACCATGGGAGCGCGTGGGAGCGGGGCGGAGCAGGACCTGGCATTGTTCCCCGGCCGGGCACGTGAGGTGCTGCGCGCTGGGGCGTCTGGCCTGCTGCTCCGCGAGCCAGATCTGGAAGACGGCCCTCTCCTTGAGCTCGCGCTGGAGCTTCGGGCCCTCATCGACCGCGAGGCGCCCGGAGCCTGGCTCGGGATTCATGATCGCGCCCATCTCGTTCAAGCCGCCGGAGCGGACGGTGCGCACCTCGCTGGTGGATCGCTGCCCGTTGCCGAGGCGCGGCGGGTGCTCGGGGACCGCGTGACGCTCGGGGTTTCGACCCACCAAGGGGACCCGGAGGAGCGCTGGTCGGGCGCGGACTACGCCCTGCACGCGCCAATCTTCTCTCCACATTCAAAGGACCTCGAGGGCGAAGCCCTCGGCCCGTCAGGGCTCCGCGCGTTCTGCGCCGACTGCCGGATTCCCGTCTGGGCCCTCGGCGGCGTCGACGCCCAGCGTCTCCCTGAGCTCGATGGCGCTGGCGCGGCGGGTGCGGCAGCCATCGGCGCGGTATGGGGCCTTGGGCATGCTGCAGCGGATGGAGGCTTGGGCAGTCGCGTCCGCACGCTGACGGATGCGGCGGCCCGTGTGTTCACTGCCTCGCTGGAGGCGGGTCGTTGACCCCTCAGCGTCGATGGCTGAGGAGCCTCCGTCGGGTGACGGTCGTGCTGGCGCTGGCGGGCATGGGGTACCTCGGCTATCGGTTTGATGTGGTGCCCGTGCCCTCATCACGTTGCAGCCCCGTCGCGCGGTTCGATGCGGGGGATCGGCTCGTGGTGGATCTCCGGCCCACCGCCGTACAGCCCGGAGATGCGGTGCTCGTCCGGGATGCGGAGGGGCGTCTGCATCTCGTTGTGGTGTCCGCGACGCGGGACGACGGCGCGCGGATCTGGTGTAGCGCGGATTGCCCCTCATGCGAGGGGTTCGACTCGGCCGCCGCGGGCTGGGTCGACCGCCGCGCGGTGGCCGGGCGAGTCCTCCTCGCGTGGGTGTACTGAGGTGCCCGCATGAGCTGGAGTGAAGACAACCTGCACCGCTGGCTCGCCGAGCAGCCGTGGCCCGTGGGGCTGGCTGGAGCCCGCGGGCACGACGCCGCCGTGCTGCAGCCGCTCGTTGGGCGGCCGGTCGTGTGCGCGGACCAATGCGTCGAGGGCGTTCACTTTCGGCCAGACGCGGATCGGGGCGCCGCGGGAGCGAAGGCGGTGCTCCGTACGCTCTCGGATCTCGCTGCTACGGCAGCGACGCCGACGTCGGTGACCCTCGCGGTCCGGGCGCCAGAGGGCTGGTCCGAGGTTGACCTGCAGCGCGTGATCCTCGGGGCCCGCCGCGCAGCGGTGGCGCACGGAGCCGAGCTGGTGGCCGGGGACCTCTCCATGGCGCCGGGCCCCGCAGGGCTGACGGTGACTGCGCTGGGGGTCCTCGAGGGCGACGGCACGCCCGTGGCTCGGGACCGGGCGGTGCCCGGCCAGGACGTCGTCGTGACGGGCCCGCTTGGGGGCAGTCTGGCCTCGGGGCGCCATCTGGAGCCCGTCCCCAGGCTGGCCGAGGGGCGCGCCCTGGTGCGCGCGGGTGCCACGGCGATGATGGACGTGAGCGATGGACTGGCGCTGGACCTCTTTCGAATGGCGCGCTCCTCGGGGGTCGCGATCGAGCTGGAGGCCTCGGCGGTCCCGGTCCACCCCGATGCCCTGGGTGCGGCGGGGGGCGACGCCCGCGCCGCGCTTTCCCACGCCCTTCATGACGGCGAGGACCACGAGCTGCTTGCGTGCCTCCCGGATGGGTCGCCGGGGGCTTCCCCTGGGGCGACCTGGACAAGGATCGGGACGGTCCTTGAGGGGGCCGGGCTGTGGATCGCGGCCCCCTCGGGGCGCTCCCAATGGGAGCCCGGAGATGGAGGGTGGATCCATGGTGGAGGTCCCCTTGGTTGAAGGGCAGGATGGGGCCATGGCGCGACGATTCAGGACCCTCAGCCCCGAGGCCACGGAGGAGCTGGGAAGGCTGCTCGGTGAACAGCTCTGGGCGGGGGCGGTGCTGACCCTCGACGGGGACCTGGGGTCGGGCAAGACGACCTTTGTTCGGGGCCTGGCGCGGGGCCTGGGGATCGAGGATGGGGTGGCGAGCCCGACCTACACTCTCATGCAGCAGCACGACGGGGGACGGCTCCCGCTCTTTCACTTCGACGCCTGGATGGAGGGTCGCGAGAAGGCGCTCCTGGCGGACGGCGCGGACGAGTTCCTCGGCCACGACGGAGTCTCGGTCGTGGAGTGGGCCGGGCGGATCGAGGCCTGGCTCCCGAGCCCGCGGCTGGCCATTGAGCTGCGGCATGACACGCCAGAGACCCGTTGGATCACCCTTCGGCGCGAGGGGGCAGAGCCGGGCGTGGAGGCCGTGGGCTCGGCGGGTCTGGCGTCCACGGATGGCCAGGGGTCGCAGGCCACGCCGACTCCGGGGAAGCGGATTGACGTCCTGTTGAGAGCCCTGGAGGCCTCAGCCGAGCTCCAGGAGGGCCCCTTGCCCGTGGTTTCTTCAGATGATGGTGAACCGGGGTCGTCCCCGGGCGTTGAGGGGCCGTGAAGGACTCCTGGGACGGCACGCAGGACCCCCTCGCGGCTCTCCGGGCCGGGAGGCCCGCCCCGTTCGAGGAGTTCGTTCGATCCGAAACCCGCACCTTCCTGGCCTATTTCGTCCGCCTCGGCGCCTCTCGCGCGGAGGCCGAGGATCTGGCCCAGGAGACCTTCCTCAAGTTGTTCCGCTCCGCCGCAAGCTCCGCCGCCACGTCGTATGACGTCCGTGGCCAGTTCTCAGGCTACGCCTTCCGCGTGGCCAGGAACGTGTGGATCGATCGGCTGCGTCGCAGCCGGGGGGCCGGGCCCGGGCCCATGGGGGATGTGTCCGACGCGCAGGTCCATATGGATCATCGGCTGAATCGTGCTCCCGCCGCTCCCGATGAGGGCCTGGTCCAGCGTGAGAGCGCGCAGGTCGTGCGCGACGCGTTGGCCTCGCTACCCGATGGGCACCGGGCCGTCTTTGACCTGGCGGTGGTCGAGGAGCTGCCGTACCTGGCGATCGCCGAGGCGCTTGAGATCCCTGTGGGGACGGTGAAGTCGAGAATGCACAGTGCCGTGGCCCGTGTGCGCGCGGCTCTCGAGGAGCGCGAGCGAGTCGAAGACGCCCTGCGCGCTCGCGGCGAGTCCGCTGGCGGGGAGCGGCGAGCATGAAGGCTGGCGGCTGGAGGGACCTGGATCCCGAGGAAATCGATCGGGTGTTTGGTGGAGGCCCTGGCGGTCACGCTGCTGAGAAACCTGGAGACGGCTCCGGGGCGGCGCGGCCGGCCGCGGGCTCGTCCTTTGACGGCGGGGATGGAGCGGAGCTGGACGAGCCGGCGCTCTCCGAACTCCTTGATCTCAAGGACCTGTGCGCCCAGGCGCTCAAGGAAGATCGACCCTTGGAGTCCGAGATCCAGGTGCGCCGAGTGGTCCGTCGCGTCCTCTCGAGGACGACGCGGGAGGACCTCAGGCGTCGCGGTGACCTGGGAGTGCTCCTTGAGTTCTGCGCCGACCGGCTGCGTGATTCGATGGTGCTGAGAGTCGCCGTGGCCGTCCTGGTGTTTCAGGTGACGATCGTCCCCATTGTCGCGTGGCACCTGCTGGTGGAGCCGAGTCGTGGCGGCGTTCGCTTCGTCCTCGAGCCGGTGCCCGAGGCGGCGCTGGAGGAGGAGTTCCCGGCGGAGGCGGAGCCCCTGAGCGTGGTGGGCGCCTCCAACTGGTGGGACCTTGAAGGTGCGGAGGCCTGGTTGCAGGCAGACGCGGACTTCGAGGGGGCGCGAATCCGGCTGGAGCAGGTGAAGTCAGCCCTGGAGGGCCGTGGGGGCCGCCCGTCCACAGCCACCGGCGTGGCCCTGCTGGAATGGACGGGGCTCAAGGCAGAGGCCTCGGCGGAACCTGGAGCTCAGGCGGTGGGTGTTGAAACGCTCATTGCATCGATCCTCCGCGCGGAGGGCCTCTTGGACCAGGTGCAAGGCGGCGGACCGTGGTCTGGCCTCGGCGAGGCCCTCGAGCGAGTGGGAGAGACGCTGGCCGCTGCGAGCGCGGCGGTGGACAGCGCGGCGCCGAGCCCCCTTGCGGTGTTGGCCTCGCGGACCCTGCGGCGTGCCTTTGACCTGGGGCTGGTGGCCCCTGCACCGGACGCGCGCCTGCCGCTTCCTGGTGCGGACGAGTGGCTCCGCCTGATCGGCGAGCAGGCGTTGGCTGTGGCTCCCGGAGACGGCTTTGTTCGCCTCTGGAACCAGGTCGTTCAGGAACTGTAGTCCCTCAGCGGGCCGAACTGCCCGCTCGCCCGACGCCTGGTCGCCGTCAAGCCTTATCGTGTGCGCAGATGATGCGAACGAGCCAACGACGATCGGGCCAGCTGGCCGCCATGTTCCTTGGGGCAACGCCTGCCTTCTCGGCGCCCCAGGTCCCTGAGGGTCCCACAGCGGAGCAAGCCAGCGCAGCGGTACAGCTCGGCGTGGCGGGGCCGTCCGATACCGCGGAGACGGCGACGTCCTCCACTGCGGGTCCAGACGCCGACCTCAACGGCGAGGTGAACCGGCAGATCTCCCTCGAGGACGCGCTCGGGCTCGGGCTCACCAATAACCTCGGGCTGGAGCGAGCGGAGGTCGAGGCCGAGGTGGCGCGCTTTGAGGCCCTCTCGACCTGGGGCGCCTTCGACTGGGTCTTCGACATGAACGGTCAGTTCGCAGACTCTGACTCGGTCGGTAGCTCCTCGCTGTTCGGCGGCGATGTGGTCTCCAGCCAGGACTCGCAGCTGAACCTGGACCTCAGTCGCCCGCTGGGGACCGGGGGGAGCTTCGGCTTCCACTTCGACTCCGGCCTGAACGTCACGGACAACGCGTTCGCCAACGCGCCGGAGCAGTACCGCAGCAACCTGGCGGTGAGCTACGTCCAGCCCTTGATGCGCGGCGCGGGCGAGGACTACGCGACCTCCAACCAGCGAGAGGCAGAGATCACAGAGCGCCGCCGACTGGAGGAGCGCCGCCAAGCCCGGCAGAGCCTGATCCATGACGTGGAGGTCGCCTACTGGGAGCTGGTGGCCGCGGGCCAGCAGCTAGAGGTTGCCGAGGCCGCCCTGAAGCTCGGTAAGGAGCAGATTCAACGTGAGGAGGCGCGCCTGCGGGCGGGGGATGGCACGGAGGTTGATGTGTTGCAGGCTCAGACCGAAGTCGCGACCCGGACGGAAACCTTGCTGCAGACCCAAAACAACCTCGCCCAGCGTGGCGACGACTTGAAGCGCCTGATCGTGCGGGATGAGACCTCCGGGCTCTGGAATGAGCGGCTGGACGCAACCACCCCGCTACCCGAGGCCGCTCCAGATGACCTCCTCTTGCCGGACTGGCAGGATGCCTTCCAGGTTGCGCTGGGCAAGCGCCCCGACCTGCGGACCTCCCGGCTCGACATCGACGCTGCGCGGATCCGGCTCGTGCGTGCGCAGTCGGAGCGGCTCTACGGCCTCGACTTGCGGCTCGACGCCTCGTCGGGCTCCTTCAACCAGGACTTCACCGACGCCTTCACGGAGGCGATGGAGTTCGACTACCCCCGCTACGCCGCGCGGCTCGACTACAACATGCCGTTGCAGAACCGCACAGCGTCCAACTCGGAGCGTGCGGCCCGTGAGCGGGTCCGCGGGAGCCAGATCTCACTGGAGGAGGCCGAGGTCAATGCGCTCGCAGAGATCCGGCGGACCCTGCGGGATGTGCGCTATCGGGCCCAGGCGGTGCGGGCGTCGGAGCAGAGCTTCGAGCTGGCGAAGCGGCAGCTTGAGGCCGAGCAGCAACGGTTTGAGGCCGATCTGACGACGACCTTCGAGGTCCTCCAGTTCCAGCAGACGCTCATCGAGGCCGCGTCCAACCGAAGCGCGGCACGGGCCGAGTACGCCAAGAGCCTGGTGGCGCTGGATCGCGCGAGCGGCACGCTCGGCGAGGAGACGGACCTCATGCGACAGGAGCTTGCCGCCGATGCGTCCCAGAACTGATCGGGTACGCCAGCAGGCGCACGCCTCATCGGGCCGTGTCGGGGTCATCGCGGCACTGGTGCTGCTGGGCGTCATCGCCTTCTTCGCCTGGAAGGGGTCGGAGCGACCCGTTCAGGAAGGGGGCTTGAGCACCGCGGAGCAATACGAAGCGGACGGGAGGATCGCGCCGCTGCTCGTGGGCTGTCCCTTCGGGGCGCCATTTGAGGCGGATACCAGCAACCTCCCGGAGGTGCTGGCGTCCAAGCTCGACACCGGCTTGCTCGAGCCGAAGCGCCGCGCCACCGCAGTGCTCGCCAGCCTGGGAGACGAGGCGGCGGAGCCGCTTCGGCGGCTCTTCCAGTCGGCGACCAGAGATCAATGGCGGGAAGGCGTGGCCCGCAACGTGCTCGCGGTCTGCGCGCTCGCGGAGGATGACTGGGGGGTGCCGATCGCCCTCGAGGCGCTCCGCAGCCCGAAGGAGTCCCAGCGGGGAGACGCGGTGCTCGTGCTCCTCAAGCATCCCTCACCTGAGCTCTTCGATCCGCTCGCCGCCTCCCTGGCGGGGTTCCGCTTGGAGGTCCACCTGACGCGAGTGCTGTCCGCCATGGCAGCCTGTGACGTGAACCGGCTCGCAGCGGCGATGCCGGAGTGGGTGGCGAGGGCGGAGCGAGTTGGAGACTACATCGAGTCCACCGTCATCGACGCTGCGGCTCCTCTGGTGGGCACCGTCGACGACCCCGAGGTCGCGGCGATGCTGCTGCGCCTCGCCGAGGAGAACGATGCGCTCTTGCTTCGACACCAGGCCTACCTGCTCGCGCCGGCGGCGCGGGCTGGTCTTGGGGACGCGCGACAGCGCCTGATGGACCTGCTCGCCCACGAGCAGCGCATGCCGCGGCATCACGCCTCCGAGGCCCTGCTGAGGGCTGGGCTTGTGGACGACACGTACGTGTTGGCCGCGACGGCCGAAGACGCCGGTGAGCGCTCGCAGACCCTCGAGCGAATCCTGGACTTCGACGCGGAGACGGGCGCTGAACGCTCACCGGAGCAACGGGCAGATGTGCTCCAGTGGGCTCAGTTGGCGCTGCGGGACGAGGAAGCCAAGGTGCGTGAGACGGCCCTCAAGGGGCTCCTTGCGCGGCGCGATGAGCAGGGGCGCGCGTTTCTCATGGCGCTCTTGAAGGGGACCGTCGTGGAGCGGGGCCTGGGGATGCGCGCCATGCGAGGGCAGCTGGACGGATGGACCGCCGCCAGCGACCAAGCGCGGAACCTCGTCGCCTCCGTCTACGAGGCCGAGCTGGCGGGCGCGCGGCGGGGCGATGTCCTCACCTCGACCCTTCAGGCCATGGGCGCCATCCCGGGCCGGGAGAGCGGGCTGTTTCTGCTGCAGGCCGGGGACCTCGTGGGTGAGAACCCTATCCGAGGCGTCTCCGGCTTTCGCTGGTGCGTGGGGCAGGCCTTCAATGCCGGGCGCGCGTCCCAGGAGGTGCTCCGCGATCGGCTCCTCGTCGAGCAGGACCCCATGAAGCGTCTCGACCTGATCTCCTTCATCTGGCAGGACTTCGAGGTGGAGTCGGTCCAGGCGCTGGTGGACGTGCTGGATGACGCCTCTCGGTCACCGTATGAGCGCCTCTACGCGGCAGACCGCGCGGTACGGATGGGGCACGCGGAGGTCCTCCTCCCGGTCATGAAGCGGGTCTATCGTTCCGAGTCCGACCGGGTGCTGCGACGGGGTCTCCACTGCCTGCTCTGGGTCTGGTTCGGTCCCTCACTCGCCTGAGGCGGACGGTTGGGCGCTGGGCCATGGGTCTGGTGCGCAGGCGCGCTAGACTCCAGGTGATGTTGCTGCACCGCGTCGGGGTCTCGCTGGCCCTTCTCAGCCTGGCCGTTTCTTGCGCGGAGGATGCTCCGACGGGCGCGCCCGAGTCGCTCGGTTCGTCATCGGCTCCTGGGGTGCCCGCCGCCGAGGGCGCGGCGCTCCCCGGCCGAGCGGAGGGTGTACCGGGGGACGCTCTCTCGGGCTCTCGCGAGCGCCCGGCGCGTGCTGAGGATGTCCCCAAGGTCATCCGGCCTCAGGCGCAGCCGCGGCGCAGCGACTTCGATCAAATCGCCGCCGCCATGGACCCTGGTTTGCAGGCAGATCCCTGGCCTGGCGAGCTCCTCGCCAGCTCGGCAGAGCGGCTGCTGCTGGGGGTGACCCGGCACCTGGCGACGGGTGGTGACACCGCGGCGCTGCGGAGCGTCGTGACCCGGGATCTCGCGGGGACGGTGCCCACGAGCGACGGCGGGGTGGAGGCTCTCGCTGGGGGCGCCCTGCTGGAGTGGCTCCAAAGGAACCTCATGGTGCCTTCGGTGAGCGGCGCGCCTGTGGTGGAGGCGACCGTGACGGAGGTTCAGGCCCCTGGCCTCGATGGCGTGGCAGAGCAGGTCGGGCGGACCCGAGCGCACCTGCGTAGCGGGACCGATCCGCACGGGACTCCGGTCGGCGCGCGACAGCAGCGGGACGTCTTCCTGACGTTGACCTGGCGGCTCGGAAAGCGCGCGAGGATCTCGTCGATCACCGTGGAGCGTGCGTCACGGTCGGCGCTCGAGGCTCCCTTTCGGGACGTCACCGACTCCGTGCTCGCTGGCGCGGCGAGCCGGAGCGTGAACAGCCCGCGGAGTCTTGCTCTGGGGGCGCTGCAGGCGGCGGGTCGAACCGACTCCCTCGCGCCTGTCGGCGACATCCTGACCGCCATGCACGGCGTGGCCGTGGGGGACCTCGACGGCGATGGCTGGGACGACCTGGTGGTGGCCAGAGCAGCAGGACAACCGAACCTCGTCTGGATGAATGCGGGCGGGACGTTTCGTGAGGAGGGGGCAGAGCGCGGATTGGACTGGCTCGAGGGGAGCGGCGGGGTCCTGATTGCGGACCTCGACGGGGACGGCGCG
Organism: uncultured bacterium; assembly: GCA_938083085.1. Taxonomy (GTDB): domain Bacteria; phylum Planctomycetota; class UBA1135; order UBA1135; genus Saltatorellus. The sequence goes on from CALLKX010000013.1 coordinate 82,945, forward strand.
CGCGACGTGGTGCTCGGCGTGGGGCCTGACGTCGTGGTGGCGTGGAACGATGGGGCGGGCGTCTTTACCACGAGCGGGGTCCTGCCACGGGCGGGCACCGCGCGGGTCTATTCCATCTCGGCGGCGGACGTCGACGGTGACGGGGACCTCGACCTCTATGACACGCGGTACTTCCGCGCTGACGACGGGGGCCCTGCGGCGCCCACGCCGTACCACGACGCGGTGAACGGCGCGCCGAATGTGTTCTGGCGCAACCTGGCCGCGGACGCCGCGGGCGCGAAACTGAGGGCCTTCAGAGCGGATACTGTGGCCGCCGGCCTGGACGTGGACAACGACCGCTTCAGCATGGTGTCGGTCTTCGACGATGTGGATGGCGACGGGGACCTGGACCTGTACGTCGCCAACGACTTCGGTCGGAACAACCTGTACCTCGCAGACGGCGGGCGCTTTCAGCCGGCGCCGGACGGGCCCCTGACCGACAAGGCTGCGGGGATGGGCCTCAGCCTCGCGGACGCGGATCTCGATGGCGTCGGGGACCTCATCGTGAGCAACATGTTCTCGGCAGCAGGTGGCCGGGTGACGCGCTCCCCGCGATTCATGCCAGAAGCCTCGGTCGAGGTCAGGGACGAGTTCATCCGCCACGCCAGAGGCAACTCGATCTTCCGTGGCCTCGGCGGCGGGCAGTTCCAGGACCTCACCGAGATGACGGGGGCGGCGCCTGGGGGCTGGGCCTGGGGGTCCCGCTTCGTGGACTGGAACCGAGACGGGCTCCCGGACATTGTCGTGCCCAATGGATTCCTGAGCGGTCGGACCGGGCCTGACCTCCAGAGCTTCTTCTGGCGCCGGGTGGTGGGTGCGACGCCGCTCGGCGGCGACCCCAGCCCCGACCGCCTCGACGCGTACCTCGGGGCGTGGTCGGTGATCTCGCAGCTCTCTCAGTTCGGACGCCAGGACTGGAACGCGCGGGAGCGGACCTTTGCGTACCTGAACCAGGGCGACCTCCGCTTCGAGGACGTCTCTCTCTCCAGCGGCCTTGGGATCCCAGACGATGGTCGTTCGCTGGCGGTCGGCGACCTGGATCACGACGGCCGCCTCGACCTCGTCTTTCGGAATCGAACGGCGCCCATTCTCCGCCTCTTTCAGGGGCGGGCCCCCGGCGGGAGCTCTGTCTCGTTCAGGCTCAGCCAGGATGGCCTCAACCGGGACGGCATCGGGGCGCTCGTCTCCTTCGAGGCCCGCGGCGGCCGCCGCAGCGCTCGTATCCTGGCGGGCGATGGCTTCCTCGGGTCCTCCCCGCCCGAGGCCTTCTTTGGGCTGGGCAACAGCGACGTCACCGGTGGGGCGCCGGGTTCACGCGTGATCGTCCGGTGGCCAGACGGAGTGGCGGAGGCCTTCGCGGCCCCGGAGGGCGAGGCCCTCGCCGGTTCCTCCTGGGAGCTCGAGAGGGGCACCGGCGCGCTCCGGCGGCGGTACCGTCAGGGCGCCCCGCGGCCTCCCCTTGCTGAGCCGGTGGCGCCGAGCGTTCGGGGCGGTGAGGCGGCGCCCCCCCGCAGCCGCGTCCCGCTCCACGCGGAGTTCCCCCTGGGTGCGTGGCGGCTGCCCTCCTTCGACGGCCCAACGCGGAGGGCAGATGAGCTTTGCGGGGAGAATGGCCTGCTCCTCGTCTTCTGGTCCGGGACGGTCCCCGACTCCGAGCGGGCCTTGTCCTTGATCAAGGGGGAGGGCTTGCCGACGTACGCCCTCGCTCTGGACGGCGTGCGTGAGGCCGAGGCTTCGCGCAAGACCTCCGAGGGGCTCGGTCTCGGCGAGCGCTCCGGCCGCGCAGGGAGCTCGGAGCGCCTGCTGCTGGATCTTGTTCTTGGGCGGACGTTGGCCCCGTTCGACGAGATGCCGCTGCCGCTCGCCTTCCTGCTCGACGCCGAGGGGGACCTGGCCTGTATCTACGCGGGCGATATGGACCCCCGCCAGGTCCTGGAAGACGCTGGTCGGCTCGCGGGGCGAGAAGACCGATCCGCCACCACCTGCCTGACCAGCGGCCGTTGGGTCCTGGGCGCTCCAAGGCGCGGACTTGAGAGTCTTCATGACGGGCTCAGGGCGCGCGGCTTCAACGAGTTCGTCGACCATCTTGAGGCCAAGGCTTCTCGCTGAGGTTCGCCCTCGGCTCGTGTCGCTCCAGCCGCTCAGCCATGCGCCGGGGCGGCCTCCCGGCGAACGGGGGGCGCGTGATGCTGCCGCGGCATCTCAGCGGGCTGGCGCCCGGAAGGTGGGTACAGGGCCGCCTGGTATAGGGCAGGTGGGTACAGGGTCGGTGGGTACAGGGCCGGTGGGTACCGGGCAGGCGATCACCGGGCAGGTGATCCTTGGGCAGGCGGCCGCCCAGCAACCAAAGCCTCAGCAACCAAAGCCTCAGCAGACGGCGCCTCCACAGACCGACGCTCAACCGACCGGCGCTCAACAGACTGACGCTCGAAGGGCAGAGGCTGAATGGGCACGGGCTGGACAGCGTCCCGCTGCAGAGGCGGCGGCTCCGATCAAGGTCGATGCATCCCGGGGGGGGCATGGTCTCCCCGCTCTCATGCAGGCGAGGGGCCGTCGCCGATGCGCTGCGTTCTGCTGAGGCGGCCGTGGGCCTATTCAGTGCGGGCGGGTCGCAGCAGGGCCCAGCCTTCATCGGAGAGGTCCACGGTCCGAAGTGCGCTCTGCCCCCCGGACCAGAGCCCCCCGTTCGGGTGACCGAAGAGGCGCCCGTCGCGCGTGAGCGCGAAGGCGGCGTCGCCGGATTCGGTGAAGCGATCGGGCCAGGTCACGATCGCCGGCCATGACCGGATCCCCTCCAGCACGAACCCGGTGTCCACGCGATACCCATGGTGAAGGAACTGGCCCGCGTCGTTGGCCATCCGCGCATCCGGGAAGCGGTGAGCGAGGGCGGGTGTTGCCCTCACGAGTTGAATCAGCACATCCGGTCCGTCCGCGAGCCCCAATTCTCCGGCCAGGTCCGAGCTGAAGACCTCGGCGCCGAGGACGTCGAGGGTGATCCGGGCGTCCGCTCGATTCGCGTCCAACGTGTGGGCGTGAAAGCGTGGCAGCGAGACGAGGACCACGAGCAGGGCGATGACGGCGACGAGGAGGCCCCCCGGAACGCCGCGCATGGTGGCCGGGGCGCCGTCGGCTTCCGGCCTGGGGGTGTTGGTTGGGGTGCTGTCTGGTTCCATGCTGCTTGGCCCGTGGATGGCGACCGGGAAGTCTGCACGCTGCACCCCCAGCGCCGGGCGCTCCTCGCCCCAAGCCATCGCGCCCGAAGGACGGCCGCTCAGGCGAGGTCAGCTTGGACCTCCCCGCTCACGGTGACCGGGATCAAGGGTGCTCGGAGAGGCCAGGAACGGAGCGGTGGGGCCGCCGCGAACGAGCCTCAGGGAAATCCACCGCAGACGGCGGCTCCTGGCGACCCATGGGGAAGTCTGGGCAACGAGGACGTACGATTCAACGGCCATGCCGGATGAGCCCACCCCGCTTCCTGCGGACCTCGTGTCACGCCTGCCAGAACGCTGGGCTCAGCTTGCGACCGGGATCTGCGGGACGCTCGCCCGGGCCGGTCACCGCGGCTGGATTGTCGGGGGAGCCGTGCGGGACCTGCTGCTGGACAGGGACATCAAGGACGTCGATCTCGTGTCGGCGGCGCTTCCCGAGGAAGTGGAGGGGCTGTTCGAGCGAACCGTTGCCGTGGGCAAGAGCTTTGGGATCATCGTCGTGGTGATGGATGGAGCCGAGGTCGAGCTGGCCACCTTTCGACGAGAGCGGGGTTACTCGGATCGGCGCCGCCCCGATGAGGTCGAGTACGCCGCGGCGCCCGAGGAGGACGCCGGGCGGCGCGACTTCACCTGCAACGCGATTTACCTCGACCCGCTGACCGGGGAACTCCGTGACCCCGTGGGGGGGCTCGCGGATCTGCGCGCCGGAGTCCTGCGGGCGGTTGGCGATCCCGGCGGACGTTTTCGCGAGGACGGGCTACGGATCCTCCGCATGGCGCGCTTCCACGCCGCGCTGGAGCTTGAGCCGGCGCCGGGCCTCCTTGCCGCAGCCGAAGCCGAGCGTGCATCGCTCGCGGGCGTCAGCGCGGAGCGGGTCCGCGAGGAGCTTCAGAAGATGCTGCGCGGTGCCCGCGCCCACCGGGCCCTGCAGGTCCTCGTGAACGGGGGGCACGCGGCGGCCGTCCTCCCCTCCATGGGGAGGGACGCTGCGGTAGCCAGCCGCCTCCGCGTTCTCGCCGCGCTCGGGGCGCTCTGGGATCAGGAGCCCCGTGCCGTTGTTGACAGCAACAAGGCCGCCGGCGATGAGCCGACTGCGAGCTGGCGTTGGGAGCTCGGGCTCTCGGCGCTCTTCGGTCCACTTGAGCGTGTCACCGAGGGGGCGGAGCAAGCCGAGCCGGCGGCCGCCTTGGCCCCCAGTCTCGAGGCGTTGCGGTGCAGCCGAGAGGAGCGACGGGTGGTCACCGAGTTGAGCATTGGCTGCGAAGCACTTCGTTCTCTTGCCGCCAAACCCCGCCCGGGGGGGCGCTCTGACGTCGCCTTGCCCGTTGGGGCGGAGGCCCGCGGTGGCTTGATTCAGCTCTGGCGACGTCCGACACGGGCCGCCTCTGCGCAACTCGCCCAGGCGTTGGAAGCAACGCTCTCCGGTGAGGCGGCCGGGCGGAGGCTGGAGTCCATCCTGGGGCTGCTCTCGGAGCTGGAGTCGGAGGCTCCCTTGGTTCCGGTCACGCTGAGCGCGGGGGACCTCCAGGACCTGGGCGTCCCGCGTGGCCCACTGCTCGGCACCTTGCTGGGGCGTGTCCAGCGGGCCAGCCTCGGGGGCGCCTTCGAGGACCGTCCCGGCGCGCTGGCCTGGGTCGAGGGACAGGTCAGGTGAGCGGGAACCGGGCGCGGAGCTTGCCCGAGAGCCATGCGCCGAACAGCCCCCAGAGCAGCGCGGACACGCAGGCCGGACCGAGGAGCAGCCCGAGGCTGGCGATCGCGCCGGTGAACATTGGAAGCCCCCTGAGGCTCTGACCCGTCGCGCGCCCCACGGAGGCCCTGGTCCAGCCGGCCTGGGCCCCGGCCGCCATGGTGGAGATGGTCAGGTAGCCGCCGCGGGCCGCGAGGCCGGCGGCAAGTACGAGGCCGCCGCTAAGCTTCAGGGAAGGGCTGCCGCCGTCGGCGTTCGCGCCGAGGACAGCGAGGCCAACGACGGGGATCAGGAGCCTGGTGATGGCGATGCCGCGCAGGGCGTTGGTGGGCCGGGAGGCGAGCGGGGCGTCATCTTCATCGTCTTCGAGTCTGCCCAGCTTGGAGATGAAGAAGACGTGGGCCCCGTAGAGGACCGCGAGCCAGAGCAGCTTGAGGCGCGGCTGCTCGATGGACCCGACGAGCCACGGAGACATCAGCCCGGCGCCGAGGTTGCCGGCGCGGCAGAGTCCGAGGAGGGTCGGGCCGAGCAGGGGGCCGCGACCCACCAGGTCGTAGAGGACGGCCAGGGCAGCCACGGCGAGCATCCAGACTCCGGCGTACACCCCCGCGGCGAAGGCCCACATGAGGCCGCCGGTGAGGAGGATGAGGCTGATGCACAGAGCGAGTTCCGCCGGGATGGCGCCGGATGGGATCGGTCGGTCCGGCCTGGTTCGCGCATCGTCCTCACGGTCCACCCAGTCGTTGAGTGCCATGGCTCCGTGGTAGACCCCGAGGCTGGCTGGGATCAGGAGCCAGGGCAGAGCAAGCGAGGGCCACGCACCCAAATGGGCGATCGCGATCCCCACGAACAGGTCGCTGATGGCGGAGGGGAACAGGGCCACCCGGATCAACCGCCCCATGGCGACGACGGGCAGGCTCGGTATCGGCGGCGACGCGGAGGTCATGGGGTCAGCGTGGCTCGATGAACCAGCGGACAATGTCCTGGTAGGTCACGTAGACCATCAGCGACATGATCATCACCATTCCGACGACCTGGCTGTAGCCAAAGGTGCGCTCGGAGACCGGCGAGCCCTTGATGCCCTCGATCAGGAGGAACAGCAGGTGGCCCCCGTCGAGAATGGGGATCGGCAGCAGGTTCAGGATCGCCAGGTTGATGCTGAGGATCGCGAGGAAGAAGAAGAGCTTCGGCAGGCCCTGGCTCGCCGTATCGAAGGAGATGACGCTGATGGAGATGATCCCCCCGAGGTTGCGGGTGGAGATCTCATCGCTGAAGAGCATCTTCTTGAGCTGAAGCCAGACGTCGACCAGGAACCGCTTGGTGGCGCCGAAGCCGTCAGCGATCGCTTCGCCGAACCCCTCAGCCTTCAGAATGGTCCGGGCGGCGCCGAGCTGGACCCCGTAGTTGGGGATCGTCACTGGCGCTGCATCGAGGTTGATCGTGAGCTCGCTCATCGGCGCCCCGACTCCGGCGTCGCGCCACACCTCCAGCTGTAGCGACCGTCCAGCGGCGACCTCTCGCTGGATGCTCTCCAGCATGACGGGCCAGCTGTCCGTCGCCTGGCCGTTCACGGAGATGACCTGATCACCGGCGAGCACCCCGGCGCTCTCGGCGGGCGAGCCCTCGGAGACGATCACCCGCGAAGTGTTCTCGACCACCGCCAGAGCGAGGTCTCCGAGGAGGAGGACTGGCGCCACGGTGGCAGTGGCCGCCAGCGTGAGAAGCTCTCCGCGGCGACGCACGGTCAGGGCGAGGGGCTCGCCCGTCTTCACCGTCAGGAGCTGGTCGCGGATGGACCCTTGCCCCCAGACGGGACCGCCTGCGACGGAGACGATGCGGTCTCCGGCCTCGATCCCCAGCGCCTTCACGAGGGAGGCGGCGGGGCCTGTCGAACGGGTGGCGTCGACGTTCGAGGAGAGCGCGCCGATCCCGATGCGCTTGAATTCCAGGGTGTCCATACGCGGCTCAACCCGGACCTCGCGGATCGCCCCGTCGGGGCCCTCGACCTCGAGGTTCACGGCGCTGCGCTCCGAGAACGCCCGCCGGAGTTGCTCGTCCACTCGGAGCGCTTCCGGTTGACCCACCACCGCGAGCAATCGGTCCTCACCCGTCACGCCGGCCGCGGCCGCCGATCCCAGGGGATCGACGACGAGGCGCTGATCAGGGGAGAGCCCCGCGGGCAGGCCGAGGCGGTAGAAGCCCAGGTTCTCGTCGAAGCTCGGGGTGAGCGTGATCGACTCCGGCGTCATGTTTGGGCGCGCCACCAGGAGGCGCGCGTCGTCGCTTCCGTTCAGCGCGACGGCGGTCACCAGGTGCTCGAAGTCGACGATCTTGGTGTCGTTGACCTCGAGAATGACCGTCCCGGCCGGCAGGCCAGCTTCCCAGGCCGGCATCCCCGGGGTAGGCGCTCCGATGAGGGGCTGGAGCGCTGGCAATCCGGCGAGCATCACGAGCGGGAGCGCCACGAGCGCGAAGATCACGTTCATGATCACGCCGCCGGAGAAGTAAAGGAAGCGCTGCGGCACGCTCAGCGTGGCGAGGGTCCCCGGCTCGGGCGTCCCTCTGAGGCCATCGCTGTACTCGCCCGCGACCTTGACGTAGCCGCCGAGGGGAACGGCGGCGATCTGGAAGAGGGTGTCCCCCCGGCGCCATCCGAAGAGCCTTGGTCCAAAGCCAAGAGAGAAGACCTCGACCCGTGCCCCGCACCAGCGGGCGGCCATGAAGTGGCCGGCCTCGTGAACGAAGATGACGAGTCCGATGCCCAGCACTACCTGGAGGACGTTGAAGAGGTCGGCGAGGCTCATGTGGTCTTGGTGGTGTCCGCTTCAGCGCAGAGGCCCTCGATGTGTTCCCGCGCGAACTGGCGGGCCCACCCGTCTGCGGAGAGGAGTTGGTCGAGGCTTGAGGAGCCCTCGGAGGCCGGCCGGGCGTCGAGCGCGGCGGTCGAGACCTCTACCAACTGGGCCAGGGTGATCCGCCGCTCAAGGAAGGCTTCCACCGCGATCTCGTCGGCCGCGTTGAGGACCGCGCCCGCGGAGCCTCCGTCCTCGATGACCCGGAAGCCCAGTCCGAGGGCCGGGAAGCGCTGCAGGTCCGGCTCCTCGAAGGTCAGCTGGGCGAAGCGCTCGAAGCTGAAGCCCTCGAGGTCGGCGGCTCCGCGGTCGGGGTGGTGGATGGCGTAGTGGATCGGCCCGCGCATGTCCGGGGGGCCAAGCTGTGCCATGACCGAGCCGTCGCGGAACTCGACCATGGAGTGCACGATGGATTGGGCATGCACCACGACGTGGATCTGCTCGGCGGGGAGTCGAAAGAGGTGGTGCAGCTCGATGACCTCCAGCGCCTTGTTCATCAGCGTCGCCGATCCGATGGTCACCCTGGGGCCCATGTCCCAGTTGGGGTGCGCGAGGGCTTCCTCGGGGGTGGCGCTGCGAATCTCGTCCAGGGAGCGCGTCCGGAAGGGGCCGCCGCTGGCGGTCAGGTGAACCCGCCGCACCCGGTCGAGCCGCTCGCCGCGCAGGCACTGGAACACGGCGGAGTGCTCGGAATCCACCGGGACGATCTCGGCTCCGTGACGCTCCGCGAGCTGGAACAGCAGCTCGCCCGCGATCACCATCGATTCCTTGTTCGCCAGGCCGAGGGTCTTGCCGCGCTCCAGCACCGCCGCCGAGGGCCGCAGGCCCGCCGCGCCGACGATGCCGTGGATCGCCACGTCGAAGTCTGCCCGGGCGATCATCTCCAGGAGCCCGGCCTCGCCGGAGAAGACCTCGACTCCCTCGCCGACCGCCCGCTGGAGCTCTGCGGCTGCCGCGGGATCCGCCATGCTGACCATCGCGGGGCGGTGCTCACGGACCTGCTCGAGGACCGTCTCCCAGGAGCTGGCGGCCGCGAGGCCGGCCACCTGCAGGGGGGCGTCCTCGGTCGCCGTCCGCACCAGATCGAGGGTCTGGGTGCCGATGGAGCCGGTGCTGCCGAGGACGAGGAGGCGCTTGGTCAAAGGGGGGCTCTGGGGTCCGGGAGCAGCGAGGTTGGGGGCGGGGACGCGCAGTGGGCTGGCGCGCTTCCGGGCCGGGATGATACCCAGACGGCCACCCCGAATGCAGCGGCCGGACCTGCGGCGGAGGTGGAATCCTCGCCCATCCAACGGGAGGAGCCCATCTGAATGTAGGAGGGGGGCGCAGGGGGCACTATCGTGTGCTCGGAGCGCGGGTTTGATGCCCGAACACTCCACGGCCACCTCGGCCGCCGTCCAGCCCCGATGTCCGCCGGCCATGGCCGCGCCTCGCCTCCGCAGAACACGTGTCCGAACCCGCACCGATCACCTACAAGGATGCCGGCGTCGATATCGCCGCCCAAGACGCCGCCCTGGGAGCCGCCAAGGACGCCGTCCGTTCCACCTTCACGCCGGGCGTCCTGTCCGACATGGGCCTCTTCGGGGGGCTCTTTGACCTGGAGCGCGTGGACTGCGGCGGCCACATCCTCGTGGCGAGCGCTGACGGTGTTGGCACCAAGCTCGAGGTGGCCAAGCTCTGCGGGATCCACGACACCGTCGGGCGCGACCTGGTGCAGCACTGCATCAATGACATCCTGGTCCAGGGAGCCAGGCCGCACTTCTTCATGGACTACGTGGGCACAGGTCGCCTCGAGCCGGACGTCGTGGCCAACCTCGTCCGGGGCTGCGCGCACGCCTGCCGTGACAACGGCCTGGCCCTGCTCGGTGGAGAGACGGCGGAGATGCCGGGGCTCTACGGGGACGGGGACTTCGACCTCGTCGGGTTTATCGTCGGCTCGGTGGCTCGGGACAAGGTGTTGGACGGCTCGCGGGTTCGGCCTGGCCAGACGCTGATCGGCCTCCGATCGAGTGGCCTCCACACGAACGGCTACTCCCTCGCTCGCAAGGTGCTGTTCGAGCGGCTGGGCTTGACCGTCCATGACCGCCCGGAAGCTCTCGGGGGGGCCACCGTCGGGGAGGCGCTCATGGCGCCCCATCGCAGCTACCTCGACCTGCTCTGGCCGCTGCTCCAGGCCGATCAGTTGCCTGGGCTGGCCCACATCACCGGAGGTGGCCTCGTGGACAACGTCCCCAGGATCCTCGGGGGTTGCGACGCGCTGATCGACCTCTCGACCTGGGAGGTACCGCCGCTGTTCAAGATGATCGTGGATGCTGCCCGGATCGATCGTGACGAGGCCTACCAGGCTCTGAACATGGGGATCGGGATGGTCCTCTTCGTGGACGATGGGGACCTCGCTGCCGTGGAGGCGCACCTCACGGCCCAGGGAGAGGAGGCCATCCGCATCGGCCAGACGGTGGAGGCGGCTGGCGCTTCCGGCGTCGTGCGATGGGTCTGAGAGACACCAGGGCCGGGTCTCGCCCGGGCGCCACGGCGGGCCTGTTTGCACCGCTTGGCGCATGGTGGGTCATGCTTGCCTCGCTGGCGGTGGCCTTCGTCGGCGCGCCGCGGGAGCTGCAAACGCCCGCTCTCGCGGCGCCTGATGATGGGCCCATCGCGGTGGAGCGTGTGATTCAGGCGCTCTCCGACTCGTCCGTGAGCCTGGACGAGGCGGCGCTGGGGGCGCTGCAGCAGGAGGGCTTCCGGCTCTTTATGGACCGGATGGCGGCGAAGGACGGACCGTCCTCTGTTGGCCTCGCACGGGCCATGCATGCCCGGGCGGGAGCCACGTGGAGCGCCTTCTGTCTCGAGGGAGCCCTGCGACGCTCGGCACCTGCGGACGCCAGCGGGCCGAGCGCGCAGGAGGCGTACGCGGAGGCGGACCGCGTGCTCTCGGCGCTGCTCCGGCAGGAGGGCCTTTCACCAGTGGATCGCCTCGCGGTCGTTCAGCGTCGGGCAATCCTCGCGGCGGGCTTTGGCGATGCCTCAGGGGAGCTCTCTTCGCTCGGGCGGGCCCTTGGCATGGGAGGGATCGATGGGGCCCAGATCCTCGGCCTCAGGGCGCTGGCTGCGGGAGATCATGAGGAGGCCGCGAGGCTCTTCGGGCTCCTCCTCGATCGGGGAGACCTGCCACAGGATCGCCCTTGGGCGCTCCGCGGGCACGGGTTGGCCGCCCTCGAGCACCTCCGCCAGGGATCCTGAGCGCAGCCTCGGCGATTCCCGCCATTGGGGCTGAAACCGATCCGTACCGGGCACACTAGACTCTCCTGCACGCACCGCTGACCCCTATGGCAGCGGCGCGGACCCATCCACCACTCGGGCCTTCGACCGTTCAGCCTCAACTGTTCATGTTGCACCTCAATTCTCTTCGTATTGCCACGGTTGGGTTCGCCCTCGCTGTCGCGGCGACCGCGGCGCCCCTCGTCTCCTCCGCGGCGGACCGCCTGCTCACCGACAAGGACCTCAAGAAGGTCTCCGGCAAGGTGTCCGACTGGTATGAGGCCATCGCCGAGGGCAAGGGCAAGATGGAAGCGGAGGCGGACATCCGCGAGGAGTTGGGCAAGCTCAACGGCAAGAACCGCAAGCTGAAGGGCACCACGCTGCTCGCCAGCCCCGAGGACCTCGGGGCGATGATCTACCTGTCGAACAAGTTCGACCGCAAGCAGCCCAAGCGCGGTGCTGGCAAGGTCATGGAGCGCACTGTGGACAACGGAGCGCGGGGCACGGTCGAGTACGCGCTGTGGTCGCCGGCGAAATACAAGGCCAAGTCGGGGCCGTACCCGCTGATCATCACCCTCCCAGAGGAGGGCGAGAACCCCAAGGCGCACATCTCCAACCGGTGGGTGAGCGGCGCCCTGCGTGAGTCGACGATCATCGCAAGCCCGAAGATGCCGGGGGACTCCGGCAAGTGGTCCGAGCTTGAGGGGCTCACCGCCGTGATGCTCACCCTCCGCAACGTCTCGGAGATCTACGCCATCGACTTCGACCGCGTGTTCATTGGCGGGCGCCAGCTCGGTGGGGAGGCCGCCCTCGCGATCGCCAACATGTTCCCCAGCCGCTTTGCCGGTGCGTTCTGCTGGGCGGGCGACGCCGGTGACGGCATCCCCGTGGAGAACCTGAAGCACCTCCCCGTGCTGATCTCCGGTGGCGGGAGCAAGGCGACCGCGTTCGAAGAGCGGGCAAAAGAGGCCGGCGTCGAGGGGGTCACCCTCGTCGCGAGTGGGGGTGAGGACGCGATCATCGAGTGGATGTCCGCGCTCAAGCGGAACAGCTACCCGACGTCCTTCTCGCTGATCCCCGGCGCCACCTTCCCCACCAACGCCTACTGGCTTCAGGTCCCCCGCCTCCCGGACGTCGCGGGCGTGCGCGTGGACGTCGAGGTGAACCGCGAGCAGAACACGATCACGCTGACAGGCGCAGGGCTCACCGAGGTCACGCTCTACCTCTCGGACGCCATCGTGGACATGAGCAAGCCCGTGGTGGTCATCGCCAACGGGAAGCGCTACGAAGACCAGTTCGAGCGGAGCTTTCGAGTCTTTCTCGACATGCTCTATGCCGGCAAGGTCGACCCCGGCCGGGTCTTCGTCGCGTCGAAGCAGTACTACCTGCCGGACCTCTCCGGTGGCGGCGAGTCCGACGGTTGAGCGGCGCTCTCCCTGGTCCCCGGCCCCACTGAGGCACACGTGCGAGATCTCTCCTCTTCGGCGGGGGACGGCTCCCCTGGCTTGAATCCGGGGGCGCTGCTCCTGGTGGTCGCGCTCGCCGGCGGCGCAACGATGGTGGTGGAGCTGGGCGCGGTCCGGCTCCTGGCACCCTGGTTCGGCGCGTCCAGCAGCGTCTGGACGAACGTCATTGGCGTGGTCCTGGCGGCTCTCGCGCTGGGGTACACCCTCGGCGCCCGCCTCGCGAGCGGGCCGGTGCCGCTGGCACGGCTGAGCGGGGTCCTGCTCCTTGGGTCTGTGCTTGCAGCGATCCTCCCAGGCCTGACACCCGTCGTGGCCGGGGCCTTCATGCCGGACGGCGTGGCCCTGTCCGGGGCCTCCCGGCTGCTGGTATGGGGGAGCCTCGCGGCGGCGCTCGTGCTGTTCCTGCCTATCGCGGCCTGCCTCGGTTGTGCGTGTCCCCTTGCCGTGGAGAGCCTCCAGCGGCAGCGCGGTGACGCCGCGGGGCACGCCGGCGGGCACGTCCTCGCGGCCTCCACGCTCGGGAGCCTCGCCGGGACCTTCGGGACCACTCACCTCTTCGTTCCTATCCTCGGAACCACGTGGACCTTCCTCGGCGCGGGCCTCGTGCTCTTCGCGTGCGGGCTGGTGGTCCGCTTGGCGTCACGGGGATCCACTGGCGCGCCGGGGGCTGGGGTCCTCATGGCCCTCGTGCTTGGCTTCGGGGCCAGCGCCGTATCCTCGGCGCTCTCAGGGGCCGGCCGATCCCAGGGCAGCCCAGGGGAGGTCACGCTGGCCCGGGCCGAATCGGCCTATCAGAGCCTGCGGGTGACCGAATCGGGCGAGGGCGAGGCGCGGCTCCGCAAGCTCCAGGTGAACGAGAGCCTCGACTCGTTCCAGAGCGTTTGGGCTCCGGAGCTCGGCCTCCTTCCGGGCGGCTTTTACTACAACCACTTCGCGCTGCCCTACGGTTGGGCCGCGCGGGAACAGGGCGCGCCGCCCCCCGACTGGTCGGTGTTCATCGTCGGGCTGGGCGGGGGCTCGGCCGTCCGGGTCCTCGAGGGCGTCGTCTCCGCCGACACCTCGCTGGCGGTGACCGGGGTGGAGCTCGATCCAATGGTGGTGGAGATGGCGGTGGAGCACTTCGAGCTCGACACCGAGAGCCCGGGACGGACCGTGGTGGGGGGCCTGGACGGGCGGGTGGCGCTGGCGCTCGAGTCGAGCAGCTTCGACCAGGTCATCGTGGACGCCTACGCGAACAACATGGAGGTGCCGCCGCACCTTGCGAGCATCGAGGCCTTCGAGCTGGTCCATGGCCGCCTCCGGGAGGGCGGCTGGCTCACGGTGAACGTCGGTGGCTTCGGCGGGGAGGACCCCGTCGTCAGGGGGATCGCCGGTGCGATCACAGAGGCCTTTGGGACGCCGGTCTCGATCTTTCGTGTCCCTTTCTCACGCAACCTGACGCTCCATGCGCGCCGCGGCGGTGAGGTCCCGACTCCCGGTACCAGGGCGTTTGGATCTTTGGGAGCCCCGCTGATCGGTGGCCTTGGAGCGTTGCTCCCTCCGCTTCAACTTCCTGGGGCCTCCTTCGTGGTGGCGCCGGGTGAGGAGGCGTCCGACCTGCGCGATCAGCGGTCGAACCTGGAGTTCCTGCAGGCGCGCTCCATCGCAGCCGCGGAGGACCGCCTCGGGGCCCTGAACGCGCGCGGGGGCAGACCAACGCGGCTGACTGTGCCCGAAGCGTCCGCGGAGGACGCCGAGCGCATCACGGCCTCGTCGGCGCTCGCGGTCAGGGGGGACCTCCTCGGGGCGTCGGAGGCCGCTGCCGCTGTCGCGGATCCCGTCTCCGCGGCTTACCTTTGTGCCTATCTCGCCTGGGCTGGCGGCGATCCCCAAGGGGCGCTGGAGGCGGCCGAGGTGGCCATGGACCAGCACGGAGCGGATGTGACGCTCCTCGGTCTCGTGGTCGACCTGGCCTTGGTGGTCGGGGCGGAGCGGCTCGCGGGTGCCCGCTTGCGTGATCTGAGGGCCGCCACCGAGGTGGCGGGCATGGCCCCCATCGGCGAGGGGGTCCTCGAACGACTGGCCGCAGGGGTCGAGGACGCGGAGACCCGTGGAGCGATCGCCTCCGCTGCACTGCGACGCGCGAAGCTCACAGCGGGCGCAGCGGCAGCGCTCCTCGGTCTCGCGCTTCTCGGGGTCTGGCGCTTTGTGCGCTCTGATCCCAGCGGGGGCACCGAGGGGAGCCTGCTCCCGCGGTCCAAAGTCGCGGTCTGAGACGATCGCCTGGCCCGTCCTGCCGGGCAGTTGCCACCCAGCTATTCTTCGGAGACCGACCGGGCCTTGGGGAACAAGGGGGCTTGCGCCCTGGTCCCTCCCTTGAGCCTCGAAGTTACCTATCTACCCACTCGCAACGACTCCCATGACCGCCACCGCGTTCTCCACCGCAGCGCTCGCGCTGCTCACCCTGGCCGGCTCAGCTTCTGGCCAAATCGGCAGCTCCTACTGCTCTGCCAACTCGAACTCCACCGGGGGGCCGTCGGTCATCTCGGCGTCGGGGAGCACGGACGTGGCGCTCAACGACGTGACGCTCGCCTGCAGCTCGCTGCCGCTCAACGCGTTTGGGTACTTCGTGACCAGCCAGACACAGTCGTTCATCGCCGGCCCCGGAGGCTCCTCGGGCAACCTCTGCATCGCGGGCAACATCGGGCGCTACGCCGGGAACATTGTCTCCTCGGGCTCGACCGGTGCCGTCAGTCTGGTGGTGGATCTGACGGGCGTGCCCGCGCCGACCGGGAGCTACGCCGCGCTCCCCGGTGACACCCTGAACTTCCAGTTCTGGCACCGCGACGCTGCGGGTGGATCGGTCACGTCGAACTTCAGCCCCGGCCTCGAGATCACGTTCGACAGCGCGGCGCCCACGTTTGTCCAGGACGTCTACCCGCTGCTCACCCAGCCGAACATCAACGCCCCTGAGTGCATCATCTGTCACGGCTCCTTCGGCGGCTTGAACATGGGCCAGGACGCCGCCTCCGCCTATGCGGCGCTGGTGAACGTCGCCTCGACCAGCTTCAACTGCCAGGGCAGCATCTACGTGGTGCCCGGCGACTTTCAGAACAGCCTCCTGTACAGCAAGATCGCCAGCCCGAATCCCTCTTGTGGGAGCCAGATGCCCTTCGGCGGCACCTTCGCCGGTGACGTCAACGTGATCCGCGACTGGATCGCTGCTGGCGCAGCCTTCTGATCGAGCGGGTTCGCGCTCGCGGATCAGAGCACGTCCAAGACACCGCCGCCGTTCCTCGCATCTGTGAGGGACGGCGGCGCTGCGTTCCAAACGACGTCCAGCGCCAGGCGGGCGTTCCAGGGGAGTGGATCCTGGCTACAGAGGTTGCCGAGGGCGGAGGCGGCGAAGGCGCGGCTGGTGTCGTCAATCCGCTTGGACCCAAGCCGCGGCGCGGTCAGGACGAAGAGCATCGCCGTGGCCGCCTCCGGGTCGCTGCTCCACTCGAAGGCCTGGACGGCCGCGACCCGCTCCGGGATGAAGCTCGCGTTGACCAGCCGGTCAATCAGCAAGGGCACGAGCAGGGGGTCGCCAGCGAGGGCGAGCGCGGTGGCGAAATCACGGGTGAGGTAGGGGCGGTAGAGCGGACTCCGCAGCTCTGCGCGGATCGTGTTGAGTCCGGGGACATCGAGGAGCATGGCGACCGCGAGGGCGCGCGCTCCCCGGTCCTGGAAGCCACCGGACAGGAGCCCTGAGCGGACGGCTTCAGCGCGCTCCTGGTCTCCCGTGAGGCCGAGAGCGATCGCCGCGGCGGTGCGCCGGGCGGGAGACCCCTCGGCGGCACGGCGAGCGAGAAAGGAGCGGGTCCCCAGCGCGGGGTCTTGGCCGGTGGACTGACCGCGATCATCCGCGACGCCCAGCGCCAGGAGCGCGGACGCCTGGCGGAGGGAGCTGCCGTCCATGGCCAGCTTGGTGAGGGTGCGCCGGATGTCGCGCGCGGTCTGCCCGCGCTCGAGAGACGCCCTGCCGCAGACCCGGGCGAGGGCGATCATGCTCAGGAGGGCCTCGGTCTCCTGCCCGTCGGTGGCGACGGCGGTCAAGGCGTCGATGGCCTCCCCGTCTGCCGAAGTGGCGTGATCCAGGATCAGGAGCCCGAGGGCCTGGGCCAGCCCCTCCCGGGTGGTCGCGAGCTTCTCGGCACGGGGGCCGTGCAAGCGAGCCGTGAAGCGGGCGACCATCTCCTCGCGCAGCTCGAAGAGCCGCGCCGAGGCGGCCAACTGGGCGTCGTCGGGAGTTGCCTCGAGGGGCGCCGCGAGCAGGCGGGCCACCGCGACCGGAATCTGGGCGCGTCCCCGGAAGTCAACGCCGCGACGGCTATCCAGGGCAAGCAGCGCGCGAATGGTCGCCTCTCGGCTCCCGGGAATCGGCGGCTCGCCTTCCGCCTGGACCTGTACGGGGAGGGGGGTCCAACCGAGGGCGATGACCGCAGCCACGAGGAGGTCGGCGGTGTCGTGGTTCTCCACCGCGATCCGCCGGAGCTCGTGCTCGATCAAGGCGCGCTCGGCTCGGCGAGGCGTCGATGCGCCGAGCAGGCCGAGGGCGTGGGTGGCAAAGGAGCGGGTACGGCGATCGATCTTCCCGCCCCTTATGGCGTCCCGGCCCACGCTGCGGTCGCGCGCCATGGATGCGAGGAGCGGTGCGAAGCTCGCGTCTGCAGAGATGCCGAGGGCGACCACGGCCAGGTCGCGGACGCGCTCGTTCGCGGCCCGGAGGAAGGGGATCAGGACGCCTTCGAGTGAGGGGAGCTCGAGGCTCTTCGAGATCGCCTCGGGGGGCTCACCGATCTTCGCGAGGGCGAGGAGGCAGGAGGCCTGGAGGTCAACGTCTCGCGTGGACTCCAGCGTCGCTAGCAGCGCCGGATACACCTCCCCGTAGGTCGTCTCCATGGCGGGCCTGCGCGGGTTGGGGGCAGCACGACCCCGGTCGAGGGGGCGCGACCGGACGGGGAGCACGTCGGGGGCGCGCATCCTCGCCAGGTAGGGGTCCTGGTTGAAGTCCCACCACCTGCGCCACGGTTGGCTGAACGCGCCGGCGGAGGGGCTGCGGTCGCCCGGCCCGCCATCGGTGGAGGCGCCGGTCCCCGGCCCGAGGGTACCGCGGGGCGGAGCCAGGATCTGAGGGCTTGCTCCGGCGGGGGCCAGCAGCGCCGCCAGGAGCGCGGCTGCCTGGAGGACGTGCATCGCTCGGCCTGCTCGCGGTGGGAGTGGGAGGGCCAGGAACATCCATGGGCACTATAGGCGGACCGGGAGGTCGTCACCGAATTTGGGGGGCGCTCTCCGGAACGCGTGTGCGGGGAGGGGGCGCCTCGCGCGCGCTGGGCTCCCGGTCTTCAACCGAGGTGGTCCGCGCTCCCCGTCGAGCGATGAGAAACGGCCCCGGGCGCTCTTCGAGCGTCCGGGGCCGTTCAGGAGGGTCCTGTGTCCTGCCGCAGGGGCAGCACGGACTCAGTGAGCGTCGAGGCTCACAGGATGTCCAGGATCCCCGTGCCGACGCCGTTGGTCAGCGTGGAGACGTTCGCGCGATAGTTGGTGTTCTTCGCGATCGGCGTGTTCCACGGCAGGTCCTGCTTGTCGCACACGATCCCGAGGGCCACCGCCGCGAAGCCGCGGGCGGTGTCCGTGATGGTCGTGTCGCTCAGCATCGCCACCAGGGGGGCCACCGAGTTGGCGTCACCGATCGTCCCGAGGGCGCTCGCGATGGCGGCCTGGGCCGAGAGACCCTTGGCGGTCCGGAGCATCTCGACCAGTCCCTTCACCGCGGACTTGTCACCGAGAAGACCGAGGCCGACTGCCGCCTGCTTGAGGAGGTCAGGGCGGAACTTGGACTTGTTGATGATCTCGTTGAGACGCTCGATGGAGCTGTTGGCCTCCATCAGGCCGAGGCCCACCGCGATGTAGCCGCGGGTGTCGTCCTGGCTGAAGTACTCCAGTCGCTCGAGGAGGATGTCCTCGGAGGCTGTGTCCTTCATCAGGCCAAGGGCCACCGCGTAGGAACCAGCTTCGGCGGGACGGTCGCCCTTGCGGGCGGCGTCACGCACGGCGGAGAGCACCGTGGTGTCCAGGGTCCCGTCGTTCTCGAGGAGCGCGTTCCCGAAGACACCGAGCGACAGAGCCGCCCAGGGCTTCTTCTGGCCCTTGCCCTTGGCGAGGGCACCCATGAGCTCCTTCTGGACCAAGGGCTGGAGGCCACGCTTGTCGCCGGCGGCGCCCGGGCGGCTGCCCATCTGAGCCAGAGCCATCATCCCGAAGTACTCGGTCTGGTTGTCCGCGGACTGCTTGGCGATCCGCTTCAGCTCGTCGAAGATGTCCTTGTTCTGCTCGGCACCGGCGCCATCGCCGGACTCTGCGTTGCCGATCATCCCGAGGGCGACCGTGCTGGACTGCAGGACCTCGACGGTCTTCTCCTTGGAGTTCTTCGCGACGAGCGACAGGAGCTGCTCGACGACCTCTCCACGGAGCGGAATCTGCGCCTCGGGAACCTCGCTCTCGTGCGACGCGAGAAGACGCGCCGCAGCGATCGGGACCTGGCAGCGCACTCGGAACTGCTCGAAGCCTCCCTTGTCGCCGCGGGTGTCCGCGTTCATGCGAGTGATGAGGTAGCGGAGCAGCGCGGCCCTGTTGGCTGCGAACTTGGCGTTGCCCTCGGTCTCCTCGACGGCGGCTTCACCTTCCCAGTCGAGCGGGATCAGGCCGAGCGAGGCAATCGCGCCAACCTTGATGTCCGGCTGGGCGAAGTCAGGCATCTCGAGGATGTCGACGAGGTGCTCAACGATGGTCTGACGGACGGCGTTGTCGCTCGTCCGGTAGCCCACGAGGCCGAGTCCGTACGCCGCGAAGGACCGCGTGCGCATGGGCACTTCCTTGCCGACGAGCTTGCGAGCCACGGGGTCGTCGCGCATCAGCGAGACGAGCATGGGCACCGTCCGGTCGTCCGCGAGGATGCCGAGCGCGAGGGTCGCCGTCTCGGAGATCTCCTGCTCACCGTTGTTCAGGAAGCCCGCGAAGATCTCCTGGAACTCGGAGGTGCCGTCGGAGTCCTGCGTATCGCCGATCTTCGCCAGCGCGATGAGCGCGCCGGTGATGATGTCGTTCTGACGTTCCTTCTCGAGCGCCAGCTTCAGTGCCGGGACGACCTCATTGCGGATCATGTCCGGGGTCGGGCGGAGCGTGTCCTTGACCTGCTCGGCCTGGCCGCGGCCGAGGAAGAAGTCGTCGCCGCCGGACTGCACGTTGCCGCTGCGAACCTTGGAACGCAGGTTCAGGTACGGCTCCTTGTTGAAGCCCCACCAGAAGTCCCAGATGGAGAAGTCCTGGCCGATGACCACCGGGCCACCAGAGGTGGGTCCGGACTGCGTCGGGCCAGCCGCGGGGGCGCCAGGGGAGGCGGGACCCGGGGTGGAGGGACCGGACGGGCCGGGGGCCGAGGGGCCGGACGGGCCAGGGGAGGCGGGACCGCCGCCGCCGCCGCCACCACCGCCGCCGCCGGGCGGAACGGTGTCACCGGGGCCCCGGTAGGTGCCGCCGTGACCGAAGGTGGTCCCGGGCAGGCAGAGCGCGCCCACTGCAACGAGGGCGCTAACGAGCAACTGGTTCTTCATGGTGGACTGGATCGTGTCGATCTTGCGGATCTCGGTGATCAATCGGTTCGGGTTCACGCGGCCACGCTCCAAGACCCTGACGGGTCCACGAGCGCTCGACGCTTGGGTCGTGTTGTGAGGCCGGGGCGGGAGGAGAACTCCGGCGTTGACCCACAAGGAGCAAGGGCCGTGCCAAGGGCCGGTCCAGCTCATCGTCGCGGGATGGCTCCCTCGACTCCCGCCATGATAGTGCCCTGAGCGCCATCAGACACGGTTCATACGGGGCCGTCCCTCGACATTTGATTCGGGAGGCAGGGTGTCGCGGGCGGGCGGTGTGGGAGGGTGTTCCGAGGACGTAACCGAGGTTGCCCCGAAGGCGGACAGATCGCGCCCCTGAGCCTTCTATCGGGGCCCTCAAGGAGGCAGACTCGCCCTCGTGAGGCATCCCTGGACCCCCCTGACCGAGTGGCTCTCCATGCCCTTCGGCTCCAGCTCCGTCGACGGCGAGGTCGATCCGGAGGCGGATGAGGCCTGGACGGAGACGGCGGCGCGGCTGGGACTGGTACGGCTCGGATGGCGCCCTGTGGGTCGTGAGGGTGATTTCGACCTGGCTTATCCCTGTGAGAGGGCCCTCGTCAAGGCCAGCGGGCGGCAGGGCCTCTTGGAGGGTCGGTCGGAGTTCAATACGCCGACCGGCGCTGCGAGCGACGAGGCCACCCTCCAAGTGGAGGGCGGCGAATTGATCGCGGCGGCCCCAGCGGGGACCCTTCCGCCCCGCAAGGCGCTCCTGGAGGTCGGGACGCTGGCCGCTGCCATGGGGGCGCGGCGGGCGGCCCGCGAGCGCCTGCGCCGGGCGGAGCGGGCGGCGGCGCAGGGACGAAACGCGGCGGCGGCGGCGCATGACCTGCGGAATGAGCTCACACGGGCGGTGCTCTACGCCACGCGGGACGGCGAAGAGGACGGCGGGCGTGTGCTCGAGGCCCTGTCCTCGGCCCGGGAGCTCGCTCAGGCAGCCCTGGGGGCTGGGAGCTCGCAGCGGGCGCCCCGCCCCGCCCTCATCAAGCTCAAGGACCTCCTCCTCGAGGAGGCAAGGGCGGCCACGGCGGCCGCCCGTGGAGGTGTGGCTGGCGCGCCTGGGCTGCGTGTGAAGTGCAAGGGGTCGCTCTACATCCTCGCCCCAAGGAACGCCATGGCTCGCGCGATCCGCAACCTCCTCACCAATGCGCTGGAGGCCGCCTCGCGGGGAGCGAGCGGGCCCGGGAGCGTGACGGTCGAGGTCGAACAACGAGGGGCCGCTGACCTCGGCCTCGATCTCGACGTGGTGGTCGCTGACGACGGAGACGGGATGGCGCCCGCAGCGCTGAAGGTCTTCCTCGATGGGGGGCTGGGCGCTCGCCGCCCCGAGCTTCGGCCGGAGGCGCTGCCGGCTGCGGGCATGCCGCAGTCCACCGGGCTCGGCACCGCCAGCCTCCGTCTGGCGCTGTCGGAGGTTGGGGCCGGGCTCCGGGTACAGAGCGCTGCTGGACTCGGCACCCGAGCCTGCATCAGCATTCGCTCGGCTGCCGCGGAGGGCGACCCGGTGATTCTGATCGACGGGGATCCGCGTCGCGCACGAGGGCGGATCGAACGCCTCGCCCAGGAGGCCTCCGCGAGGGTCTGGCTCTTTGACTCGGCGGTGGGAGCCCTTGGGACCATCCGGGCAGGCCGCGCGATGGCGGTGCACTGCGCCATCGAGATGGCCCGACCCGATCTCCGAGCAGAGCTTGCGCAGGCCTGCGCCGCCGGGGGCGTCTCGCTGAGCTGGGTCCGCCCCTCCTCCTGTGCGATGGACCGGCGGCCGAAGCGCGCCGAGGCGCCCGCGCGCTCCCCGGTCGGGGCGTCCTGATTCACGCCTCAACGAGCGCCTCGCTGCGTTCGCGGCACCGCCGGTGGGGCCCCCTGGTCCGGAGTCACCGCAGCGGGAACCACCGCAGTGGGAGCCACCGCAGTGGGAGCCACCGCCGCGGAAGTCACTGCCGCGGAAGTCACTGCAGCGGCAGTGACTGCAGCAGAAGTTACGGCAGCGAATCACGCAGGCCCGCCGCCCGGTTGGGGACAGCGGACCTGTCCGCGGATTCCTCAGCGGCCCTCTAGGCGGTCCTCTCAGGGGACCGTTCGCGGGGCCTTCGTCTGCGCACTCGGGTCAGGGCCTGACCTTGACCTGAACGGCGTTGGTGAAGTTCGAGGTCGTGGTCCCGTTGAGGTTGTCCCGGAACCACGCCTGGAAGTTCCACGTGTCCCCCGGGACGGCCGAGATGGGGCCGGTGGGCGTGGGGAGCGCGCTCAGGAATGCGGGGGTCGAGATCGCGCCGCCGGGACCCGAGTTGAGGATGCCCAGCCCCACAGAGCGGCCAATCGAGCCGCTCAAGCACAGGTTGCCCTGGGACCCACCGGGACTCGCGGCAAAGCCCGTGTCTCGCGAGGCCAGGAAGAAGCCAAAGGTGTTGGCGGGCAGCACCGAGGCGGTCAGGACAAGGGTGTCACAGGCGGCAGAGCGGCTCCCGCTGGCGCTGATCTGTGCGCTCCCGAAGGTGGAGTTCACGTTGGCAGGGCCGCAGTAGCTCGTCCCGACTGCGGGTTCGCGGGTCGTCAGCGACCAGACCGAGCCATCCTGAATGATCGGGCTGTCGAAGCTGACGGGGGCGCCTCCGAAGGGCCCGTCTTGGTAGCCGATGGTCGCCGAGGCGCCATTGGCCGCTCGAGCTCCGCTCACGTCCTCGTAGAGGAACTGGGCGTAGGTCGGCCCCGCGGCATGCACCTGGACCTGGAAGGTGGCCGTCTGCGTGCTGCTCACCCCGAAGAACTGGACGCGGTCCCACTGCACGATCAAGCTCGTGCCGATCTCCTCCCAGTAGATCTGCCCCCCCTGGCCCGAGTTGGTATTGATGTCATCCCAGAACGGCAGGAGCGCTTGCTCGGCGCCAAAGGCCATGAAGCTTGGGATCTGCTCGTTGCCGGGGCCGAGGTCCTGGCTGCTGCCTGCGAAGCGCAGGCCGCCGTTGCTCCCGACACGCACGACGCCTGCGCCCAGCAGCTCGTTGCCGATCGTCGTGACGATGTCGACCGCCTCGTCGTCCGCAAGGTCCAGGGGCGTGCCCGTGGACGAGATGTCGATGTAGGCCCCGGCGAGGGTGTTATCGAAGATGAGCGCCGGCGACTTGATGATCTCGATGTTGGTGGCGTTGTCCACCGCAGATCCGGCGTCGAAGGAGTACTGGAAGGTCTGGTTCAACCCGCCGACTTGGAACCCGATGGTGGCGGACTCACCGCCGCCGGCACGCGCGCCCTCCACGTCGCGGTAGGCGAACTCTGCGAGGACGTCCTCATTGGCGTACACCGTGAGCTGGAAGGTGGCCCGCTCTGACGGCGGGGTGTTGTAGAAGCCGACCTCGTCCCACTGGATGATCAGCTCGCAGCAATCCTGCTGCCAGTAGATCTGTCCCACGGTCCCGGACTGGGTGTCGAGGTCGTCCCAGAAAGGCAAGAGGGCGACGGCCCCGTTGAAGGCGCTGACGCTTGGTAAGGGGCGGTTGCCGGGGAACAGTTCGGGTCCCAGCGTGGCGCCGGGAAAGCGGACGCCTCCATTGCTGCCGATCCTCACTATGCCCGAGCCAAACACGCTGTTTCCCACAGCGGTGAAGATGTCCCTCTCCTCATCGTCGCCGAGACTCAGGGGCGTCCCCGTCGTCGAGATGTCTGTGAAGCCACCGAATTTCTTTCTCATGAAGAGCCGGCCCGGCTCTCTGACTTCCTCGTAGACCAGCTCGCCGACGAGCGCGCGGGAGCTATTGAAGCTGCCCGAGCTGGTGAAGGGTTGGCTGCGTGCGTCCCCCGTGGTCAGGGTCAGCGTGCCGTCGCTGAAGGTCTGCACGGGATTGGAGGCGATCCCGAAGTAGTTCGCGCTGGTGTCAATGAAGACCAGCGCAACGCCGACCACATCGCCGCAGGGCACGTCGATATCGGGGATGTCGATCAACCCGGAGGGCCGGTCAGTGCCGATGAGGTTCTGTCTCCCGGTGGCCACGCCCAGGGAGGTCCAACCGTTCAGGCTCTGACCGGGTCCCGGATTGCCGAGGGCCGAACCTGCGCGGATGAGGACCTCGACGCGCAAGGTCGCTCCCAGGGCGGTGGTTGAGGCGGTGGTCAGGTGCGTGATGCGCGTGTCGACGAGGCTCTCCACGTCGAAGAACAGGCCGGCGCCGTTGACGCTCTGCCCGTTGTTCGCCGCGGGGTTGGCCTGGAGCGTGGGGGCCTGAGCGAGAGCGGAGCCGCCGAGGAGGACGGAGAGAGTCGTCGTGACGACGGCCTTGTTGAGCATGGAATTCATCGTGTCTCTAGCGTGAAGGGGGCTTGCGGCGCCGGGAGCAGGCCTGTTCGCCCTGAAGAGGTTCGCATTCTCGCTGAGCGGACAAAATCTCGGCGCTGCAGCTGGGGGATTGGGTGGGCCTGGCCTCGACGGGGCGCGATTGAGACGCAGCCACTTCCGGAGCGAATGCCACGCGGCGGCGGCGGCGGCAAAGAAAAACCAGGGCAGAGCCGCGGACGGCTGCTGCCCTGAAGGAGCTAGCTGGGAGCCTCATGGGTCCCGACCGGGCAGGTCCACTGCCCTTGCACGAGGGCCTCGGCCCGTCAGTCTCGGCGCCGCAGGGTCGCCCGGGCGTATTCCCGGTTCATGCGAGCGATGTTGGTGACGGAGATGCCCTTCGGGCAGGCGGCCTCACACTCGTAGTGGTTGGTGCAGTTGCCGAAGCCCTCCGCGTCCATCTGGTCCACCATGCCGAGGGCCCGCTGGTCACGCTCGGGCTGGCCCTGGGGCAGCAGCGTGTACTGGCTGAGCTTGGCGGAGGTGAAGAGCATGGCCGAGGCGTTCGGGCAAGCCGCGACGCAGGCACCGCAGCCAATGCACGCCGCCGCGTCGAACGCCATGTCCGCGTTCTCCTTGTTCACCGGCATCGCGTGCGCATCCGGCGCGGAGCCCGTGTTGATGGACACGTAGCCGCCCGCCTGCTGGATCCGATCGAACGCGCTGCGGTCGGTCATCAGGTCCTTGACCACCGGGAACGCGTTGGCGCGCCAAGGCTCGACGCGCACGCGATCGCCGTTGCGGTACTCACGCATGTGAAGCTGGCACGCGGTGGTCCGGTCACGGGGCCCGTGCGGCTTGCCGTCGATGGTCATGGAGCAGGAGCCGCAGATGCCCTCGCGGCAGTCGTGCTCGAAGACAAAGGGATCCCTGCCGGATTCCACGAGCTGCTCGTTGAGCACGTCCAGGAGCTCGAGGAAGGACATGTGCTCGTTGGCCATGACCTCATGCTCCTCGAACGCACCCGGGGCGCCCGGGCCGTTCTGGCGCCAGACCTCGAGGACGATGCGCAGGTCGCCGTGGTTCTTCTTTTGAATCATCTGACTGGTCTCCTCGGGATCACTTGTAGCTACGAGTGGTCAGCTTGACCTCTTCGAAGGTGAGCTGCTCGCGGTGTTCGGTGGGGAGCTTCTGCTCCTCGGTGAACTCCCACGCGCTGACGTGGGCGTAGTTCTCGTCGTCTCGACGGGCCTCGCCCTCCTCGGTCTGGTGCTCGGCGCGGAAGTGGCCGCCGCAGGACTCATCCCGCACCAGAGCGTCGTTGAACATGACCTCTGCGAACTCCATGAAGTCTGCGACGCGGCCAGCCTTCTCGAGGTCCTGGTTCACGTGGTTGGGGTCACCGTTCACCTTGACGTTGCTCCAGAACTCGGCCCGCAGCTCGCGCACCTTGAGGATGCCCTCCTGGAGACCCTCCGCGGTGCGCTCCATGCCGCAGTAGTTCCAGACCGTGTTGCCGAGTTCGCGGTGGAGCGAGTCCACGCTGCGGTTGCCATTGCAGGCCAGCAGCAGGTCGGCGCGCTCGCGGGCCTTGGCCTCAGCTTCCTTGAAGGCGTCGTCATTCACCGACACTGCCTCCAGCTTGCGACCGGCGAGGTGGCTCGCGATGGTGGCAGGGATCACGAAGTAGCCATCCGCCAGGCCCTGCATCAGCGCGCTGGCGCCAAGGCGGTTCGCGCCGTGGTCGGAGAAGTTGGCCTCACCGAGCACGAAGAGCCCCGGGATGGTGCTCTCCAGGTTGTAGTCCACCCAGAGGCCGCCCATCGTGTAGTGGACCGCCGGGAAGATGCGCATGGGGATCTCGTACGGGTTGTCGCCCGTGATCCGCTCGTACATCTCGAACAGGTTCCCGTAGCGAGAGGCGATGGTCTCCTTGCCGTCGCGACGGATCGCGTCGCCGAAGTCGAGATAGACCGCCTCGCCGGTGGGTCCAACGCCTCGCCCCTCGTCGCACACGGTCTTCGCGTTACGCGACGCCACGTCCCTGGGGACGAGGTTGCCGAAGCTCGGGTACTTGCGCTCGAGGTAGTAATCGCGCTCCGACTCCGGGATGTCCTGCGGAGCCCGCGGGTCGCCTTCCTTCTCAGGGACCCAGACGCGCCCGTCGTTGCGCAGCGACTCGCTCATGAGCGTGAGCTTCGACTGGTAATCACCCGACCGCGGAATGCAGGTGGGGTGGATCTGCGTGTAGCAGGGGTTCGCGAAGAAGGCACCGCGCTTGTGGGCGCGCCACGCCGCAGTGACGTTGGAGTTCTTGGCGTTCGTGGACAGGAAGAACGCGTTGCCGTAGCCGCCGGTGCACATGAGCACCGCGTGGGCCGCGTGCCGCTCGTACTCACCAGTGAGGAGGTTGCGAACGATGATGCCCCGCGCGACGCCGTTGACGACCACGAGGTCGACCATCTCGCGCTTGGTGTAGCTGTCGATGCGCCCGGCGTGGATCATCCGGTTCATGGCGCCGTAGGCGCCGAGCAGCAGCTGCTGCCCGGTCTGACCCCGTGCGTAGAAGGTCCGCGAGACCTGAGCGCCGCCGAATGAGCGGTTGTCCAGTAGCCCGCCGTACTCGCGAGCAAAGGGGACGCCCTGAGCGACACACTGGTCGATGATGTCCACCGAGACCTCGGCGAGCCGGTGCACGTTGGACTCGCGGCTGCGGTAGTCGCCACCCTTGACCGTGTCGTAGAAGAGCCGGTGGACGCTGTCTCCGTCTCCCTTGTAGTTCTTGGCCGCGTTGATCCCGCCCTGGGCGGCGATCGAGTGAGCGCGGCGCGGGCTGTCGTGGATACAGAACGACTTCACGTTGTAGCCCATCTCCGCCAGCGTCGCGGCGGCGGAGCCCCCGGCGAGACCTGTGCCGACGACGATGACGTCGAACTTGCGGCGGTTGGACGGGTTGACGAGCTTGAGGTCGAACTTGTGGTTCGACCAGCGCTCGTCCATGGGGCCGCCGGGGACCTTGGCGTCTAGGCGGGGGGAGCTGGCGTGGGAGTCTGCGATCGTCATGGTTCGTGCGTGGAGGGGCCCGGTCGAGCTAGGGGCGTCCGGGTCAGTTCAGCCCGTGAAGAACAGATAGAACGGAATGCCGCCAAAACCAGCGACAAGCAAGGCGGTGATCAGCCGGCCTGTGTTCTGAATGAGAGAGCGGTAGCGCGGATGTGCCACACCCAGGGTCTGGAAGGCGCTCTGGAACGCGTGCCACATGTGTAGGCCGACCATGCCGATCGATGCGGTGTAGATCACGAATCCGACGGGGTGTCGCAGGCGATCGACCACCATCTGGGCAAGGTCGTACTCGTCGAGGAGCTCCTTCGAGATCCGGAAGTCCCAGATGTGAATGACGAGGAACACGAGGAGCACCGGCCCGGTGATCCACATGGTGGTGGAGGCCACGGTCTTGGCGCCCATGCCCAGGCTCGACTGATACTTGTCCGAGCGCGAGGTCTTGTTCCGGCCGGTCAGGAGGACCGCGAACAGGATGTGCACCACGAAGAGCACCAGCAACCCCGCCTCGGCGAGGGGCAGCAGCGGGTTGCTCTCCAGCAGGTCCGCGTACTCGTTGAAGGCGTCATTCCCCGCGTAGAGCGTGAGGTTGCCGGCCATGTGCACCAGCAGGAACAGCGTCAGCGAGAGGCCGGTGACGGCCATCACGTACTTGCGCCCGATGGACGAGCTCAGGAAGCGGATGAACGAGTTCATGGATGGCTGGAGGACCCTTTCATGGATGGCTGGAGGACCATGTCGTCCCCTGCGTGCGCGAAGCCTCGCTGGAGCCAGAGGTGGCATCAAGGAGGCCCGACACGGTGGGGGGTGCTGTCGGTGGGGGACCTGCCCGTGTCACCCACTGCGACGCTGTGTCACGGAGGTCGATACGGGCGGGGCGAAGGGACCGGACGTCCCAGGGTTTCGATCCCGGGATTCTATCGGTCCGGACACCCCGCTAGTATCTCCTGGGACCCGATTCCTGCCGGGCCTGCGGCGGTTTGCACGAGGTCCTTGGTCGCGCCATGAAGCTCAATTCACCTCGCCCTGTCCGCCTCATCCTCGTCCGGCACGGGGAGGTCGAGGAGCGCTGGCGTGGAACGATCTATGGCCGCCTGGACGTGCCGCTGTCGGACCGCGGCATGGAGCAGTCGAGACTCGTCGCTGAAGTTCTCCAGCACGAACCGCTGGATGCCGTGGTGAGCTCAGGCCTCCAGCGCGCCGAGGCGGCGGCCGCGCTGATCCGTTCGACCCGGCTGGGCATCGAGCGCGCAGACGACCCGCGCCTGACCGAGCTGGACCGCGGGGATTGGGCGGGTCGCCAGATCTCCGAGCTGACCCAGGTCGACCCCAAGGCAATGGAGCGCTGGACCGCCACCCGGGGCGCTATTCAGGCCCCCGGCGGCGAGTCGCCCGCGGCCCTCGCCGAAAGGACCCGGCCGGCGTTCGAGGAGCTGGCGCGGCGGTTCGAGGGCGGTACGGTGGCCGTCGTCGCTCACCTTTGGGTGGTCCGGAGTGCCCTGGCCGCAGCCCTCGGGTTGCCCATGAGTCGCTCTTCACAGCTCGGATTGCCCCCGGGCGGGATCTGTGAGCTCGCCTGGCCCTCGGCTCCGGGTGCGTCCCCGCGGCTCGTATGCCTGGGAGCCTGAGAGGCGCCTGAGGGGCGCCGGAGTGTCGTTCGGGGCCGAGGCCGGCGCTCCGTGATTCGCGCTCGCTGGGCGAGGTGCGACCGCGGGTCCATGCGCCCGCAAGCCGCGCGATGGCGACTGGCGTGGTTCGGGCCAGGAGCCGCGCCGCAATCGGAGGAAGGCGGATATCGGGGCTGGAGGTTGGCGGCACCCGGCAGTTATAAAGGCAGCGTGGCTAGCAAGAAGTGTTTCATCGACAAGGCGCGTCCCTGCGACCTGACGTGCAAGGCGGCCTTTCCCGTGGAGGATGCTGTGGATCCGGTGGACTGCTACTTCATCTGGCTGGCGTCGCACCTCGGGGATTCAGCCTTCGACTTCAGGCGGATGATGGACAGCCAGCTGCCGCGAGAGGACGGTCCCGGTCCGGCGGGCCCCGGGGCACCTGGGGCACCCGGAGCGCCCGGTCCCGACTTCGGCGGTTCGCCGAACTGACGCGACGTGGAGCGCCGGGCGCTGCTGGGTGGTTGGCTCGCAGGCTCCGAGGAGCACCCGTTGGTCAGGGGTGAGCTGGGCGGTGTTCAATTGGCCAGGCCTGTGTCGGCCAGGCCTGTGTCGGCCGGAGCGGCGTCGGCCGGGCCGGTGTTGGCCAGAGCGGTGTCGGTCGCCGCCGAGACGGTCAGGGCGGGAATGGTCCTCGCCGCGGTTCGATTCGCCGATGCCGGCGGGAGCGCAGCCTGTCGACTCGAACTTCCGGCTCGTCGCCAGTGGGCGGTCGGCGGGGATCGGTCGTCGCTGTGCGCCGCTGCGCGAGCCCGTCGATCCGGGCGTTCAGGTTCCGGCCGTTGAGAGCTGGACGGCTCGGGGTCCGGTGGATCGAGGCTGGAGGGTCGGCGCGCGCGGTGGCCGCTGATGTTCCGTCCGTCAGCCCTGGGGCCGGTTCGGGCAGAGTTGACTTCCAGGTCGATGATCAGCGCGCTTGGCGGCTTATCCAGGGAGGCCCTTGTGGTACATAACATACATTATCCGAAGGAGAAGGTGCCCGCTCGGGGCCTACAGGCGAGGTCCGGCCAAAGCTCCCACCCCGTGAGTCCGGGTCCTGCCGGACCGATGGACCTCCGGTCCGTGGGGCCTCCTTGGCCCCATTCGTTGCCCCAACCGTGACTCCGCCAGGCCGCGCGCGGGATGGCGGCGCGCGGCGCCCCTGATGGTGTCCAGCCCCACTCGGCCGGGAAGCCATCGCGACCGGCGGATTGCGGGCAAGTGCGCCTGGGTTCGTCCCGATGTTCCCAAGTGGCACGACCCTCGTTCCCACTCCCACCTGTCATGGCGCGACACTCATTTCGGCGAGGCCTCATCCCCGGCCTCGGGCTTCTCCTGCTGTCTCTCTCGGCCTGCGCGCCGGGCTCCTCGAGCCGTGCCAGCATCAGCTCACGTCCCGTGGTGGACGGCTGGGTGCCGCCCGCGGAGGTCTCCCACCCCCCATTCAGGGCGGAGACCTTTCACTCCAACTGGCTTGAGACGCGGGGCGGAAGTTACGTGTACATGGAGGTCCTGGGCGACTACCGCAGGGCGGGCAGCTTCATCCGGCCGCTGATCAGCGAGGCGCAGCAGCAGGGCCTTCGGATCGCGCCGAATGCGTCGCCCTTCTGCCTGTTCTACGACGATCCCGGCTCCGGCAAGCCCGTGGCCGAGCTGCGGGCTCGTGTCGGCATCGAGCTGGAGCAGCCCCAGGCCGCCGTGACCCCGCTCTTCGTGGATGCGCTGCCGGGTGGTACCGCGGTCCACGCTTGCGTCTCGGGCCCCTACCCGGGGGCGTCGCGGGCCTACCCGCTGCTGTTCCAGTACATGGGGAAGTTGAACTGGGAGCGGAACGGGCCCATCCAGGAGATCTACCACGTGTCGCCCGGCTCGGGCGTCCCGGATCGCAGCCTGATCTGCGAGATCCTCATCCCGGTGCGCCCGGCCGCCCGCTGAGTCAGGGGGGGGGAGTTTGGTCTGGGGGCTGGCCGCCGATCGGCGCGGACCGTGCGCTCCAGTTCCTGCGCGGCTCAGTCCCCCATCAGGGACCGAGCCTCAGGCGGGTAGCAGCGAAAGACAGTAGCGGCGCCCTCGAGTGAGATGTTCGCGCGCAGCAGGTCGCCTGGCTCGAGGTGCTCGCGGAGAACCTCAGGCAGGATGATCGTGATGGGCTCGCCGCCGCCCCGGGGGGTCACCCGGTCGCCGGAGGTCTCGAAGGCCTTGGGCTGGGCCTCGTCGATTGAGAGGACGGTGTAGCCCTCACCCTCGGGGTCACCTTCACCCATCGAGGACCGAGCGCCCGAAGGCGTCCCCTGGGCCAGCCCCAGGGCGTCGTTCGCGCGGCGCACCCTGGGGAGTGACGTCTCGAGTCCGTCCAGGGCGTCCAGGAACTCCGACCCGAGGTCAACCTCGTGGGCGTCGAGCGCCCACTCACAGAACTCCCGCAGGGCGGCCACGAGGGCCAGGGCCTCCGCATCGCTGGTGAGTGCGCCGGTCTCCTGCAGCCAGAAGGTCGTGAACTGGAACAGGTCGCGGCCCTTCAGTTCCTCGAAGATCCCGATGGGGCGGGCGAACGCGGCGAGGTGCTGGAGAGGGTCGAGGCTGGCCGCGTCGAAGTCACCGCGGGTGGCCTGCAGCTCCCAGCGCATCTCGTCGACCATGGCCCCCACGACTCCGGGGAAGTCCGGCGCGGGCGCCTCGGAGTCTTCCTCGCCGGGTCCGTCACCGGCGATGCCGAGGTCCTCCTCGAGCTTCTGGAGCAGCGAGGCTGCGTCCTCGCCTCGCTCGCGGCCGCGGGCAAAGGCCTCGACGGCCTCGGTGCGATCGGGCTCCGGGTCGAGGTCGGTGCTGGCCCCGCTCACCGCGCCGCGGTCGCTCTTCGCCGCACCCGGCCGGCCTGCCCCCGGAGTCGCGGGCGCCACGCTTGGCCCGATGAGATCCCAGGCGCGGATGAGCGCCGACCGGGCCTCGCTGAGATCCACGTTGGACTCGAAGGCCAGCGTCTCCATGACCTCCGCCATGGGGTCATCCAGGCCGTGCACGAGGCGCGCAGGGTCACGCGGTGTCCTGGCGAGAACTCCGAGGGCTTCACGGGCCAGGACATCACTCAGCCCAGCGGCCAGGAGGACCTGCACAGCGTCTTGCTCTGGGTTCTCACTGAGGGCCGGTGCGGCCTTCGGGTCCTCCCGACCCGGGGCGGGGCGGGGCGTCTCGTGAGCTGCACCTTCGGCGAAGAACATCGCCTCGAGGTCGCGCTGTCCGATGCGAAGCACGTTGACGGCGCCCTGCTCACGGACCCTGGCAAGGTCGCGCTTCAGCGCGGCGCCGATCTCCGGGCTGCGCACGATGGCGATGGTCGGAGAGGCCACGTTGCCGCCGTCCCCGGCCGGGTACAGCCGGCCGACGAGGAGGTCCCCGTGGCGCAGGCGGCCCTCGAGGCCCTGGGTCATCAGCGCGTAGGTGCCAAACCCTCCCAGGTCCCGGGCCCATACGGCTTCCTCGGCCCCTGTGGACTCCGCCTCGAAGACGCCCGTATGAGACTTCAGCAGGGACTCCAGCGCGGCCCCCAAGGCCTCGATCTGCTGCTCGGCGTCCTCTTCATCGGCGAGGCGAGCGCTGACGGCTTCCCGGTACGAAGGGCCCAGCTTCTCCGCGACGCTGCCCCGCAGGGTGGCGCTGTGGTGCTCGAGGAGGAACCACTCGAGGTGCCTGCGGCCAGCGAGGAGGGTCTCCCGGGGGTCCCCAGCGGCGCCAGGCCGGGCCCCTTGAAAAAAGGTCTCGACGCTCCCCTCGAACTCGGCGCTGAGCTCGGGGAGGCCGCGGACAAGGCTGCCCAGAACCTCCAGGCAGCGCTCGATGGTCGAAGGGTCGAGGGTCATAGCGGGGACCCTAGCAAGCAGAGCGCCCCTTGGCGGGGCGTGGGAGGCGAGATCCTGAGCGCGGGGCGGTGCCCGGGCGGTGACTCGCCGATTCCCGGTCAATTCCGGGCCAGATGAGCCCAGGGGTGACCGATCTCACGAGCGAGGCAATCATGGTTTTAGCAATCCTTCAACAGGCATCGGGCGCCGCAGGGTCCACCCCTGGCGCCCTCGATGGGACGCCCTGGATCGACTGGGTCGGGCTCGGCATCGTGGTCCTCTTCTTGATCCTCGGGATCAAGCACGGGCTCGTCTGGCAGATGACCCGGCTCCTCGGGATGCTGCTCGCGGTGTACATCGCACGGACGCTCTCTCCAGAGTTGGCGCCAAAGTTCCAGTCCATCCTGAACCTGTCCATTCAGGCCTGTGAGGGCATCGTCTGGTTCCTGGTCTTCCTGTCCTCGCTGCTCGTCATGGCCTTCATCGGCATGGTCGGGAAGCGGGCCCTGGAGGCCGTCCAACTCGGGCCCATGGACCGACTGGGAGGAGGCATGGCCGGCGCGGTCACCGGGCTCGTGGTGCACTGCGTGCTGCTGCTCATGCTCACGTCCCTGGCCACCGCTGACTGGGCGTCACGGACCATGCGCGGCAGCGCCAGCGCGACCATGCTGGACAACCTCTCCCGCAAGAGTCACATCCTCCTGAACGCCGAGGCCGCCGAGACGATCGTTGACCCCTGGGGTCACGTGCACGACTCCCACATGCAAGAGGCGGACCGTCAGGATCTGCGGCGCCAGCAGGAAGACAGTCGCCTCCGCGAACAGCGCCTGCGCCAGCAGGCGGACGAGGAGAGCCGTCGCCGGGAGTCGCAGCAGTCTGCGGCCCGGGTCAAGTAGCGCTCTCGCGCGCGGCAGGGGCCGGGCGGCGAGAACGGTGCATCGGGGACTGGACCCAGAGGCGCCGCGAGGACGATTCGCACAAGGCGGCGTGCTCGGGTCCTCGCGCGCAGGTCACCGCGGAGCCCGTGCCGTACGGGCGGCCGCGGTGTGCCGCTATCAGCCGGCCACCCACTCCTCAGCGAGCTGCCAGGTCAACGAGTCCCCGTCGAGGCGAAGCTCGCTTCCGGGGACACGCTCGAGGATCGCCGCGAGCGCGCCGTCGTCCAGCTGAACGGGCCGGCTGGCGCGTCCAGTGAGCCGCGCGCCTTCCCAGCGCCAGCGCCATTCATCGGTGCCCATGGCCTCGGACGCGTGCAGCAACAGCGCCGCCGCAGCCCAGGGGACCTCCCATCCGGCAAGGGCACCAGGGGCCAGCTCCGGGGGGGCACCCTGCACGTGGACATGGCGCTCGCCGGAGCGCTCCAGGGTGCGAAGCGTGAGCTCCCAGAGGATCTCAATGCCTCGCCGCTCCCGTCGCGCCAGGAGCATGTTGGCGCCGCTTGAGGTGGAGACCACCGCCAGCGCAAAGCCGAGCTCCTCCAGCTTGCTCGAGCCCTGCGCCAGCTCCCCAGCCTTCTGAGCGAAGAGAGCCTCACCCCCCGGGATCTCGAGAAGGGAGCGAAACCCAACGAGGAGCTGGGTGCCGTTGTTCATCTCGTGGATGAGGACGGGGAGCAGCGCGCGGGGCACGGATTCGGCGGACCAGGCAGTCATGGGCACAGCCTAGCGAGTTCACGCACGCTGCCCGGTCCCCCATCCCTGCTCTGCCCTTGGGCGGGCCCTGGCGCTGGCGGGATCGCTGAATCAGGCGGGGGCTTGCGCTCGGACCAAGCCTGGGCGGAGCCGCCCGGGCCTGTCGCCTCGCGCCCCTGGCCTTGGGCGACCAGGCCTGGCCGGATCAGGTCTGCTGCGGCCTGCCCAGGGGAGGCGTCCTGCGCGAGTTCTGTCGACTGCCGAGCGGCGGAAGGCGCCGGCCTGGATGGGCAGTCTTGGAGCAGGAGAGGCGCCGCGCCGTAGAAGACGCTACCCTCGGCACCAGCACGGGCCGGAGTGGCGGAATCGGTAGACGCGACGGATTCAAAATCCGTTGCCCGCAAGGGCGTGTGGGTTCGAGTCCCACCTTCGGTACCACCTGTGCTTCGCGGCGTCAGAGGGAGCGCGCCACGAGCTCGAGGCAGAGCTCCCTGAAGCCGACTCCGTCCGCCGCCGCCGCGAGGGGCAGGAGCGACCTCGGGGTGAAGCCGGGGAGCGTGTTGGCCTCAAGAAGGACCGGGTCCACGTCCTGCTCGAAGTGGAAGGACCCGTCCGCCTGGCGCTCCGCAGGCACGATGAAGTCAATCCGGGCGTAGCGGGTCCCGCCAAAGGACTCCCATGCCTCCAGGGCCCTGGCTTGGAGCCGCGCCGTGAGCTCGGCCGGCAGGTAGCGGGGTGGACAGAATTCCTGTGCGCCGTGGGCGTCGGAGTACTTCTGCTCGTGGTCAAAGAACAGGCCGCCCTCCGCCGGTATGACCTCGGCCACGGGGAGCGCGAGGGCGTCACGGCCGTCCCCCATCACGCCCACGGTGGTCTCGAGGCCGCGCACCTCGGCCTCGACGAGGACATCCGCCCCGCTGGCGACCACGTCTTCGCACGCCGCCGCCACCGCCGCGTCGTCGGCGCATCGGTGGACCCCGAAGGAGGAGCCGGCGCTGGTGTGCTTGACGAAGCGGACCGGGCCGGCAACCGCGTGGGCGCGCGCGAGGGCTGCGGCTCGATCCTCAAGGAAGGCATCCCGGGTGACCAGCGCGCCCTCCGCGACCTTCACTCCGGCCGCAGCGGCCGCCTCGCGGCTCCGGTGCTTGTCCATGCAGAGCGCGGAGCACTCCGGCCCTGCGCCGGTGTACCGCCGCTGGGCTGCCTCGAGGAACCCCTGGACCGTCCCGTCTTCGCCCTCCCCGCCATGGAGCGCGAGGAGGAAAAGGGCCTCCTCCGGAAGGCTCCCGATGGCCTGGAGTGGTTCCAGCGCGGCCCCGTCGAGGACCCACTGCCCCGAGGGGTCGATCTCCACCTCGAAGATCGGGGGCGCCACTTCGAACGAGGGTCCCGTGAGATCCCGGAGCGCGGCGACCACCGCGCCCCCTGATGTCAGTGAGACCCCACGCTCATCGCTGCGCCCGCCCTTGAGCACGGCGATCGGGGTCCGGGTGAGCTGCGCCTTGACCCGTTCGCGGCTCCAGGTCTCCCAGGCAGCCATCAGCGCTGCCCAGGCCGGAACACGACGCCGTTGGGCGTGCGATCAGCAAGCGGTGCGCGCTGCGTGAACTCGCCGGGGGTCTCCGCCAGGCGAGGATCCAGCTCCACCGCGGCGTCCGCCGCCCCCGAGATCTCGGCGGCGATCCTCGTGAGATCGGCCCGCGTGGTGGCCGGCGAGTCGCTCCCCTCCGCGTTCTTCACCGGGCTGAACTCCTCCTCGCGCAGCACCTCTAGAACCACGCTGGCGCTCGTCCTGGCCAGGGCGTCAAAGATGAAGGTCTCGAACTTCACGCCGGGCCGTTCCACGGGCTGCCCGTCGCTCGAGAGGCACTTGAGGTTCTTCCGCGCCACGTGCCAGGGGAGGTCGAGATCCCCTCCCTCAGTCAGGCCCTCGACAAAGTCGCGGCGGATGACGTGGGCGGCGATGTTGCCGGCATTGAACAGCAGCGCGCCGCCCTCATCGGTGGCGTGCCGGAGGTCGTCCGAGAGGTCGGAATACTCGATGCAGCCGAGCACCCCGTCCAGGAGCCCGAGGACCCCCACCTTCTCCGCCGCATCCCGCTTCGCCACGACCTTGCTCGACATCTCCGCCGCCGCGAGGTCGTGCAGGCCAATGAACAGCGGGTCCGCGTGCCGGCCCAACGGGTTGTCCACCTGGAAGTAGCTCAGCTGCTCGATGCCGTGCGCGGCCATGTCCGCCAGCGCCCCAGAGGACTTCAGCGCCGCCAGCGTCCCGCCGTGCCCGTTCGGAGCGAGGAAGAGCGTCCCCGGTGCGGCGAGGACGATCTTCCCTTCGCCATCGAGGGCGGGGAGCATGTCCTGCTGGAAGAGGAACACGTCGGCGGGGTCAAAGCCGAAGTGACCGTTCACGTCGAAGAACGCGCGGGTCGCTGCGTCGTTGGCCGCGGAGGTCATGACGTACCAGCGCGGCTGGAATCCGTGCCTGGTGCCGGCGGCCTGGATCCGCGCCGCGTGCCACTCGAAGAGGCTCTTCGACGTGACGGGCCCGATCTCATAGGCCCCCTTGGGGCCGTCAAAGCCAAGGCGAGATCCCTGCCCGCCAGCGACCAGCACAAAGCCGACCCGTCCGGCGGCGAGGAGCTCCGCGCCGCGCGCTGCGGCCCGGTCACGCTCGGCGATCTTCTCGCCGCTCACGGTGGCCGGGAAGACCTCGGGGGGCGCGAGCGCGGGGCTGTCTTCCTCGGACTCGACCGCGAGGCGCTCGCCGAGCTGTCGAGTGAGCTCGAGGTCAACCCTCTCCAGTTGGGCCTCGAAGGCCGCCTGCTCGGCGGTGCCGAGGCTCTCCCAGTGGGCCAGGACATGGCCCTGACCGGCGGCCTCGAAGCGTGTGCGCTGTGTGCTCATCGGGGGGTCGAGGTGCCCGCGCTCAGAGCTTGCCGATGAGGATCGAGACGTTGTGCCCCCCGAACCCAAGGGAGTTGCACAGGGCGTTCTCGATGGCGAGCTCGCGGGCCTCACCCGGCACGTAGTCCAGGTCACAGGCCGGATCGGGGGTCGTGTAGTTCCTCGTCGGGTGGACCTCGCCATTCGCGATGGCCTTGGCCGTCACCACCAGCTCAACGGCGGTGGCGGCGCCGAGGAGGTGGCCGATCATGGACTTGGTGGAGTTCACCGCGAGGGTGCTCGCGTGATCCCCGAACAGCCGCTTGATGGCGGTGGTCTCGATGGAGTCGTTGTAGGCGGTGCTGGTGCCGTGCGCGTTGACGTACTGAACGTTGGTCGGGTCGATCTTGCCGTGGCGCAGCGCGTCCCCCATGGCCCTCGCCGGGCCGAGACCGTCCTCCTTGGGAGCGGTGATGTGGAAGGCGTCGTCGGTGGACCCGTAGCCCTTCACCTCGGCGTAGATCCGAGCTCCGCGCTGCTTGGCGTGTTCGTACTCCTCGAGGACGAGGAGGCCGGCCCCTTCGCCCATCACAAACCCATCCCGATTCAGATCAAAGGGGCGCGATGCTTCGTGGGGCGCATCGTTGCGGGTGGAGAGCGCCTTGGCGGAGGCGAACCCCGCCATGGAGAGCGGGGTGATGGCGGACTCGGCGCCGCCCGTCACCACGAGGTCGCACTCGTCCCACTGGATGGAGCGCCAGGCCATGCCGATCGCGTGTCCAGCCGAGGCGCAGGCGCTCGAGGTGGTGAACGCCGTCCCCATGAGCCCGTGTCGGATCGCAACCTGACCGCTGACGGCGTTGGGCATGATCCGCGGGATGAAGTGCGGCGTGACGCGCCGCGCGCCGCGGTCCCGCATCACGTCGTGCTGCTCGAGGACACCCGTGATGCCCCCGATGCCCGTGCCCACGATGGACCCGAAGCGCTCACGCGCCGCTTCGGGCAAATCGCGCATGTCACCGAAGCCCGCGTCAGCCAAGGCCTCGTCGGATGCCATCAGGGCCCACATCGTGAAGGGGTCCAGCTTCCGCTGGTCCTTCACGTCGAACCCGCATTCATCGGGGGACCACTGCACCTGCGCGGCAATGGTCGCGGTGATCCCCGTGGTGTCGAAACGATCCAGGGTGGTGACGCCGTTCTCGCCCGCTAGGATTCGCGGGTACGAGGTCGCGACGTCCAGCCCGAGGGCGTTGACGGTCCCGAGGCCTGTGATGACTACTCGACGCATGAGTGGTGTGCCGCGAACGGCCGCGTGGGCGAGGGAATAGGGCTAAGCCAGACCTGAACCCCTCGCGGAGCAGATCTCGGCGGCCGCAGCGCGCCCCAGTAGGCGAGCGCGCGGTGCGGAACTGGCTCTACTGGAGCTTGGCGCCGATGTACTCGACGGCGGCGCCGACGGTCTGGATCTTCTCCGCATCCTCGTCCGGGATGTTGATGTCGAAGGCATCCTCGAACTCCATGACGAGCTCGACCGTGTCGAGGGAGTCCGCGCCGAGGTCGTTGATGAACGAGGTCTCGAGTGAGATCTTGTCCGGGGTCGTGCCCATCTGGTCGCAGACGATCTTGGTGACCTTTTCGTCGACTGAGGTGTCGCTCACTTGGCTGTTCTCCGTGGGAGGAAGGGGGGGGCCGCTCGCTATTCGAGTCGGGGAGGTTGCGTAGAAAGGCCGGAGGGCCGGCCGTGGATGATAGTGTCCCGGGGCGCTACAGGCTCAGTCCGCCGTCGACGATCAGAGTCTGTCCGGTGATGTAGGCGCCGCCAGGTCCCGCGAGGAAGCCCACGGCCGCGGCGATTTCCTCGCTGGCTCCCATGCGGGAGAGCGGAATAGCGCTCACGAGCTTGGCCCGCTCGTTCTCCGGGATCTCCGACGTCATGTCGGTCTCGATAAAGCCGGGGGCGATGGCGTTGACGGCGACCCCGCGGCCGCTGAGCTCCTTGGCGGCGGATCGAGTCAGCCCGATCACGCCTGCCTTGCTCGCGGCGTAATTGGCCTGTCCAGCGTTGCCGGTCACCCCCACCACCGAAGCGATGTTGATGATGCGGCCGCTCCCAGCCTTCATCAGCGGCCGCGCGGCGGCCTTGACGAAGTTCCAAGTGCCCTTGAGGTTCACGTTGATGACGCTGTCAAAGTCATCCTCACTCATTCGCATGAGCAGCTGGTCGCGGGTGATGCCGGCGTTGTTGACGAGGATGTCGATTCCCCCGAGGTCGCCGCCGACCTGCTTCACCAGGTCCGCCACCGCCCCATGGTCGGCCACGT
This sequence comes from uncultured bacterium, assembly GCA_938083085.1. GTDB lineage: Bacteria > Planctomycetota > UBA1135 > UBA1135 > Saltatorellus. The sequence goes on from CALLKX010000013.1 coordinate 122,788, forward strand.
CGACGCCGTATGCCCGGGCGCCATCGGTCAGGTCGGCGCAGGCGCTCGCGGTGGGCTCCGCGTTCTCGACGCGGGTTGCCACGCAGGCGACGCGCGCCCCGAGCTCAGCCAGGTGCACGGCGATCGCACGTCCGATCCCGCGACTGGCGCCCGTGACGAGGGCAGCCTTGCCCTCGAGGGGTCGGGCGGGCTGGGATTGGGTGGTGTCGCTCAAGGCTCGGGTACCGGAAAGGGGTCAGGTCAAAAACGGGAGGGGGAGGGTATCCAGCCGCCCCCGGGGCTTCAAGCGGCGCCGACGCTCGCCAGCGCGCCTTCGACCTCTTCCGGTCGACTCACGGGCACCACCTCGGCGTCTCCGTCGATCTTCCGAAGGATGCCGGCGAGGATTGTGCCCGGAGCCGGCTCGAGGAAGCGCCGGTGGCCCTCCTCCAGCGCCCGACGCATGGAGCGTTCCCAGAGCACCGGGGCACAAACCTGGGTCGCCAGGGTGCGTTTGACCTCATCGGCGGAGGTCACGGGTGCCGCAGTGACGTTGGACAGGACCGGGACCGTCGGGTCGGAGATGGACGTCTTGGCCAGCGCCTCGGCCAGGCGGTCTGCCGCGGGGCGCATGCACTCGCTGTGGAAGCCTCCGGCCACCACCAGCCGCCGAACGCGTCGGACCCCGTGGTCCTTCGAGCAGGCCTCCACCGCGTCGAGGGCCGGGAAGGCTCCGGAGATGACGATCTGGCCGGGCGCGTTGAGGTTCGCGACCTGGCAGACGCCGTGCTCTGCGCCGACGGCGGCGAGGGCCTCGGCTTGTTCCGGGGTGGCCCCCATCAGGCTGGCCATCCCGCTCGGGTTGACCTCCGAGGCGTCCTGCATGGCCTCGCCGCGGAGTCGCACCAGGCGCAGGCCATCCTCGAAGCTGAAGGTCCCTGCCGCCCAGTGGGCGGTGTACTCCCCGAGGGAGAGCCCGGCCATGAACGGGGCTGTCGCGAGGTCGAGCCCCCGTGCCTGCAGCACGCGGATCGCCGCCACGCCAGCGGTGAAGATGCCCGGCTGGGCGATGTCCGTGCGGTTGACCTCATCTTCCGCTTTCCAGCATGCATCGCGCAGGCTGAAGCCGAGGGCGGCGTCCGCTTCCTCCCATGTCGCGGCGGCTTCGGGGAACGCCTCGGCGAAGTTCTGGCCCATGCCGCGGGCTTGGGCGCCTTGTCCGGGGAACAGGATCGGGAGTGTGTTCATCGTCGCGTCTCCTCGGATCACCAGCGAAGGGTGGTCGCGCCCCATGTCAGGCCGGCGCCGAAGGCCACGAGGACCACGGTATCTCCCTTCTTGAGCCGTCCGGAGCGCGCGGCTTCGTCCAGGGCGATGGGTACGCTGGCGGCAGATGTGTTGCCGTACTTCTCGATGTTCACGAAGAACTTCTCGATGGGCCAATCCAGGCGCTCTCGGGCCCCCTCGATGATCCGCATGTTGACCTGATGCGGAATCACCAGGTCCACCTCACCCGACTCCGTGGCGGCGGCGGCGTCGCGGATGAGCTCCGACATCTTCGTCACGGCGAAGCGATACACCTCGCGGCCCCTGACGCGAATGAAGTGGTTGGACTTGTCGTATTCCGGGTGGTTATGCGGATGCGCCGCCCCGCCTTCCGGAATGTGAATGAACTCGTAGCCCGAGCCGTCTGCGCCGAGGGTATGACTCAGCAGTTCGCCCTGCTGGCAGTCCTCGTGCGGGCGGACGACCGCGGCCCCCGCGCCGTCCCCGAAGAGGATGCAGGACGCTCGATCCGTCATGTCGAGGTAGCGCGAGAGGGTCTCGCCGCCGATGGCGAGCACGTTCTTGGCCCTTCCCGAGGCGACGAAGGCCTCGGCGGTCTGCAGCGCCGTGAGGAAGCCCGTACAGGCGGCGAGGACGTCGAAGGCGCCCGCGTTCTCGCAGCCGAGGTTCCTCTGGATCAGGACCGAGATGGAGGGCATCAGGTGGTCCTGGGTCAGAGAACCGACGACGATCAGGTCGATGTCCTTGGCCTCGAGCCCGGCGTCCTCGAGGGCCCTCTTGGCGGCCTCAGTGCAGAGGTCCGAGCAGTTGGTGCCCTCGTCCACGTGCCGTCGCTCGCGGATGCCCGTGCGCTGGGTGATCCACTCGTCGCTGGTGTCCACGATCTCGGCGAGATCGTCGTTGGTAACGACCCGCGGAGGGGTCGAGTGGCCGGTACCAGCGATTCCGACTCGAACGATACTGGACATACTGATGTTGGGAAAAGGAAGGGCTCGGCGTGCGGTGCACGCAGGGGGAGCTAGATGATCGGAAACGGGAGCCCCTCGATCAACGACCAGCCGCCGCTAGTGCGCTCAATCAGCTTGAGGGAGCGCGATCGGCGAGACCCTGAACGATCTTCCCGTTGACGTCCGCGTCCAGCGCTCGGCCTGCGAGCTCGATGGCGTTGGAGACGGCGTGGGCGTCAGAGCGCCCGTGTCCGATCACCACGATCCCCCGAACGCCGAGGAGCAGGGCGCCTCCGTACTCGGAGTAGTCGACCTTCTTCCGAACGGTCCCGAGCACTTCGGGGGCCCAGTCGGCCCCATGCGCCGCCATTTCACGGCCCATGAGCCCGAGCAGGAAGCCCGAGAAGCCCTCCATGAGCTTGAGGGCCACGTTCCCCGTGAAGCCGTCGGTCACGACCACTTCTGCGGAGTCGCCGAAGATCTCGTTGCTCTCGATGTTCCCGATGAAGTCGAGGTCGGACTCTGCGAGCGCCGCGTGGGCCTCGCGGAGCAGGTCGGTGCCCTTGGTCGACTCCTCGCCGATGTTCAGCAGTGCCACCCGGGCGCGCTCGCTCTTCACCACGTCCCGCATGAGCACGGCGCCCATGTGGCCGTACTGAACGAGGTGCTCCGCCTTCGGCACCACGTTGGCTCCCATGTCGAGGATGGTCACCGGCTTCCCTGTCAGCCGCACGGTCACGGCGATTCCCGGGCGTCGGACACCGTCAAGGGTCTTGAGCCCAACGGTCGCGGCCCCCACCACAGCTCCAGTGTTGCCCATGCTCACATGGGCCCCAGCCAGGCCGGCCTTCACGGCTCCGGTGGCGACGCCGATCGAGGACCCCGGCTTGGCGCGAAGCGCCACCGCAGGTTTCTCGTCCATGGCGATGACCTCGTCGGCGTGGAGCACCTCGAAGCCAGGGTTCCCGCCACGCTCCTTCAGGCCCGAGAGGATCTCGTCTTCACGCCCCACCAGCAGAAGGCGCGCCGCGGGGACGCCCCTCTCGACAGCGAGCATGGCGCCGTCCAGGTTGCACGCAGGGGCAGAGTCGCCGCCCATGACGTCCAGAGCGATTCGATCGGAGTGATCCATGGGCGTGCTAGAACCTTCGGTCGGTCGAGGAGAGCGGGAGAGACACCGGCCCCCAGAGGAAGCCGGTGCACACGAGCGTCTCGGTCACGAGCGTCTCGGTCACGGGCGTCGGGGATCCGATCCGCTACGCGACGATCAGAAGTCCGAGTCGTCCTTCTGGAAGACTTCACGGCCCTTCTGGCCGCCCTTCTCAAACCCGTAGTGGGTCGCATCTTCGCTCATTCGGTGCGAGCGAGTGAGGACGCCGGACCGGGGGCAGTGATGTGCCTGGGGAGCGTTAAGCGACAGGTGGGACCGTCGCTTGTTCTTGGCGGACTTCGAGGTCCTGCGCTTGGGATGTGCCATCGTGGAGTATTGAGCGTGCTGCGATTCGGCGCGCCGAGCGGCGATCCGAGCGGAAAATGTTATCGGCTGGGGAGCCCCGGGTCCAACCCCGGGGCCATCGCCTCAGGAAAGAATCTGTGAGCGGCGGGGAATCTCGTCCTGACAGGGGTCACCGGAGGGCCCCCGAGAAGGCCTCAGCCAGCTCCTGAATCGCGGCGGGGATGCCTGAGGCGCGCTCGCCTTGGCCCTGAGCCGTCTCTGGCCGGCCACCGCCCCCACCCCCAAGGTGTCCTCGGACCAGGCCCGCTAGGGCGCCTGCTTTGAGTCCCTTCTCGAGTCCGAGCCCGCCGCAAAGCGCCACAAAAGGGATCCCGCCACCGTCGCCGCCCGGCTCTGCGCGGCCGAGGAGCACCACCGCGTGGTCCCGATGTGCGCCCTTGACGCGGTCTCCCAGGAGCCTCAGGGATTCACGGTCAAGCTCGGGGAAGTCCATCGCACCGGCGAAGACGCCGCTGCGCGACTCGAACTCAGCCTGGACCAGCTCGAACGCCCGTCCGACGGCGTCGCCCGAGGCGGACTTCTTCTGCTTCTTGGCCTCCTTGACCTGCTTCTGGAGCTGGGCCACGCGGCTGGGAATCTCGTCCACCGACGTCTTGAGCTGCGCAGAGACCTCCTTGAGCAGCCGACGCTGCTCCTGGAAGGCCGCGATCGCCCCCTGACGGGTCAGGGCCTCGATCCGCCGGACGCCCGCCGCGACGGCGCGCTCCGAGACGATGATGAACGGACCGATCTCGCCGGTGCTCGCCACGTGGGTCCCGCCGCACAGCTCCAGTGACCAGGCCCGCTGGGCCTCGTCGCCATCGACGGAGACCACGCGGACGACGTCCCCGTACTTCTCGCCGAACAGGGCCCGCGCTCCGCGGGCCTTGGCCTCCTCAGGCGTCTCCTCGGTGGTGCTGACGCGTTGGTTGCGCGCGATGCGCGAGTTGACCGCCTCCTCGACTCGCAGGACCTCCTCATCCGTGATCTGGCTGGGGTGGCTGATGTCGAACCTCAGCCGGTCGGGGCCCACGTAGGAACCGGCCTGCGCAACATGGTCACCGAGGGCGTCCCGGAGGGCCTGATGGAGCAGGTGGGTGGCCGTGTGATTGGCGCGGATCGAGGCGCGGCGCTCTGGATCCACCAGGCAGATGGCCCCCTTTCCCGCCTCCGGCGCGCCGTCAGCGGCCCCGAAGTGCACGTGGATATCGCCGATCTTCCGCGTGTCTTCAACGACGAAGCGAAAGGTGCCGTCCTGGGATTCGATGATGCCTGAATCGCCCACCTGGCCCCCGGACTCGCCGTAGAACGCGGTGGAGTCCAGCACCAGTCGGTCTGCCTGGCCGTCTTGACCCGGGAGGAAGCGCACCACCTCGCCCTCGCACTCGGTCCGGCCGCCGGCGTCTTCGTGATAGACGGTGCGGGTCCCGTCAATGCCTGCGGCCTCCTCGCCGGAGAGGATCTGTTTGAAGCTACCTTCGCTCTTGGAGACCTCGCTATGGGCGGCCCGGGCGGCTTCCCATCCGTCGCCATCGACGCTCAGGCCGTTCTCCCGGGCCATCAACTCCACGAGGTCCTGTGGGAACCCGAAGGTGGCGTACAGCTCATAGGCATCCGCGCCGTTGATGACCTCGCCGGAGGTGGACTTCTTGAGCTTCTCGAACTGAACAAGGCCGCGGTCCAGCGTCTTTCGGAACGACTCCTCCTCCGTACGCATGACGAGTTGAACGTGCTCGAGCCGAGTGCGCATCTCAGGGAACGAGTCGCCGAGCACCTCAACCACCGCGGGGACCACCGCGTGGAGGAAGGGCTCCTTGGCGTCGAGGTGCTGCAGCCCGTAACGACTTGCCCGGCGGACCAGGCGGCGGAGGACGTAGCCCCGGCCCTCGTTGCTCGGCGCGACCCCATCCGCCACCGCGGCCGTGAACGCTCGGACGTGATCCGCGCAGACCCGGAAGGCCACATCGGCATCGCCGTCGAAGCTCCGACCGTACTTCTTCCCGGTGGCCTCCTCGATGGCCTCGAAGATGGGCGTGAAGAGGTCGGTGTCGTAGTTCGACGACTTGCCCTGCAGCACGGCGAGGACTCGCTCGAAGCCCATGCCGGTGTCCACGTGCTTGGAGGGGAGCTCCACAAGGCTCCCGTCGTCCTGACGGTTGAACTGAATGAAGACGTTGTTCCACAGCTCGATGAACCGCTCGTTACCCGCGTTGACGCCCGTCAGGGGGTCCGCCCCGTCGTTCGGGTCGCTCTCCGGGCCGCCTCGGTCGATGTGGATCTCGGTGCAGGGACCACAGGGGCCGGTCTCCCCCATCTCCCAGAAGTTATCGGTGCGATCGAACCGCAGGACGTGGGCGGGGTCGATGTCCGTCTTCTCCTTCCAGATGCGCTCGGCGTCCTCGTCGGCGGGCAGCCCGTCCGAGGCGTCACCGGCGAACACGGTCACCCAGAGCCGATCCTTGGGCAGTCCCCAGACCTCGGTGAGCAGCGTCCAGGACCACTGGATGGCGTCCTCCTTGAAGTAGTCGCCGAACGACCAGTTCCCGAGCATCTCGAAGAACGTGTGGTGGTACGTGTCGCGCCCAACCTCCTCGAGGTCGTTGTGCTTGCCCTGGACACGAATGCACTTCTGCGTGTCGGTGGCGCGGCTGTACTTCCTCGACCCCGTGCCGAGGAAGACGTCCTTGAACTGGTTCATCCCTGCGTTGGTGAACAGCAGGGTGGGGTCGTCCTGGGGAAAGACCGGTGCCGACGGCACCACTCGATGGCCTCGCTCCTCGAAGAACTCGAGGAACTCTTTACGGACGCGCGCGGCAGTGAAGGACATGACGTCGCCAGAGCTCATGGGATCAGGGCGCCGCAACCTCGGGCTGCGGGTCGAGAAGATTGGGACCGGGGGCAAGACTCTTTGAGAGGCCGGGATCATAGCGGCCTCCGGGGGCCGTTCCCCGCCTGAATGGCCCGTAGGAGCCAGAAACAAGGCCACGAGGGCCGGTGAGAAGCCGCGCCGAGCCGCACCAGCTCATCCCCACCCCCGCCGGTGCCATGGGAACGTCCCTGCCGCCTGGGGCCCGCCGCTGGGGCCCGCCGCCCAACCTGGCCTCGCTCGGATCCTCCTCCATCGGATCCTCCGCGCGATCAACGGGCGCGGGCCCGTCAACCCGGACACCAACTCGCGTTGGCTGAAGCGGCCATGGGCCGAGCCCCGCCCCGCCTTGGAGCGACCCATCGCCCCCCCCCCGCGAGCGCCCGCCGCTTGTGGGTGCCGGCCCCAATCGAGGACTGCACTCGTGGTGTGGCGAGAAAGGCCGAAAAGTCAGAAGGCGCGCTGGTTCCAATGAACCAGCGCGCCTTCGGCGTCGCAGCGTCACGCGGACGCTACTTGCTGGAGGAGGCGGCGCTGGCGCCTTTCTTCTTGGCGGGCGCCGGCTCGTCAGGTGCGGGCTCAGAAGACGCCACGGGCTCGGCCGTCGGTTCATCGTCCGGGACCGGGGTGAACTTGACCCGGATGGCTTCTTCGATCACGGTCGCAAGATCCGGGTTGTCCATCAGGAATTGGCGGCTTCGCTCCATGCCTTGGCCTAGGCGGATTTCACCGTCTGTGGGGTGCTTCATGGAGTACCAGGTACCGGAGCGAAGGACCACGTCGGCCTTCATTCCGAGGTCCAGGAGCTCGCCTTCCTTGGAGATACCTCGGTTGAAGAGGATGTCGAACTCAACCTTACGGAACGGCGGTGCAACCTTGTTCTTCACCACCGTCACCTTGGTCCGGTTACCCACGACGTCCTCGCCGTCCTTGAGCTGTCCGATGCGCCGAATGTCGAGGCGCACGGACGAGTAGAACTTGAGTGCGCGTCCGCCGGTGGTGGTCTCGGGGCTACCGAACATCACTCCGATCTTCTCGCGGATCTGGTTGATGAACAGCACCAGGCAGTTGGACTTGGCGATGGCTCCCGTGAGCTTCCGCAGTCCCTGGCTCATCAGCCTGGCGTGGAGACCCACGAAGCTATCGCCCATCTCGCCCTCGATCTCTGCACGCGGGACAAGCGCTGCGACCGAGTCCACGACGACAATGTCCACAGCGTTGGAGCGGACGAGGGTCTCGACGATCTCGAGGGCCTGCTCGCCGGTGTCGGGCTGGCTCACGAGGAGGTCCTCGAGCTTGACGCCGAGCTTCCGGGCGTAGGACGGGTCCAAGGCATGCTCAGCGTCCACGAACGCGCAAACGCCGCCCTGCTTCTGGGCCTCGGCGATGGTGTGAAGAGTCAGCGTCGTCTTGCCCGAGCTCTCAGGCCCGTAGATCTCGACGATTCGCCCCTTGGGAAGTCCCTTTCCACCGAGGGCCAGGTCGAGGTTGATGGAGCCCGTGGAGATCCCCTCGATCTTCCGCATCATGAGGCCCTGGCTGCCCAGGCGCATGATCGAGCCCACGCCGTAGCTATTTTCGATCTCTCCGACGGCCGCGGTGATCGCCTTCTCGCGACCGGCAACGGTTCCGTCGTTGTTGTTGATCCCACGGGAGGGGATCTTGGATTTGGGGGTCTTGGTTCGATTCACGATGGGTGCTCTTGTTGCGGTGGTGCGGCCGGTCCCGGATGTTCGGTGTCCGTTCGGTATAGCGTCTCAGGCGCCCAGATGGAATGCCCTTGCCGTTTTTCGCCCCGACCCCCACGGGACGGACGGCGCCACGGCCCGTTGCGGCGCACGGCCCTTTGCGAATCCCTAGTGAGGTGCGACGGCCAATCCCCAGCTCTCCAGCTGGCGGTACCTGCGCCCCCCATCCGCCCGATCGGCGATGGATTCGTAGAGGGCCACCTCGGCGCCGGTCCAGGTCCGCACAACCCCCGAGTCGAGCTCTCCGTGCGGCTGGGGCGGCGCTTCGGTCAGCCTCGCCAGGGTCACGTGGGGCCGGAACTCTCGGCGGCGGTCGCCACGATAGGCAGCGCAGCGCCGCGAGAGAGCCACCTGCTGAGCGCGGTTCCTGAGCGCGTGAAGTCGTTCAGCGCCGTCCACCACCTCCGACACCACGGCCGTGAGCGCTCGTGGCTGCATCGAGCCCAGGGGAAGCATCTCCAGCGCGCCGGTGAGCTGCAGCTCGGGCGCGAAGAGGCCTCGGAACTCCTCGGCGGCGGACCGGATGACGCCCGGAACGTCTCCCTCGTCCACCTCTCCCAGGAACGAGAGCGTCAGGTGCAGGTCCTCCTCATCGTGGACCGCGAGGGGGCCGCACTCCTCCTCGAACCCGGGAGCGACGCGGGCGAGCCGCCGTGCCAGGTCTTCGTCGAGGGCAATGGCGAGGAAGAGTCGTTTCATTCGCTGGAGCACGCGGGGCTTTCTGGAGGGGGGTCTGGAGCTCCCCCACCCGCGGGGCGGAGGCGTCCGCGGATGCTGGACCGGAGAGGGGGCAAGAAAATGCCTCAGTATCTGCCCCAGCTCAGGAGGACAGCGCGGATTTGGGTTCGAGCGGGTGTCGGATCGCCCGCTCGCTCGGGTTGAACTGGAGAGTCATCAGCCCTGAGGAGGTCCTGGGTTGAAGCGAGCCAGGGCCTCCTCACTTGTTTGCCCGTGGGCCGGGCACGGTGGCGGCTGGGTGGTCACGGCCCGTGCTGGTTGGCGTCCCCTCTCTTCTTGTCAGAGGGTCACGATGGCCTCGAGATCCCGGTAGCGCTCGTCGTAGTCCGCGCGGGCGCGCCCTGCGATCTCCTCGACGCTGAAGCCCTGCACGCAGAAGGACGCCGCGACGGTGCCGTGCAGCATGGCCTTCTTCAGGGTCTCGGGCGATGCGTCGCCCACGCTCGCCACGTACCCCATGAAGCCTCCAGCAAAGCAGTCCCCAGCACCGGTCGGGTCGATCACCTCGAGGACGGGGTAGGCCGGGAGGGAGAAGTGGAGGCCCTCTCCCATGATGAAGGCGCCGTGCTCTCCTTTCTTGAGGATCACCACCTTCGGGCCAAGCTCCAGCACGCGCTGGGCAGCGCGGATGAGGTTGTTTTCGCCGGTGAGCATGCGCGCCTCCTCATCGTTGAGAATGAGGCCGTCCACGCGCTTCATGAGTGCGTCGAGGTCAGGCCGCGCGATGTCAATCCAGAGGTTCATGGTGTCGGCCACCGAGAATGCCGGGGCCTCCACCTGCTCGAGCGCCTTCAGTTGCACCGCGGGGTGTGCGTTGGCGAGGAAGACGAAGCGCGAGTCCCGGTAAGCATCGGGCAGCTTGGGGTCGAAGTCCTCCAGAACGTTCAGGTCGGTGTAGGTGGTGTGGCGGGTGTTCCAGTCCGGCTCGTACCGCCCACCCCAGCGGAAGGTCTTGCCCTCCGAGACGATCTCGAGGCCGTCCGTGCAGACCCCCCGGTCCCGCAGCAGCTTGACGTGTTCGTCTTCGAAGTCGCCCCCCACCACCCCGACGAGGCGCGGGCGGCAGTACGGCGCGGCGGCCACCGCGCAGTACATGGCCGAGCCACCCAGGACGTTTTCACGGCTGTCGTGGACGGTTTCGACGGAGTCGTAAGCGAGGGTTCCGATGACGGCGAGAGACATGAGTGAGGGGGTGATGGGCGCAAGGAGTCCGCGATTGGGCAGATATTGCATCAGGTCAGAGCCTGTGGCACCACTCGATTCCACGTCGGGCTTCGATGTGAGGCGGGGTCGAGCCTGAGCCCAAGCCAGCTACCCCTGGGCCCGTTCGGCGGGTGGGACCGCGCGTCCCGGTAGGAGGAGCGCCAAGCCGCCCAGCATCGACAGCCCGTAGAGGCCGAGTCGAAAGATGAGACTCGTCGCGACACCCATGGCGTAGGTGCTCCCGAAGATCGCGGCCAGTGACCCGAAGAGGTGCTCTCCAACGCCAAGCCCGCCCGGAGAGATCGGTAGGCCAGAGATGGTGTTGGCGATGGCCGTGGTGGACATCCACTCCGCGAACCCGAGCCGGCTTCCGAGCCCCGCCGCAATGAACGAGACGGCGGCGCCTGTCAGCAGGTGGTTCATGCAGGAGAGCAGGAGCGCCAGGCTGAGCTCCACGGGCCGAGCGACCACCAGCCGAGCGGAGCTGTCGAGCCGCGCCAGTTGTTCCCCGAAGGGCAGCCGCGCCAGCAGGGCGTCGAGGTGGATCCAGCGACGTATCGGGGCGCTGCAAAAGACCACGCCCCCGAGGAGCAGGCCCGTGGCCGCCGCGGTCACCGGGGCCTTGAGGTCCGCGGCTCGGTGGTCGCAGGAGAGGACGAAGACCGTGCCAATCATGACCATGGACAGCAGCCCGAGGACCCGGTCCACGACCACGCTCATGAGCGCCTCGGGGCGGCGGTCGGGGTGGCGCTGAACCACGGCCACGGCGCGTGCGACGTCTCCGCCGTTGAACCCCGGGAAGATCACATTAAAAAAGAGGCCCACGTAGGTGAACCTCACCGCGTCGAGCCAGCGTGTGGGGCAGTGGTGAACGCCCAGCAACCGCCACCAGCGGGTGGCCACGGTCAGCGAAGCCAGGGCCAGGAGGGCGAACGCGAGGCTCAGCTTCCCCGCCTCAACCCCGCTCAAGGTCTGGGCCATGCCTGGTCGCACGTCGATCAGGTCGGCCTGGAATGGTCCCGGCTCCCCGGAGGTGCTGACGAGCTCCACTCCGGAGTGCGTCACGATCATCTCCTCCTTCACGATCACGCGCTGACCCGCGGACAGGTCAAGGCTCTCGACCGTTGAGGAGCACAGGAAGCGCAGGGGGCGCGTGCGCCAGTCGCTCTCGATCGAGCCCTGGATCACCAGGGTCTCCGCGCCCGAACGCGCCTCCACTCGCACCTCGTCTTGCCAGCTGATGTTCCGAGAGATCAGCCAGGCGGCGAGGGCAAACACCACGAGGCCGAGTCCCCGCAAGAGCCGACGGCGTCGAGTCCCAGCGGTTCCCCGTTCACGGCGGACCTCATCGAACATCACCGAGGTCGCGCCGCCCTTGGGCGGCGAGGGGGTCAAGTCCGGATCAGTCATCCCTCAAGGCCTGGGCCTGCTCGGCCAGTCGATCCAGCGCCTCCTCGCCCCAGCTCAACCACTCCTCAGAGCGAAGGCTCACCAGCTCCCCCCCACTCATGGCGCTGAGCGCACCCATGGCTGCGTGTTGAGCCCGCGCGCCATAGAGATTGTCTCGGATGGCAATCTGCAGGAGAGTCGTGGCGAGGGCGGCTCGAAGCTCCAGCCCCTGCTTGGTCTCCCGGCGCGCAGCCAGCGGGAGCCCCTCCGCCTCGTAGTTCTGAGCGACGGCGACAAAGACGGGATCGGCGTTGATCGGCGTTGGAGGGAGTTGGAACTCGCTGAACTCCTCTTGGATCCAAGGCAAGCCCGCGGAGCTGTTGCTGAGCGCGAGCAGAGCCTCGACTCGGTAAGCGTCTCCGTACACCTCCATCCCCACTCGGAGGCCGGTGGCGCGCACGAAGAAGGAGCGGTCGCGCGCCCCGCTCCAGAGAGCCTCTGCCACCATGCGCCGTTGGACCTGCTCAGAGAGCTCCGTCACCTGCGCCTTGAATTCTCCGCTGATCGAACGACCTCGGAGGAACGGCCCCAGCGCCCTGAGGAGCCTTGCGCCCCCCTGAACGTCCACATCGAGCTCCTCCGCCAGCGTCAGCGCCGCCTCGAAATCAGCTCGTGCGGTCTCCGTGACCCGCCGGCGCGAGACGGCCCGGAGCGCATCGGTGAGACCGTCGACCGCCTCGATCAGCTCCGCCGGGCTCGCAGGAGGGGTGGGCGGGACAAAGGGCTCGGAGAGATCGAGGCGCTCCGCGTGGGAGAGGATTTGCCGTAGCGCGAGCTCTCGGCAGAGCTGGCTGGGGGCGTAGACGGCGAAGCGCGCGACCACGCGAACCTGTTCGTTGTGCCTCCAGGCCACCGGGCCCTGGGTCGAGGCCGAGAGGTCGAGGAGGTTCTCGAACGCGAACTCTGTGGGGTTGGAGATGGTCTGCAGCGACTGCGGCCGATCCGCCGCGCTGACCACCGAGCGGACGGAGTTCAGCCCCGTGACCATCAGGTCCTTCCACCGATTGGTGGTCGCGCCCCGGTAGCGGAAGTTATCGGTTGAGCTGAGGACCACATCCAGGTTCTGGGTGGCGACAGAGGCTCCCCGGCAGCCAGCGAGGCTGGCGGCAATGAGAACGGCGATCAAATGGGCGCGTCGCATGGGTCTTGGAGTGTCCTTCACCCATCGTCGGGGTTCAACGCCCACCCCCGGATCCCTGTTCGGGTCGAGCCGATTCGCCGGGCGGGCCAGGCCCCAGCCATGACGGCCGCAGGCCAAATGGCCCTCAGGCCGCGTCGTGGCGCCCGGAGGGGCAGCCCGCGCCTGGACTTGGCAGGAGCCGCGTTCGTCCTTGGCCTCGACAAGCTAGCCTTCGTCCATGAAGAATGACTCACTGGCCGAGGCACGGGGCGAGTCTGGCCCGAACCCGTTCGGCGGCCTCTCGCTCGCGCTGAAGGTGGTCTGGGCGGTGCTCTTTGCTGCGATCGGCGTCCTGACGTTGGCTCGGGTCCTCGACACGTCGACGACCGTCGAGGTTTCCGCCGTCGGAGTGCGAAATCCCGACGGGAGCTGGGCCATCGTCACCGTCGAGCGAATCTGCCGTGAGGCGTTGTTGGCCCACGGTGAGGATCCTGAGGGAGCTCAGGCGCTCGACTATGTCCCGGGCAGCCGGTTCGGAGAGAACGCGACCGATCCAGACCGCCTCCTCACGGCCTGGCAGGTGGCGTCTGATGGGCGCCGCGTGACGGTCTATGTCGACATCGAAGGTGCAAAGGCACACTGCCGGGTCAGCGAGGCCAAGTAAGGGCATCTGCTGACGTGCCATACGGCGCTGCGAGTCGGGGTTTCCCCTGGATCGAAGGCGTTGGGAAAATCAGAGAAGTAGACTCGGTAGACAGCGACGTGAGGCTGCGATCACCTTCATTCGGCACATGAGCCTTGGGGAGCATTCGCGGTCGAGTCGCCGCGCGGTATCAGGCGTCCGCGCCTCGTTCGCCAGCCTCGCGCAGCGGAAGCCGCGCACCGCCATCCACCAGCCCTCCTCTCCCTCTGCCCGGAAGATGATGCTTGCCCGCGCTCTGATCCTGCTCTTGATCCTGACCTCCGGCTGGTGCGCTGGCTGCGGCAAAGCGCCGGCCACAGCCTCCGAGCCGGATTCAAGCTCGAGCACGGCCCCGACCGCGCAACGCCAGAACTCGCCTTCTGTCGAAGAGGTCCGGACGTACACCTTCAGTGTCGTCCCGCAGCAGTCGGCGACCAAGTCGGCCGCGCAATGGGCTCCCCTGCTCAAGGCCGTCTCGGAATCGGCCGGGGTGGAGTTGAGGTTTCGGACGAAGAAGGACATTCCGGAGTTCGAGGGCAGCCTGGCTGAGGGGAAACCCGATCTGGCCTACATGAACCCCTACCACTACGAGGTGTTCCATGACTCCGCCGGCTATGAGGCTCTCGCGAGGGCCAAGGACAAGCGGATCAAGGGGATCGTGGTGGCTCGTGTGGACAGCGATCTGGAGAGCATCGAGGATCTCGATGGCCTCGAGGTGGCCTTCCCCGCCCCTGCGGCCTTCGCGGCCACGCTGCTTCCCCTGGCCGAGTGCGCCTCATCAGGTGTCAAGGTGACCAAGAAGTTCGTGAGCTCTCACGATTCGGTGTACCGGAACGTCGCGTCCGGGACCATTGCGGCCGGAGGCGGGGTGGTCCGCACCTTCAACGCGATGCCCACCGAGGTGGCGGACCAACTCAAGATCATCTGGACCAGCGAGGGCTTCACGCCACACGCGATCGCGGCTCACTCCCGCGTCCCCGCTGATGTGGTCGCGGCCATCCAGGAGGCTTTCGTGAAGTTGCATGAAACACCCGAGGGCATGGCCCTTCTCGAGCCCATCCGCATCAAGGGCTTTGAGCGCGGACGGGACGCCGATTGGGACGACGTCCGGGCCCTGAAGCTGGAGCAACTCTGAGCCAGGTAGTCCCAGCGCGCGGATTACAGCCGCGACGGTCTCGGGCGCTCTCCCTTCGGGCGCGGACCATCCTCGGCGTCGCGCTGATCGAGGGGGTGGTTCTCTTGATCCTCGTCGTCACCGGCATCCGCTATTTCGAGCAGGCCCAGGAGCAGGAGATCCGGGTTCGAGCCGAGACCTCTGTCCAGCTCTTGTCGTCCACCTTCAAGGATGCGATGGCCTCGGGGGACCTGGCGACGATCAATGACACGGCGGAGACGGCGCTGCAGGACACCTCGCTCCTCTACGTGCGCGTGATCGATGAGGAGGGCCGAGTGCTCGCCTCCGTCTCGCGGGAAGGCCTGGGGGATCTATCGAGCCGCACCCCTGATCGCTCCCTCGCCGACACCCTTGAGGATGGAATCTTCGACACCGCGGCGCCGATCAAGGTTGCCGGGGACCTGTACGGTCGAGTCGAGGTGGGGCTCGATACCTCACAGACCTTCGCGATCGTGGCCGCCGCCAAGCGTCGGGCCTTTGAGCTCGCCCTGTTCGAGATGGCGCTGGTGGCCCTGTTCAGCTTCATCCTGGGCTCCCTCCTCACCCGGAGGCTCCGGGGGCTCGAGGTCGCCGTGGACACCGTGGCGAGCGGCGACTTTCATGCGCGTGTTCCGGTCCTCAGGGACGACGAGATCGGGAGAGTGGCCGCCGGCTTCAACGCGATGGTCGAGCGGCTGGGACGCGCCCGCTCTCGGCAGGCCCAAACCGTTCGGCTGCTGGAGGCGCTATCGCGTGCCCAGCAGCTTCACCTGCTTGGTTGTGACGACACCGAAGTTCACGAGGCCTTGCTGGCCACCGTCATCGACCTCACCTCAAGCGAGGCCGCCTGCCTTCAGCACGCCAGTCAGAGCACGTGTGCCGTTTGCAGTGGCGCGCCCAGGGTCGCACCTGGGAGTCCCTCTCAAGCAACGGCAGTGCTGCAGCTTGAGGACGGACGTTGGTTCGCAGGGGTCCCGCTCCATCAGGGAGAACGACAGTACGGCAAGCTTGCCCTTGTTCGAGGGGGCGAGCCCTACACGGAGGAGGAGCTTGCCGTCGTCCGTGGTGTCGCGCCGCAGGTCGCGGCGCTCATCGAGGCCCTCGAGGAAAAGGCTGCGCTGAATCGAAAGGAGCAGCTCCAGAGGGCCATCCTTGGGAACGTGCTCGACGGCATTGTCAGCGTGGATCCTGAGGGCCGCGTCATGGAGGCCAACCCGGCCTTCGAGCGCATGTTTGGACTCGAGGGTGAGAGGGTCCGAGGCCGCATGTTTTCAGACTGGATCAGCGCACCAGTGGAGAGCAGCCGCAAGGTCGAGGCGGAGGCTCTCAGGGAGGACGGGTCCGTGATTGACGTGGAGCTGTCGCGGACCCGCGTTGGCGACGAGGAGGACCCTTCAAACTTCGTCCTCTGGGTAATCGGCGACATCACCGAACGCAAGCGGGTTGAAGCGGAGACGCGTCGGGCCATGGAGGCCGCCCGTGGGGCTCAGCGGGCCAAGTCGGCGTTCCTCGCCAACATGAGCCATGAGCTCCGGACTCCCATGAACGGCGTGCTCGGCATGCTCCAACTCCTGCAGCTCGACCAGCTGAGCCCTCCGCAGCAGGGCAACCTGAGCACGGCCGTCTCCGCCGCCGAGCACCTGCTTGAGATCCTGGATGACGTGTTGGTCTTCTCGAAGGCCGAGGCGGGCAAGATCGGGCTCGAGGCCATTCCGTTCGACCTGGCAGACCTGGTCGAGGACTGCGCGCGCCTCCTCGCCCATTCGGCCTACAAGAAGGGGATCGAGTTGACCTGCGACGTCCCGATCAACGGGGGCGGGGTGGTCGGTGACCCGACGCGTCTCAAGCAGGTGGTGGTCAACCTGGTCGGCAACGCGATCAAGTTCACGGACCAGGGTCGCGTCGGGATCCGCCTGCTCTTGGTGGACTCGTCGTCGGACCGAGCTCGGTTCCGACTCGTCGTCAAAGACACCGGCGTCGGAATCGCGGAGGACGCAATCCCTGGGCTCTTCGCGCCCTTCCAGCAGGCCGACGATTCAACCACGCGGAGCTTTGGCGGCACCGGGCTGGGGTTGTCGATCTGCCGGGAGCTCGTCGGGCTCATGGGCGGGACCATCGAGGTGCAGAGCCGTCCGGGCGAGGGTGCGGAGTTCGCTGCAGAGTTCGACCTGGAGACTGCCAGGCTCGAGGCCTCGTTCCCCGACCTCACCGGAGTCCAGTTCGTCCTCCGTGGGGACCTGACTCGGAGTCGCGACGTCGCGAGGCGCTACCTCGTGGCGCTCGGGGCATCGGAGGTGGTGACGCCGGAGGAGGCGCCGGGAGCCGCGGTGGTGATCTTGAATCGCGGCCCTGGCCTCGGCCGAGTCCTCACCTCCCTGTCGTCGATCCCCAACCGCAGGATCATCATCACGGAGTGGTCCTGGGTCAGCGAGCACCGAGGCGACGTGGTGGAGAGCATGATCGCAGCCCCGGTCACCCGTCGGGAACTGGCTGACGCGGTCCTGGCAACAGAACGAAAGAGGGCCACGGGTTTCTCGATCGTTGGGTTCTCCGGTGACGTCCTGCTGGTCGAGGACAACCTCGTCAACCAGCGAGTGATGTCGGCCATGCTGGAGCGGCTCGGCGTCCAGTGCGAGGTCGCCAGCAATGGAGCGCAAGCCGTCGAGGTTCTGAAGCAGAGGACCTTTCAGCTTGTCTTGATGGACTGCCAGATGCCGGTGATGGACGGTCTTGAGGCGACACGGACCCTGCGCGAGCGTGGCTACAGCTCCCCCATCATCGCGGTCACGGCCAATGTGTTGAACGAGTCGCGAGAGGCGTGCAATGCCGCTGGCATGGATGGATTCCTCAGCAAGCCCATCAAGCTCACAGACCTTCAATCGACGCTGCATCGCTTCCTGGAACCCAAGGTCGACACCCAGGCCGACACCCAGGCCGACACCAAGGCCAACACCCAGGCCAACGCCGACGCCGAGGGCGACGCGGACAACAACCGTCGCGCGCGCTGATCGGCGCGGTCCTGACCCCGGACCGTTCGGGGCCGCCCCGTGCTCCCGTTGGTCGGCCGATCGACGCCCCCGAGAATGCCTCGTCTGCATGCTCAAGCGGCCCTTGAGGTCGACCCTCTGAGCGTCAGCCTCTGGCCACGGACGAGGCGGACTTGGCCATGATGTGAGTCATCGTCCAGGCCGGCCAAGTCTGACGCGGCCAGCCCTGACGGCCAGTCCTGACGGCGGGGCCCAGGGCTCGCCCCAGGTTGGCACGGGGCCAGAGTGCACGACCCTCGCGCGCCCTCTGGCGCCCGGCCAGGGCCTCCGCCTCCTCACTGCCCCGTCCTCGGCGGGGGCACGACCTCCTGGCCGCCGGTCGCAGAACGGCATCGAGTGGTCTGCGAAAGGGGCCGTCTCAGGACCCCCCGGGGTGCCGTCCCCTACCCCGGAATCCACAGCGGAACGCGCCCCATCGGTGTGGGGCGCGTTCCGCGTTGTGGGGATGGTGGAGGCGGGGGGAGTCGAACCCCCGTCCCGGGTCAGACGAGTGACGACGGAAGGCTCGGCGCAGGCGGCTCTTGCGTTGGCATGGCTCAGGGGCGCGATGACGTCGGGTCCGCTCAGTGGTCCGCGCCTCAGGCCGGCGGCGCTGCGGACGGGGAGTCATGCGACTCCAGTTCCTCGCGGGCACTTCTTGAGCGTCGCAAGGGAGGGTCCGGTTCCGGCAACGGCACTTCCCCCATCCGCGGGGCCATGGGGGCGGATAGTGCCGGTGGCCGTTCGCGTTCCGATGCCGCCGTTCACCCTGATCAGGACCTCCAACGGCTGCTCGCGGCGTGGCCGATGATCCCCGAGAGCGTCAGGGGCCGCTTGGTCGACCTCATCTGTGCCTACCAGCATCCTGCTGGTCTGACGGGACGGAACCCTCACTCCACCTCATATTTCAAGGATGCCCTCCCCGTGAGTGGGGCTGAACCACCCTGAATTGGCTCGCGCGGGCGGGGGCTTGCACCGCTGAGCGCGCTCACCGTGCTCCGCCTGCGCCCCCCCCACTGCGCCGCTCCACGGCGCAGCCCGAAGGTCTTGTCCGCCTAATCGGGGCCCCCATGCGGCGCACGCGGAGAGCGTATTCCCGCAGGAGTTGGGCTTGTGGGTAACTTCGCTACTCACCGAGACCCGTGTCTGGAATCACGGAATTCGGCAGGCAAGCCACATTGCACCGCCTTCACGGACCCTGCAGAGCTGGCGCGCCAACGCCTTCTGGGTTTCCGTCCACGTCGATGGTTCAGTCGGTCGGGCCTCGCGGAGTGGCGAGGCTTCAACCTCTGACTTCCTTGAATCCATGATCCGACAAATCAAATCACGCCTCCAAACCAGATCAACGACCCTGAGAGCAAGCGCGCTTGGGCGAACTGGGCGCCTCCTGCTTGTCGCCGCAGGAGCCCTCTTCAACTCACATGCGATTGCTTACCCGCTGCAGGCGGCCGAGACCAACTTGGCAGTGGGCCGGCAGGGTGACCTCCCTGTGGGTATGACGGTCGTCAACGTCACAGCTGAGAAGGTGAACAGTGGCGACCTCCACCCGGACGATGTCCACTGGCGGCGGCAAGCGGATCGAATCTCGAAAGGAGGGAACGGCACGTCAGCGTTCAAGATGGACGCACACGCCTCGACCCAGCCGTGGAGCGCGGACGTGGATGGCGACGGATTTTGTGGCAATGGCCACTTTGGCACCCCCAAGCCAGCCTCCAGCGAGTCGAAGAGCGGCGCCGTCTGGCGGTACCTCTTGGGATCGTCCGAGATGATCTATCTCAAGGGGAATTGCCGCGCACCGCGAGCGAGGGCCACCCTGTGGGAATACGAAGCGACTGTGCGGGGCCTCGTGAGCACAGAACTGATCACCAACCTCTCCGGGCAGGCCTCGGTGTCAGTCGAACAGGCACTCGAAGCCTCCAGCGAGGGCAGTCTGATCACGGTGGGTTCGATGAGTCTCTCGGGTAGCTACTACTGTGCTGCCGGCCAACTGGGGTCTTCCATCGACCTGACCTGGAACACCCCTTGGGACTCAAATGTCAGGTACACCTCCTCGACCGGTGGGACGGCAAGGCCCCTGCAGGCCGCAGGTGAAGCGGCGGCGCTTGAGGTTTGGGCGCTCTCCGCCGCGAAGTGCGACCTCTCTGTGGACTCGGTCGGCCTGGTTCCCGGGACCTTCCCGCGGGCCTGGATCGATCAATGGGCACGATCGTCGTGGCACATCTCTTTCGACGCCAATGACGGACAACAGCAGCTTGGACCCAAGAGTCCCGCGACGTATGTCGTGACCTCGGAAGAGGAGCTGGGTCACCTTGCTTCGGAGCACGGCATCCTCGTGTTCCACTGATTCGAGCTCGTGATGAAAAGCCCGACAACAAGGCCGTCCGCTGCCTTCAGGACCGCCATCCTGATCGCGGGGGTCGTGGTTGTCGTCGTTTTCGCTCTTCGGCGGATTGCGGATGAGCGAGGCGGCGGCAGCGCTCCCCCCTCCTCGAACCACGTGCAGAGGTTCGAGGATGGGGCGGGACAGCGGACACAGCCACCTTCTTTGGACCATGCGCGGGCAGGCGGGGCTCGAACTGCGGAGGCGGCCTCGCGCGAGCGGGTAGCCGGTGCGGAGGCGCTTCGATTCCTGGGTGAGGGCTCGGGCGGCGGCCTGCTCGGCCTTGAGCTCGCTTTGGACGACGAGGGGTTGAACGTCTCACGCCTCAAGGCGCTCGGCCCGCGCGTGCTGGTCGGCCGCGCAGGGCGTCTGCCGCTGATCTGTGAGACCACGAGCCTCGAGGGCGGGGTCCCGGCGTCTCAGGAGCTCGCGCGGGTCTCTCTGGTGGGGTTGGAGGGGGCGGAGGCGCAGCCGCGCCTCCAGGCCGATGCTGCTTCGAGGCGCCCCGTGGACGATGCGTGGGCGGATGCCTGGGGATGGCTCCTGTTCGAGCTCGATGACGCTCCCGATGGCACCGCCCCCACGCGGCCGACCATCGGGGACCTGCTGGGCGGCGCCTCTGACCTGGTCCCGGCGGTGTCCTCCACCTTCACCCGGCGCGTGTCGCCCGACCGACTGGATTGGCCTGGACTGAGCGCTGGGGCCTATCGGCTGGACTACAGCGAGGCGAAGGCCCTCCGCGTCGTCCCCGATCCACTCGAGGAGACGGTGCTGAGCGGTCCGGATGGCCGGGTCACCGTGGTGGAACCCAGCGTGGACCCGAACGGGGCCCTCTCCAGCAGCATTCTGCTTGCCGAGGGAGACCGACGCGTGGTTCGCACGGCGCCCCTCCAAACGGGCCGCGTCACCGGGCAGCTGGACTTCTGGACCGCGGGTGACCCTTCCCCTGTGTTCTTGAAGAGGTACTGGGAGGGCGGAGGCGTACGGCGCATCGAAGCGCTTCCCTCGGGGGCCCCCGACGAGGACGGCCGGTTCTCCTTCGCGGGGCTGCCTCACGCGGACTACGTGCTGACGGGCTACCTCCGTACCTCGCCAGGCAGCGAGATCTTCTATCAGCAACGCTTCCGACTGGACGCTCCCTCGCTCGACCTGGGGTTGATCCGGTCAGGCCCCTTGAGCGTGACCATCGCCCCCGTGTTGGAGGTCGACGGAGAGACCGTCGAGAGTCCGCTCGATGGGCGGGTTTCGGTCACGATGCTCGAGTCCACCGACACGGGTGGCGGAATCTCTCTTTCGGTGGTCCCGGGAGCCTCGAAGTCGGTCCTCGGAGCCCCGGGGGGATCGATGAGCGCCACGTTCGTCTATCTCGGAGACATGCAACTCGAAAGCGGAGAGCGGTTCGAGTCGATCGAGCCATCGTCGATCACCTTCGAGGTGTCGTCTGAAGAGGTGACGTTGAGGCCGCGTGTGCGATTTGCGACGCCACGAGGCGTCGCCGTGTCCCTGGACGTGGAGGGTGCGTTCTCCGGGCAGATGATCTTCATGAAGGACGGCGTACGGAAGTCGGAGGAGCTGGCTTATCAGGACGGACGCTTCTCCTGCCTTGCACCCCCGGGGACGGACGGGTCGCGGGTCACGCTGCTCGTGGAGGTTTCGGACGGCTCAGTCCTCTGGAAGGAGCTGGCGGTGCCAGCTGGACCGATCCACCTCACTCGATCCGAGTTCGAGCGCATGGAGCCCGTGGTCCTCGAGCTTCCGGCGGAGCTTGCTCCGTCAAGCCTCATGAGCTGCGCCATCGAGTCTCCCGAGACGGGCGAGCGCGGCCCCATGCTCCGGATGTTCTCCTGCAAGGGACGCACCGTCGAGATCCTCGCCCCCCCCTCGGCCGCTGCGGTCTACCTCGAAAGACGCCACCGGGTGCCGCTCGCCGGCCGATGAGTCCGGAGCGAGCTCATTGAGGTCAGCGGTCACCGCCCCCCGGCCCTCATGAGCCGATAGAGCTCATCTAGCTCGCCGGGCATCCCTCGATCGGGCGAGCGCCACTGGTTGATGGCGCGGCTTTCGCCAGCGCTCCCTCAATGTGTTCGGGGAGGGATGGAGATCGCAGCCGTGAGGCATTGGGGGCGCCATGCGATTCGCATCGACCCGGCATGGAGCCGCGAGCTCCGGAGGGC